>NZ_CP010341.1:662291-993437 GCF_000940845.1 Propionibacterium freudenreichii subsp. freudenreichii | reverse complement strand
GCCCCACGTCGCTTCGACCTCGACGTGCCTGTCCTCGGCGAACAGGGCATCTAGCCGCGCCTGCTGCTTGTCGGTGAGCAGACCGGCACCGGTGAGCAGGGTCCGTCTGGCCTGGTAGAGCGGATCGCCCTTCATGCCCCGCCGGCCGAAGACGTCGTGCTGTACCCGGCGTCGGCAGTTCTCCAGCGCGTCACCGGCGAGCCGGATCACGTGGAACGGATCCATGACCGGGGCCGCGTCGGGCAGTTCTTCGGCGGCGGCGGTCTTGAACCCGGTGAATCCGTCCATGGCGACGACCTCGATCCCCTCTCGCCAGGGCTTCGGTCTGGCGGCGAGCCAGGTCTTGAACACGGCTTTCGAGCGTCCGGCGACCATGTCCAGCAGCCGTGCCGGGCCGGTCTTGTCGCGCACCGGGGTCAGGTCGATGATCACGGTCACGTACGTGTCGCCGTGGCGGGTGTGTCGCCACACGTGCTCGTCGACGCCGATCGTGGTCACGCCCTCGAACCGCGCCGGGTCATCGATCAGCCGCCGGCGGCCCTCGGCGAGGATCGCGTCGTTCGCGGCGGACCAGGACACCCCCAGCCCTGCCGCGACACGCGTGACCGAGAGATGATCGAGGACCAAGCCCGCCAGCCCCCACGCCAACCCACCGCGGGAGATCTTCACCCGTACCGGCGCGGCGGCCGTGGTGTCCTGCCGCCAGACCCGCCCACACCCGCAGCATTTGTAGCGCCGGACCCGGATCAGCAGGGTCGTGGGCCGATGCCCGAACGGCTCATGCGCGAGCCGACGGATCACCGTGTCGCGCGGGGCGCCCTCGCATCCACACTCGCGGCACCACCGGTCCGGCTCCACGACACGGCACTCGATCACCGCCCGATCCGGGTCCAGACGCTGCCCGACAGCCTCCAGGCCGAGCTCGTCGAGACCGCAGAACGTGGTCAGGCAAGGTGTAGTGAAAGTAGGGTGTGACACGTCGAGGTCTTCCGGCAGATGGCGAGTGTGAGAACTTCCATCCTCAGGGAGACCTCGACCCCTACCCGGCCACCGACACGCTCAACCCGCTACACCCTCGTTCGTGAAGAGCCGCCAATCCGGATCCCGGCCTCTACCCGAAGATCGGCCTGCCCGCGGGCACCGAGGCACTCGGCATCATGACGATCACCCCCAGCGAAGCGTCGATCATCGCCGCCGATGTGGCCACGAAGGCCTCGGCGGTGTCGTTGGGTTTCGTGGACCGCTTCTCGGGTTCCCTAGTCGTGCTCGGCCAGCTGTCGGACGTCGAATCGGCGATTGAGAACGTGGTGGCGGTGCTGTGCGATGAGCTCGGCTTTGCCCGCCCACCCATCACGCGTTCATGAAGAAGATCCTGTTGGTCGGCTCGGTCGGTGCCGGGAAGACGACCCTTTTGCAGTGCCTGCACGAGCGCGAACCCAGCTACGCAAAGACCGAGACGATCTACACCGACGGCACCATCGTGGACACGCCGGGCGAATACCTGGAGATGCCGTTCTACAAGCATGCCCTGCGGATGGCTTCCTTCGAGGTGGACCTGGTGGTGCTGCTCGCCTCCGCGCAGGTGTCGGAGGCGAAGTTCCCACCCGGGTTCACCAGCTTCTTCATGCCACCGTCGGTGGGCGTCGTGACGAAGATCGACCTTGCCGACCAGGTGGCGATCGACATCGCCACGTCACACCTGCAGATGGCCGGCGTGACGCAGATCTTCCCCGTGTCTGCCATGACCGGGGCCGGAATCGATCGGCTCGCAGCCCGTCTGGCCTAGTCCCGGCACCCTCCCGGCGCCCTCCGGGGTGGACCGTACGGGTCGGCGGGGACTAGAGGGCGTGGGCCAACAGCCCGGCGAGCTCATGAGCGGTCACCGGCCGGGGGTTTCCCGATGTGCAGAAGTCGCGCAATGCGGTCTGGGACAGCTGTGGAATGGCAGCCCGGAAGGCGGCGCGGTCGACGCCGGCGTCGGTGAGCGAGGCCGGCATGTCAAGGTCACGACGTATGGCGGTGATGAAGTCGACGAGCCCCGTCACCAGTCCGCGTCGGGTGGCCGCGTCGATGCCGATGGCCGCCGCGAGCTGTGCATAGCGCTCGGCGATGGGCGACAACGTGGCAGCCCCGAAGCCCAGCTCGCCGGCGTTGAAGCCGATCACATGCGGCATCAGGATGCCGTTGAGCCTGCCGTGCGCCACATGGAAGCTGCCGCCGATGGCATGGGACAACCCGTGCACGATGCCCAGTCCGGAGTTCTCGAAGGCGATGCCGGCCATCGTCGCCGCATTCTGCTGGTGTTCCCTGGCCGCAAGGTCGTTCCCGTCGCGGAAGCTGGCCACCAGGTTCGCGCTGATCAGTCGCAGCGCCTTCTCGGCCAGTGCGTCCGTGATGTCGTTGTGGTCCAGCGCAACATAGGCCTCCACCGCGTGGCTGAGCGCGTCCATCCCGGAGTCGGCGGTGAGCGTGGGCGGGCAGGTGCGCACCGCGTCAGGGTCGAGGATGGCCACATCTGCCACCATGTCGGGTGAGGTCATGGGGAGCTTGGCGTCGTGCTCGGGATCGGTGACCACCGCGAACGAGCTGACCTCCGACCCGGTTCCCGAGGTGGTGGGCACCACATAGAAGCCCGCCGACAGTGGCTGGCCCTGCTCGAGGGCAATCTTGCGCACCGCCTTGGCGGTGTCGATCGGCGATCCCCCGCCCAGGGCCAGCAGGGCCTCGGGGGCGCAGTCAAGGAAGGCCCGCAGGCCGCGCGCGACGGCCTGGACGTCGGGATTGGGCTGCACCTGGTCGAAGACCGTGATCTCGGCGCTGCCGAGGTGGCCGCGCACGGTGTCCATCAGTGCCGAGGAGGCCATGAAGGCGTCCGTGATGACCAAGACGCGGCGTCCGCCGAGCCTGTCCAGCGCGGTGAGTGCGTCAGGCCCGCAGGCGAGAGAAGTGGCCAGTTGGAATTGCTTCATGGAGCGGTCTCCGGTCGAACGATGAATGCTGTCGCCGGTATTCGCTGGGCGACATCCCCGTTCGGGAACGGAAGACCCTGGAGAAGTAGTTCACCTGGCTGAAATCCAGGGTGGTCGCGATTTCACCCACCGGCATCTGGGTGGACGCTAGCATCAGCTCGGCCCGTTCCAGCCGCCGTGACATCACATATGACACGAATGTGTCGCCCGTGACCGATTTGAACAACTTCGACAGGTGCCCCGGGGACCAGTGGAGCTTTCGGGCTGCCTCGGTCAGCGACAGCGCGCGGGCGGGGTTGCGGGCGATGTCATTGATGAGATCGCGCAGGTTGTGCTGCCGTTGCGGACGGGTGCGGAGCACCTCATCGAGGATCAGGGTGGCCAGCCGTTCGGCGTGCAGCTGGCTCGTGTAGCGGCCCGGATGGGCGCCGGCACCGCGTCGGTGCCGCACGATGGTCTCCTCCAAGTGTGGCGCGAGGCGTGGCGCGATGTCACGGGCCACGGCCAGGAGGGCCTCGTCCAGTGCCTGCACCCCCTCCAGCACATCGGTGCCCGGAACCGGATCGAAGGCGGCCTGCAACTGCACCGAGATCTCGGCGACCGTGCCCGCAAAGTCCTCGGCCAACAGAGCCGTTCGAAGGATGTCCGCACTGTCGCTCGCAGGAGCGTCGGAATCGGCCTCATCATCCGCGGCCCGGGCCGACGACGTGTTCGGGTTGGGTGTGAACCCCGCGACAATATCGGTGGGAACCACGCTCAGTCCGCGCAGGGCGGCCCCCCGGGCCTGGCTCTGGGCCACTCCCCCGCTGGCCTGATCATCGGACAGGAACAACCGCAGCTTTCCCGAATAGCCCTCGACCCCGGCACGCAGGCCGAGCAGGGTCTGGGCGGCGGCCTGTACCCTACGGCGCCCCACCACGGGTACCTGCTCGTAGTACTGCTCCAGCGTGGGATCGCCCCGCCATGGTGAATCACCCATCAGGAAATCAGGCTGTTCCAGCTCAGGGACCCTGGCCTGACCACACAGGATCGCCCCGACGTAGCTGTTCTGGCTGGTGATCGGCACCGAAAAATCGACCAATCCGGCATGGCAGCGATAGATCTGCGTGGTGCCGTGAGCCAGAGACTGGAGGCCGCCATAGGCATCACAGCCGTGGCACAGTGTGCGACGCACGGGATCTTGGCGGATTGCGCGACAGAAGTCGGTGAATGCGCACATCTCGGTGACCGGCACGCCCTGGGCATCGACGGCGACCGTGGCGAAGCCAGTGGCCTCGGAGAAGTCTTCCAGGGTCTTCGCGAGGGCGGCGACATCCATCAGGTCGACCATGCGCTTCAGAGTCATCGGGGCCCCTGACGTCCTTGTCCAAGTTGCCTTGATACTAACAGCACGGCCGGCGCGGTTCGAAGGTGACTCTAAGCATCTCCCATCATGCGGAATATGGGCGGCGATTCGGCGCCGGCGGATGACCCGGACGGCATGGCGGTGAGGACTAGTTTCGGCGTTCTCAGCCGCGGGGAATGAGGGGCAGCGAGCGCAGCTGGTGCTCCAGGTGCCATGACGAGAAGGCCGCGATCAGCCCGGACACCTCGCGTTGGGTGCCCTCACCGACGGTGCGCGTGGCGGGCCAGTCCCCGCTCATGAGGGCCCCGAGGAACTGCCACGATTCGGGCTCCGGGCGCGCCGAGCCGGGTGGACGGCAACCCGAGCAGACCATGCCCCCGATGGAGGGCGAGAACCACTCCTGCTGCCCCATCACGCCGCACCTGGCGCAGGAATCCAGCACGGGGGCGTAGCCGGCCACCGCCAGGGATCGCAACAGATAGGAATCCAGCACCATCGTCGCTGGGCGCGGTCCATCGCTGGTGCCCTGTCCGAGCACCCGCAGGGCCCCCACGAGCAGTCGGTACTGCTGCAGCGAGGGCTCGTTCTCCACCGCGACCAGGCGGTCGGCCACCTCGAGCATCGTCTCGCCGGTGGTATAGAGCACATAGTCCCTGGTGAGGGGATCACCATAGGGATGCAGGCATTCCACCTGCGTCACGATGTCAAGGCTGCGGCCCACCGCGAACTGCACGTCCACGTGGTTGCACGGCTCGAGCCTGCCGCCGAACTTGCTGGATGTGCGTCGCACCCCGCGCGCCACGGCCCGCACCTTGCCGTGCGTGCGGCTCAGCAGGGTGATGATGCGGTCGGCCTCGCCCAGCTTGTGGGTTCGCAGCACGACGGCTTCATCACGATAGGTGGGCACGTCTTCATTGTGCGTTGCCCGCCCAAACGGATCGTCGCGCCACGTCGGTCGACCACGCACTAGTGTCGGATCGTGGCAACGAGCACTCCTCATCCAGCCCATCGGGCGCCCGACCCGCATCCCAGTGGGGCGCGCCCACCCGCCCTGCCCGCCAAGGCGCTGCCCCGCCACGTCGCCGTGGTGATGGACGGCAATGGGCGGTGGGCAACCCAGCGTGGATTGCCCCGCACCAAGGGACATGAGGCCGGGGAGTCGGCGTTGTTCGATGTGATCGCGGGCGCCATCGAGATGGGAATTGACTGCCTGTCGGTCTACGCGTTCAGCACCGAGAACTGGAAGCGCTCCCCCGAGGAGGTCCGCTTCCTGATGGGCTTCAGCCGTTCGGTGATCCATCGCCGCCTCGACGAGCTGGATGCCTGGGGGGTGCGGGTGCGCTGGGCGGGTCGCCGTCCCCGCCTGTGGCGCAGCGTCATCACGGAGCTCGAGCAGGCCGAGGAACGCACCCGGCACAACGACACGCTGCAGATGCAGTTCTGCGTGAACTATGGCGGACGTGCCGAGATCGTGGACGCCGCCCGCAAGATCGCGGCCGCCGCGGCGGCCGGACGGCTGGATCCGGCCCACCTCACCGAGAAGAGCTTCCACCGCTACCTGGATGAGCCGGACATGCCCGACGTGGACCTGTTCGTGCGCAGCTCGGGAGAACAGCGGCTGAGCAACTTCCTCATCTGGCAGAGCGCCTATGCCGAGCTGGTCTTCTCGCAGAAGCTGTGGCCCGACTGGGACCGCCGCGACCTGTGGGACGCCGTCAACCGGTATGTCCATCGCGATCGCCGCTATGGGGGTACGGATTCCAGCACTCAGGGCGCATAGCCGGTTGCCGGCAGGTTGAGATGACTGGAACGGGTTAATGGCCCGTGCTTGACTCGAAGTATGGATATCGCTATCAAACGCGTCTATGAACCCGCCTCACCCGATGATGGCTATCGCGCTTTGGTCGACCGACTGTGGCCCCGTGGGGAGTCGAAGGTGCGCGCCGAGCTCGACGAATGGTGCAAGGACGTCGCGCCGAGCACGGACCTGCGCAAGTGGTTCAACCACCAGGAAGAGTTGTTCGGTGAGTTCACCACGCGCTATCGCGCCGAGCTGGACGCATCCAGTGAGCCCGCCGCCCTGCTGAAACGCGCCGAGGAGTCAGGCAAGTCGAAGCTGACGCTGGTCTACGGCGCCAAGGACCAGAAGGACAATCAGGCGGTGGTGCTGCGCGACTACCTGAATGGCTTGCAGTCGAAATAGCCATCGTCCGCAGCCCCCGGGGGCACCGCGCCGATGGCGCATGAGCGCTGAGCACATCGCTGCAGTGGGCTGGTCGTGGATCCCGCGACCAGCCCACTGCAGCGCGAAGCCGGATCAGGCCCGGTCGAGCGCGCTCAATGCCGCCTTCAGGGTGGCGGTGGTGATGTCGGGATCGATGCCCACGCCCCACAGCACCTGGGTGTTGTCGCCCTCGCCCACCTCACATTCCACATAGGCGGCCGCATAGGCGTCGCCGCCGGAGGTCAGGGCGTGCTCGGTGTAGTCGAGCACGCGCACGTGGGCGCCCACCTGGCCCAGCGCGTCGATGAATGCCGACAGCGGGCCGTTGCCCTCCCCGGTCACCGTGGTCTGCTTGCCCCGCACATCGAGGTCGGCAGTGATCTGCGTCTGGCCGTGGGCTGCACCGACGGTGAATTCACCCAGCTTGAAGGGGGTATCGCGGCGGAGGTACTCGGAATCAAAGATGTCCCACAGCACCGGGCTGGTGACCTCGTGGCCGGAATCATCCGCCTGGGCCTGCACCACGCCACTGAACTCCATCTGCAGGCGACGGGGCAGCTCCAGGTGGTGATCCGCCTTCATCAGGTAGGCCATGCCGCCCTTGCCCGACTGGCTGTTGACGCGGATCACGGCCTCATAGGTGCGCCCCACGTCCTGGGGATCAACCGGCAGGTAGGGGGCCTCCCAACGGATCTTGTGGATCGAGGTGCCCTCTGCCCTGGCCCGGGTCTCCAGGTCTTCCAGGCCCTTCTTGATCGCATCCTGATGCGATCCCGAGAACGCCGTGTAGACCAGGTCGCCGGCATAGGGGGAACGGGCCGGCACCGGCATCCCGGTGCAGTACTCGACGGTGCGCCGGATGGTGTCCATGTCGGAGAAGTCGATCATCGGATCGATGCCCTGGCTGAACAGGTTCATGCCCAGGGTCACCAGGTCGACATTGCCGGTACGCTCGCCGTGGCCGAACAGGCAACCCTCGACGCGTTGGGCGCCGGCCATCTGGCCCAGCTCGGAGGCTGCCACGGCGCAGCCCCGGTCGTTGTGGCAGTGCATTGAGATGCACACATTGTCACGGTGCGAGATATTACGCGAGAAGTACTCGATCTGGTCGGCGTAGGTGTTCGGCGTCGACATCTCGACGGTCGCCGGCAGGTTCAGGATGATTTCGCGTTCATCGTCGGGCTGCCATACGTCCATGACGCGATCGCACACCTCAATGGCGTAGTCGGTGGGCGTCTGGGTGAAGATCTCGGGGCTGTACTCGTAGCCGATGGGTGTGTCGGGCAGGTACTTCTCGATGGCGTCGATCACCCATCGGGTGCCCTGTTGGGCCAGGTCGATGGTGCCCTGTTGGGTGGTGTGGAAGACGACGCGGCGGAACAGCTCGGCCGTCGCGTTGTACATGTGGACGGTGGCGCGCTTGGCGCCGACCAGCGACTGCACCGTGCGATCGATCAGGTCCTCACGGGCCTGCGTCAGAACCGAGATCACCACGTCATCGGGAATCGCCTCGGGGTCCTCGATGAGGGAGCGGACGAAGTCCCATTCGGTCTGTGACGCGGACGGGAAGCCGATCTCGATCTCCTTGTACCCCATCTTGACCAGCAGGTCGAACATCTTGCGCTTGCGGGCCGGGGTCATCGGATCGATCAGGGCCTGGTTGCCGTCGCGCAAGTCGGTGGACAGCCACCGGGGCGCCTTGGTGATCCGCTGGTCCGGCCATGTGCGGTCGGGCAGGCTCATCGGATGGAAGGGCTGGTAGCGCTCGTAGTTCATGCCGCTGGGCGTCGCGATGGGCTGGGAGAGCCCACAGACGTGCGGGGCGGCGAAGCTCTTGGAAGGTTGAAAGGTGGTGGACATCCGAATCCTCTTCACGGATATGGAAGACCCGGGGTCGCCCGGGCGCCGACGCGTCAGAACTCCGCAGCGAGGATGGCCAGCTAGAAGAAACGGCCCTCGCTGCGGCAACCAAGGAGGAGACCCATCGGGCACGCCGCAAATGTCACGAGAATTACTGTAGTCGCTTGCCGCGTGCCGATGGCAATGTCCAGTTATCGTCCGTGGCGCGCACCGGGGTGGGCGTCGGCTTTGATGGGGCGCATGATGTTTCGACACGCCCGTCTGCTCGACCTCACCACCGGTCGGGTCGGACTTCCCCACGACGTGTTGGTCAGCGGCAACCAAGTCAGGCGAGGCGGGCCAGCCATGATCGCTCCCGACGACGAGGTGATCGACCTGGAGGGCCGCATCGTCATGCCGGGACTGTGGGACTACCACGTGCACTTCGACCTGTGGGCAGCCTCCAAGACCCGCCTGGACGTCTCCGGATGCGTCTCGGCCAATGACACCCTGAGCCGGCTGGCTGCCTCCATCACCCGACTGCCCGCGGGAGCGGCCCTCATCGCCGTGGGCGCCCGCGATTCACAGTGGCCCGACCGGCCCGACACCCGTGAGCTGGACGCGATCAGCGGTAACCATCCCGTGGCGGTGTACATGAACGACCTGCACTCGGTGTGGGTGAACAGCCGGGGCCTGCAACAGTGGGGCTTCCGCGACCGGGTGACCGGCACCGCCAGTAGCGGCGTGCTGCGGGAACAGGACGCCTTCGCCCTGGAGGACCGGCTCGACGAGGTGGACCGGGCTGCCCGCAGCCGGGCACTGATCGACGCCCAGTCCGAGGCGGCGGCCCGCGGGGTGGTCGGCATCGTCGACATGCAGACGGGGGGCCATCGCATCGACGCATGGCGCAACCGGGCCGCCTCCCCCGACCAGCGGCTGCAGGTGCGCATCGCCTGTTGGCCGGACACGGTGGATGACTGGGTGGCCACCGGACTGGCCACGGGAGCACTGCTCGACGACGACCAGTGGCTCACCGCCGGGCCACTCAAGGTGATCGCCGACGGCTCGGTATCGGCCCGCACCGCCTGGTGCACGGAGAGCTATCGTCGCCCCGCCCCCGGCATCGACCCGCACGGCACGGCCGACATCAGTGCCGCGGAGCTGAGCAGGCTGATGAGCCTGGCCGAACGCAGCGGCATCGAGGTGGCGGTGCATGCCATCGGGGATGCCACCGTGGCCAGGGTCCTGGAGTGCTTTGCCGAGACTGGCGCGCACGGAACGGTCGAACACGCCACCGTGATGCACGACGGCGACCTGGCCCGCATGGCGGACCTCGGGTTGACCGCCAGCGTGCAGCCCGCCCAGATCATCGCCGACCGACTCGGGTTCGCCGAGGTGTGGACCGAGCGTCCCCGCCATGTGCACGCCCTGGCCTCGATGGCAGCGGCCCGCATCCGGTTGGTCTTCGGCTCGGACGCCCCGGTGGCCCCACTCGACCCATGGCTGGCGATTTCGGTGGCGGTCACGGGCAGGGAACCCGGATCGTCCGACGGCGCCTGGCAGCCCGACGAGACACTCAGCGTCGGGCAGGCACTGCGCGCCTCGACCTCCGGCATCAACCAGTTGGTCCCCGGCGGGCGCGCCGACCTGGTGGTGCTCGACGATGATCCCTTCACCATCCAGCCAGAGGCACTGGCCGGAATGCGCCCCTATCTGACGATGTCGCGCGGCCGCATCACCCATCGCGCCGACGCCTGACCTCCCCCGCACCCGGGCCGCGGCCCGGACCTCGTGGGGCCATCCCGGGCGGCAATCACTGCGGCATGCAAGGGGGGCGGGCAGGACCATTGCTGGTTCTGCCCGCCCCCTTGCCCTTCAGTGCGTGACCTATTCGCCCGTTCCGGGACGACCCAGGTAGATGACGGCTGCGACGACCGCGCCACTCAACGCGGTGCACCACAGCAGGCAACGCAGCAGCTTGTGCTTCTTCTTACCGGTTACCTCTTGTGACTTCTTTGCCATTGTTCTTCCTCTCCTTGGTGTGACGCCGCTGAAACTGCATCCACATTCTTGCAACCACTTTGTGAAGACCATGGCAATTGCCATCGCCGCGGACGCTGAGCGCACTGTTATCAGCGCGACTCGATGCCCCTCACAAAATCAACAACCCGATAGCGGATCTGTGCCGAGATGCCGCGGAGCAGCTCGTCCTCATCACTCACGCGCACGCTGGTGAATCCGGGCCACTCGCTCACAGTGATCTCCCCATCGGTCACGCCATGACGGCACCGCACGGCACCATCGACGCTCCACACCACGCTATCGTGCCCGGACCATGCGAAGGCGGCGGGATGCGCATCCCCGCTCGATTCGTCGATCATCGAGCATTCGACGGGCTCATGCTTGTCATGCTCGGCCAGGTAGCTGGCCACGGCGAATTCAGCCCACATGGGAACGCAGAATGCAGGCATCTGGTCGGTGCGCCCCACGTCGAGCAGGGTGCCGTCGACGATGTGGAAACTGTGGGTCCATGTGAACGGATTCGAATTCTGGCACTCGATCCGCGAACTGACCTCATGAATACCGCCCTGCGGGGTGGGAACCACCAGCAGCGTCAACACATTGGTGGAGCCGATGTCATGGACGGCCGCGCCCACCTTGTTGCCCCGGGCATCATCGACGCGTTCATAGACCACCTTGGTGCCCCATGCCTGCCTACGGCTGCGTCCGAATAGCGTCATCTTGCGCACGACCTTTCCGCCATCAACCGCCTGCAGCCATTATGGACGCTCAGAAACCGAGGCGGTTCAACTGCTTTGCATCGCGTTGCCAGTCCTTGACCACCTTGACGCGCAGGTCAAGGTGCACTTGGGTGCCCAGCAGCGCCCGAATCTGGCGTCGGGCCCGCACGCCGATGCGCTTGATGCGCTCACCGGCATGGC
Organism: Propionibacterium freudenreichii subsp. freudenreichii; assembly: GCF_000940845.1. Lineage (NCBI taxonomy): Bacteria > Bacillati > Actinomycetota > Actinomycetes > Propionibacteriales > Propionibacteriaceae > Propionibacterium > Propionibacterium freudenreichii. Next base: position 982,118 of record NZ_CP010341.1, on the reverse strand, counting down.
CCACCATGATCCCGCGCTGCGAATCGCGCTCGACGATCATCGAAGCGAAGATGTCGACCAGTGGACGGTCGATCGGGCGACCGTCGCGCAGCATCATCTCGTCCACCTCCACGGCGATCGAGTGGGGAAGCTCGTCACGGACCTCCTCCAGTGCCGCCTCGCGGATGAGCTCGGCCACGAGGGTCTCGTCGGGCTCATCGGTGATCTCACCGTCGGGATAGTAGTCGGGACCCGGGGGCATCAGGCTGAGGAGCACATCGGCCACCTCCCCCACCTGGGAGCCCGACCGGGCCGAGCAGGGCAGGATGTGGGCGAAGGTGATGGCCAGGTCGTCCTGCAACCTGGCGACGCGCAGCAGGTGTTTGGCCAGCCGTTCGGGACTGACCAGATCGGTCTTGGTCACGATCGCCACCAGGGTCGGCGGCTTGGCGAGTTCGGCGAGCTGGGTTGCCAGGTAGATGTCGCCGGGACCGATGTGCTCATCGGCAGGGAACACGAGCGCAACCACATCGACCTCCGACCAGGTGGAACGCACCAGATCATTGAGACGCTGTTGCAGCAGGGAGCGCGGCTTGCTCAGCCCGGGGGTGTCGATGATGATCAGCTGGCCATCGGCACGGTGGAGCACGCCCCGCACGGCATGGCGCGTGGTCTGCGGCTTGCTGCTGGTGATGGCGATCTTCGAACCCACCAAGGCATTGGTGAGCGTCGACTTCCCGGCATTCGGGCGTCCGACGAAGCAGACGAATCCGCTGCGGAATTCCTGGCTGCCCGCGGGCTGTTGGTCAGTCATCATCATCCTTCTGATCGGGGGATGGCTCAGGTTCGGGTTCGCGGCTCACCACGATGGTGTCGATCTGGTGGCGGCGCCCGGTGGCCTTCTCGGCCACGAAGCGCAGGCCCTTCCACACCACCTCGGAGCCGATGATCGGCACCCGGTTCAGCTGCTTGGCCATGAGGCCACCGGCAGTCTCCACGTCCTCGTCGTCCAGCTCGAGGTCGAACAGGTCACCGACCTCATCGAGCGGCATCCGTGCCGAGATACGCCAGCGACCATCGTCCAATTGTTCAGCAAGATCGGGTTCTGCGTCATATTCGTCGGTGATCTCACCGACGATTTCCTCCACCAGGTCCTCGATGGTGGCCACGCCGGCCGAGCCACCGAATTCGTCGACGATCACGACCATGTGGTTGCGGGTGGCCTGCATCTCGGTCAGCAGGTCGTCGACGGGCTTGGAGTCGGGGCAGAAGACAGCCGCACGCATGATCTGGTCGACGGTTTCCTTCTGGTCGGCCTCGGGATTGTCGAAGACCCGCTTGGTGAGGTCCTTCAGGTAGACGATGCCGCGCACGTCATCGAGATTGTCCCCGATCACTGGAATGCGACTGAATCCGGAACGCAACGCCAGGCTCATGCCCTGGCGAAGTGTCTTGCCGGATTCGATGAACACCACATCGGTGCGGGGCACCATCACCTCGCGCACAAGGGTGTCGCCGAGCTCGAACACGGAGTGGATCATGTCGCGTTCGCCGTGTTCGATCACCTCGGCCTTCTCGGCGATGTCGACCATCTCGCGCAACTCGGCCTCGGAGCTGAACGGGCCGTCGGCATAGCCACGCCCGGGTGTCAGGGCATTGCCCACCAGGATGAGTCCGCTGGTCAGCCAGCCGAAGAGCGAGGTGAGGGCCCCGAGGGGCCGGGCGGCACGGACGGCCGTCTGTTCGGCACGCTGACGGCCCAAGGTGCGGGGCATGACGCCCCACACGATGAAGTCGATGATGGACAACACCAGCAGTGGGATGCCGATGCGTTCCCAGTCATGATCGAAATTGTCGAAGACCACCAGGCAGCCCAGGATCACGGCACCGGTCTCGCAGACGATGCGCAGCAACATGGCGGTGTTGATGGTCGGGGCCGGATCGGCCTCGATGTCGAGCACCCGGTCAGCGCCCCGGATGCCGTCGGCCACCATGCGCTCCGCGCGCTTGCGCGAGACGGTCTGCAGGGCGGTCTCACCAGCGGCGAGCATGCTGCCGAAGACGGTGAGCACCACCGCGACAATGATGAAAATCCAGTCCGTCTGCGTCACGATGAAGAGTCAACACCCATCTGTTCGGGGTTCAGGACCGAACCCGGAGGTGAGTTGAGTCTATGGCACGCCCGTGCCCGGTGATATGGCGCCGTGCGTGCATGGTTCGGGGCCCCGGGCACACCGCAGCGGGCACCCACCGACGCGTCCGGCTCAGTCCGAACCCTGCTCGGCCCGCCAATCGGCAATGATCCGATCGTTCAGCCCGAACATCACAGCCTTCTCGTCGGGCTCGGCGTGATCGTGGCCCAACAAGTGCAGCAGCCCATGGATGAGCAGGTACTCGATCTCTTCCTGGTTGGTGCGCCCGTTCCCGGGGGCCTGGGCGCTGGTGAAGGCCGGACAGATCACGATGTCGCCGAGCAGGCCACGCGGTGGTGCCTCGCCGTCGGCCGGCTCGCGCAGCTCGTCCATGGGGAAGCTCATCACGTCGGTGGGCCCGTCGAGGTTCATGAACTGCTTGTGATAGGCCGTCATGGTGTCCACGTCCACCAGCAGGATCGACAGGTCCGCCTGCGGGTGGATGCGCAACTTGTCGAGCGCGAAGCGGGCCAGTCGGATCAGCGCCTGGGTGTCGACCTCTTCACCGGACTCATTGCTCAGGTCAATCATGGACACAGCCTAGCGACGCCACAGCCACGCGCGGTCCGCTCACCGCTCGCGCGAAGCGGCGTTGCGACGGGAATCGAAGCGGTCATAGGCAGCCACGATGCGACCCACCAGGCGATGACGCACCACGTCGCGATTCGTCAGCTGGCAGAAGGCGATATCGCCGACGCCGTCGAGGATGCTCTCGACCTGTCGCAGGCCGCTCGGCGCTCCCCCGGGCAGGTCCACCTGGGTCACATCGCCGGTGACGACGATCTTCGAGCCGAAGCCCAACCGGGTGAGGAACATCTTCATCTGCTCCGGGCTGGTGTTCTGCGCCTCGTCGAGCACGATGAAGGCGTCATTGAGGGTGCGTCCACGCATATAGGCCAGGGGCGCCACCTCAATGACCCCGCCGGTCAGCAGCTTGGGAACGCGCTCGGGCTCGACCATGTCGTGCAATGCGTCATACAGGGGACGCAGATAGGGGTCGATCTTCTCGTTCAGCGTTCCGGGCAGGAAGCCGAGGCTCTCGCCGGCCTCGATGGCCGGACGGGTCAGGATGATGCGATTGACCTTCTTGGACTGCAGCGCCTGGACGGCCTTGGCCATGGCTAGGTAGGTCTTGCCGGTACCGGCCGGGCCGATGCCGAAGGTCAGCGTGTGGTTGTCGATCGCGTCGACATAGCGCTTCTGGTTCAGCGTCTTGGGCCGGATGGTCCGCCCACGGCTGGACAGGATGTTCTGGGTGAGCACCTGGGAGGGGGCCACCTCGGGGTCGGCGCTCTCCATGGACACGATGCGTTCGACCGCATCGGTGGTGAGGCCCTGCCCGGTGCGGGTGATCGTGATCATCTCGGTGAACACGTCCGAGGCGAGCTCGACGTCGGCATCAGTGCCGGTCAACGTGATGCGATTTCCGCGCACCAGGATGTCGGCGTCCAACTGCGATTCCAGCAGTCGGAGGAAGGTGTCGCTGGGGCCGAGCACATTGACCATCTCCACCGACGCGGGAACGGTCAGCGTGCGTACCGAGTCGGAATCGCCGGCATCGGCGCGTTGCACATGCATGCTAGTCAGGGCGGTTGTCCCTCATCTCTGCGCAAAAAGAACGATCAACCGGAGGCTCCGGTTGTCCCCAAGTCTACGCGGTGCTGGCCCCGACCACGGTGGGGATCGGGACCAGCACGATGCGGGTGTCCTCAGGCGTCGACGAGTACCGATTCGGGCACCTCGCCGGCGAGCTTGTCGCGGCCGATGGCGTCAAGGTCGAGGTCGCGCGTCTCGTGGGTGGTGATCAGGGCGATGAGCGTCAACACGGCCATGGCGACCAGGTAGAGGCCGACGCTGCCGGGCCCGAAGCGCGCCGCGAGCCAGGCCGCGATGAACGGCGCCACCGCGGCACCGAGGATCGACGACACGTTGTAGGAGATCGCCGAACCGGTGTAGCGCACATTGGTGGGGAACAGCTCGGGCAGCAGCGCGGACTGGATGCCGAAGGTGAGGCCCATCAGGGTCATGCCGATGAGCATGAAGACCGTCATGAGCACCAGGTTGGCCGAGCTGCCGGTGCCCATCCTGGCGGGATCGAGGAAGAACCCGAAGCTCAGGCCGAAGGCGATGATGGCCACCGTGACCACGAGCAGGAAGCGCTTGCGCCCAAGCTTGTCGCCGAGCAGGCCCGAGATCGGAATGGTCAGGGCAAAGGCGCAGATGGTGATCAGCTGCACCACCAGGAACGAGTGGTAGCTGATGCCCAGGTAGCCGAGCGCCACCTTGCCGATGGCGTAGGAGAGGATCCAGGTGGTCATCAGGTAGAACAGCGTGTAGGTGGCCAGCATGATGAAGGTGCCACGGATCAGGTCGCGCCACGAGCTGCGGAAGACCTCCAGCACCGGGGCCTTCACCACCTCGCCGCGATCCTTGGTGCGCTGGAACGACGGGGTCTCGTGCAGCTTGAAGCGCACGTACAGGCCCAACGCGACGATGACGGCCGAGAAGAGGAAGGGCAGGCGCCAACCCCAGGCCAGGAAGGCATGGTTGGTGGTGGCCTGGGTGGAGTCGTAGTTCATCGTCATGGTGAGCATGAAGAAGAATCCGTTGGCCAGCAGGAACCCGAACGGGGCACCCAGCTGCGGCCACATGGAGTCGAAGCCACGCTTGCCGGCGCGCGAGTTCTCCCCCGCGAGCAGCGACGCGCCCGACCATTCGCCGCCCAGGCCGAGGCCCTGGCAGAAGCGCATCAGGGCGAGCAGCATCGGCGCGACGATCCCGATGGACGTGTAGGTGGGCAGCAGCCCGATGAGCACGGTCGCCACCCCCATGGTGAGCAGCGACGCCAACAGGGTCGCCTTGCGTCCGGCGCGGTCACCGAAGTGGCCGAACAGCACCGATCCGAGGGGGCGCGCCACGAAGGCGACGCCGAAGGTGGCCAGCGAGGCCAGCAGGGCGCCATTGCCACCCGAGGAGTGGAAGAACAGCAGCGGGAACACCGAGATGGCGGCCGTTGCGTAGATGTAGAAGTCGTAGAACTCAATCGTCGTTCCCACCAGGGAGGAGACGATGATGCGGCCCTTGTGGTTCACCGGGGCAGGACCCGGGTGGGCGGGGTCTTCAGCATGTGTTTGCGTCACGACGAAGACGGTACGTGACAATCTCACGCCATGAGACCCAGAATCCCGCCCACTGAGACGATTGGGTGATTTGTGCGTTACCGGCGAACCGCACGGGGCTGCCGAGGGGCCGCGGAACGCTCACTGCGCGAGGCGAGCAGCTCCCCCGTTCGGGGCCGGGTGCGCGGCCTTCCTGATCCTCCTGGTGCGGCCCATGATGATCACACCCACCACCAGCAGCGCGATGGACCCGGTGAAGTCGAGCACGTTGAAGGTGTCGTCCCACATCTTGCGGCCGGTGAACCGTAGGTAGTGCGTCGATCCGATCAGCATGACGATGATCAACAGGGCCCCGCAGGCGTATTGGTTCTGCGCCGTGGGGTGCCGGCGCGCCATGGCCATGACGATGACGGCCAGCGCTGCGGCGCCGAAGAAGTCCACGTCGTGGTAGTCGGCGTTCCCACCGCGACCGCCGAGCAGCGATGCAAGCCGCAGGACGACCTCGGCCGCGAGAAGCACCACGCCGACGACCTTCGGACGCCGCAGGGCCCGCGCGACGAGGGCGGTGGTCGACTGCTCCGGGACCATGCGGGCCGGGCCCTGGGAACTGAGATCTTCGCTACTTGTGGTCATCTGGTCCACCCCCTGGGATCACCGCCGCAGCGGCGCGATCAATGGTGTCGGGGAACTAGCCGCGGGCGGCCAGGCGATCGGTGGCCAACACCAACTCGGAGGTGATGTTGGGTTCGAAGGCCGAATGGCCCGCCATCACGACGCGGTAGTCGGCGCGTGGCCAGGCCTTGTGCAGCTCATGGCTGGTGGCCGCGGGGCAGCACATGTCATAGCGGCCCTGCACGATCACCCCGTCGATGTCGCCGAGCCGGCCCGCCTGTTCGATCAGCTGGTTCTCGCGCAGGAATCCGTGGTGGGCAAAGTAGTGGTTCTCGATGCGCGCGAACGCCAGTGCGGCGTCCGGATCGCTGGATTCCTCGACGTGCTCGGCGCTGTACAGCAGGCTCGACGTGGCGGCCTCCCACCGCGTCCAGGCGAGTCCGGCCGCCCGGGCGAGCTCATGGTCCTCGCTCCACAACAGGCGGTGGTAGCCGACGATGTTGTCGCCATCGAGGTCGAAGCCGGCGCGGCGCAGCGGCGCCAGGAAGTGCTGCCAGTGCTCGGGGTAGACCATGGAGGCCCCGCCGTTGTAGTACCAGTCCAGTTCGCTGCGACGCAGGGTGAAGATTCCCCGCAGGACGAGCCAGTTCACCCGTTCGGGGAACTGCTCGGCATAGGCCAGCGACAGGGTGCTGCCCCAGGATCCGCCGAACACGCCCCACAGCTCAATGCCCAGTTCGGTGCGCAGGCGCTCCATGTCACCCACCAGGTGGGCAGTGGTGTTGGACGCCATCTGCGCGGCATCGTGCAACTGGGACACATGCGGGGTGGACAGCCCGCAACCGCGCTGGTCGAAGCCGATGATGCGGAACAACTCGGGGTCGAAGAATCCGCGGTAGTCGCGGCCAATGCCCCCACCGGGACCGCCGTGCACGAACACCACGGGGATGCCGTCGGGATTGCCACTCTGCTCCACGTGCAGCGACTGGCCGTCACCCACGTCGAGCATCCGCTCGTCATAGGGCTCGATATCGGGATAGCGCACCCGCTGGGGACGCACCACCGCGCCGGCGGTCACATCATGGTCGGCGCCCGATGCCACCGGGGACAGCGTCGACCGCTGGGGACTGGACACAGTTGCTCCTTCGTTGTCAGATCACGCAGGCCCGGGGGATGCGGCACAGGCGCGACGAGCGGCCCGTGCCAGCCCCATGGATCAGGACTGGTCCTCGTCCAACTTCTCGGCGGTGCCCGACCCGTCCGTCGCGGGATCGTTGCTCACGGTGGCGTCATCGGTCTGCACATCGTCATCATCATCGTCGGACTCGTCGTCGGTCTCGATGATGTGCATGGCAGCTTCCTCGGCGCTGGCAGCACCGCCGGAAATCCCGACATCAGAGGCCACGGATTCCGATTCGGTGTCCTCGGCATCGATGCCACCGCCCGCGGCCACCAGTCGGCCGGCGCGCTTGCTGCCCACCTGGCGTGGCTCGTGATCGGGGTTCCAGTGGTGTTCGGGGGCGTTGGGATCGGGCTCGGGCTCCTCCTGGGTGAGGCGCTGGTCAATCGTCTCGTTGCGGGCCATCTCCGAGGCGGTGTTGCCGAACCCCTGCGCCGGCGACCAGTGGTCCGGAGGGATGTAGCCCTCGTCCAACGGATCAGCGACGCCGCGATCAATCAGCGAATCTGCCGGACTCAGCTGGGCCAGCTCCGTGTTCTCGTCGTTCTCGACGCCATCGTTGGGTATCGCTTCGTCGGTGTCACTCATGTTTCGATCTTGCCACGAACCCGGCCCCGCATGCGGCCAGCCTCGCCAGTTGGGGATTGACATGGCATGGGTGCACCCACTGCTAGGGACGCGTTCGCCCGGCCCCGGCCACTCAGGCACGTCCGGGCGTGGCGCCCCCGTAGAACGAACCGAGGAATTCGGTGCGCAGGGCGTCGAACTCGCCACCCCGGACGGCATGGCGGATCGAATCCACCAGCCTGATGGTGAACCGCTCATTGTGGATGGTGGCCAGCGTCTTGCCCAGGAACTCATGGGCCTTGAACATGTGGTGCAGGTAGGCGCGCGTGTAGTGGGTGCAGGTGTAGCAATCGCAACCCTCCTCAAGCGCAACGAAGGCGCGCCGGTTCGCGGCGGTGGTGACGTTGTACCTGCCGCGGGCGGTGTAGATCGCGCCATTGCGCGCGGTGCGACTGGGATTGACGCAGTCGAAGGTGTCCGCCCCGGCCGCGCAGGCCGCGAACAGGTCGTCGGGTTCGCTGATGCCCAACAGGTGACGGGGCTTGTCATCGGGCAGTTCCTCGGCACACCACCCCACGATGTCGCCCAAGTGCTGCTTCTCGATGGCACCACCGATGCCGTAGCCGTCGAAGCCCTCGTGCTCGTGGCCCGGGACCTGTGCCCGGGTCTGGCGCAACCCGCGGCAGGCCTCACGGCGCAGGTCCTCGTACTGGGCGCCCTGCACCACGCCGAACAGTGCCTGGTAGGGGTGCCCGGAGCGGGCGTCGGTGAGTCGGAAGTGCTCGTCGACGCAGCGCTGTGCCCACCGCTGCGTGCGCCGCACCGAATCCTCCTGGTAGCCCCTGGTGTTCATCAACGTGGTGAGTTCATCGAAGGCGAACATGATGTCGGCACCGAGCTGGTGCTGCACGCCCATGCTCACCTCGGCGGTGAACCGATGGGTCGATCCGTCCAGCGGGCTCTTGAAGGTGACCCCGTCCTCGTCCACCTGGGCGTCGCGCTGCTTGCCCTCGGCGATCACATCGTCGTTCTGCATGCCGGTGACGTCCATGGCGAGCACCTTCTTGAAGCCGACGCCGAGGCTCATCACCTGGAAGCCACCCGAATCGGTGAAGCTGGGGCCGGGCCAGTTCATGAACCGACCGAGCCCACCGGCCTCGTCCACGATGTCGGGGCCGGGCTGCAGGTAGAGGTGGAAGGCATTGGCCAACACGGCCTGGGCGCCCGCCTGGTCCATCTGCTCGGGGGTGACGGTCTTGACGGTCGCCTTGGTGCCCACCACCACGAAGGCCGGGGTGCTGATCGGGCCATGCGGCGTGGTGATCGTGCCGGACCGCCCCAATCCATTGGGCAGCACATGGTCGACGGAGAAGGAGAAATCGCAGGACTTGGCGGCGCACACGCCCTCGATTGTGACAGGCGAGGTGAAATCCGGGCCGATCCAGCCGCCGCCACTACCGCAAAGGGCCTTGTCAGGGCCACTGTGCCCGCATCAGGATCGCGGATGGCTGGACGTCTGCGATGCACGGTAGGTTGAATTCCGTGCACAAGCCGTTCGTGGCAACTGACCTTGAGGTGTTGACGATCACGCCCACCAGCGCCGTGATCAGTTGGATCACCCGCAGCCACCGCGGACGGTCCCTGCTACCCCAACCCGCGTTCACCGACACCCAACTATGGGTGGGCGACGCCGACTCCACCCTGCGGCTCGTCCACGACGACCCCACGCCACGGGCCTTCCACCAGGTCACCGTCACCGGACTGGAACCCGGCCGCGAATACGGATTCCGCGCCCGCTCGGGAGGAATCCAGCCCCTGCCCGGCCTGTACACCACCAACCGCCACACCAGCCCCGAACGCGTCCACCGCTTCGTCACCCTCATCCCCCCACCGGGGCGCTACCTGACCACCATCGCCCTGGCCAACGACATGCACCTGGGCGAGAAGCGCCAGGGCATCGTGCTGGGGGCACTGCCCACCTCGGTGGCACCCGCCCGCGGTCAGGCCGGCTACCCCCGGATGATGTTCACCGCCATGCTCGACGAACTCGACACCACCCACGACCACCCCTTCCTCGTGCTGGGCGGCGACATCACCTACGACGGCACCAGCGACCAGGTCGCGCTGGCCCGGCAGCTGCTCGCCGGCTACGGCACCAGCCAGGACGACTGGCTTGCCGTGCGCGGCAACCACGACCGGCCACGCCGCGACGGCACCGACCCCTTCGGCGACGCCTTCGTCGCCTACCAACACATGTGCGCCAACCAGACCCCCGAGGGACTGCGGATACTGGGCATCGACACCACCCGCGGCGGGGGCGGCGGATGGATCCTGCCCGACCAACTCGACCACATCCGCGCCTGCCTGGCCGACGAACCCGACCGCCCCACCCTGGTGACCAGTCACCACCCCGTCACCCACGACGCGGCCCTCACCTCACCGGCCGGGCCCCAATTCATGTTGCGGTGGCGTGACCGCCTCGCCGTGCAGAGCCTCGAACGGCGCGCCAAGGGGGTCTTCCTGCACCACACCGGACACACCCACCGGATGCGCCGCGGCAAGGCCGACGTGCAGGGCTCCCACACCGAATATTTCGAGAACGCGGCCTGCGCCGCCTACCCCGGCGGCTACGCACTACTCCACCTCTACGAGGGCGGCTACCTGCTCAACTTCTGGCGCATCGCCACCCACGCCGCCGAGGAATGGCTGTTCCGCAGCCGCTGGCAGGTCATGGGCCTCATGCCCCAGCTCACCCTGGGCACGACCAACGACCGCAACCACGTGGTGCTCAAGGACCTGTCGGGCCTGCACAGCAGCGGCAAGCCGGTTCCGCTGGAGCTACAGGTCTGAGCCGTTGGGCCCGCCGCGTGCGGCGAGTGCCTGGAGCTGGGCCAGGGCGACGACTCCGGCAGTGGATGCGCGCAGGACCGCGTCCGACAGGCTGACGAGCCGTGCGCCCGCGCCCCGGAAGGCCTCAAGTTCCTCGGGACTGATGCCGCCCTCGGGTCCGATCACGAAGACGCACTCCCCCGCGGACGGCACGCTCAGCCCCGACAGTGGCGTCGTGGCCTCCTCGTGCAGCACCAGGGCCAGGTCGGCCCGGGCCAGGCGCTCGACAACGCCCGGGGTACCGGCCGTGGAGACCTGCGGGATCCGGAAGCGCCGCGACTGCTTGGTGGCAGCGCGCGCCGACGAACGCCACTTGGCCAGGCCCTTCTCGGCCTTGGCCTCCCAGCGCACGATGCTGCGGGAGGCCTGCCAGGCGATGATCTCGTCAACGCCGAGCTCGGTCATGGCCTCCACGGCGATATCGGAGCGCTCGCCCTTGGCCAGTGCCTGGACGGCCACCGTGTGCAGCGCCGCGGGCCTTCGGGCGATCAGCTCCCCGACGCGCACCGAGACCGAGTTCTTGGCCACCGAGTCGATGACGCCGCGCAGGCCCGCGCCGGCACCGTCGGCCACCAGGACCGACTCGCCGACGCGCATGCGCTTCACGGTCGCGGCGTGACGACCCTCCGGCCCCTCGATGAGCACCACATCGCCCGGTCCGGCACCGGCGATATCGGCCAGGAAGAGCGGGTCGGTCATCCGGTGAAGGCCTTGCGCAGCTTCTCGAAGAAGCCCTTGTCGTCGGCATGGGTCTTGGCGATGCCGTCGCCGACTTCGCCCCGCGCGTCCGCCAGTTCCTCCAACAGCTTGCGTTGTGATTCGTCGAGCTTGGTGGGCGTCTGCACCACGATGGTCACGCCGAGGTCACCACGCTGCTTGCTGTCGCGACCACGCAGTTTCGTGACGCCGCGACCCTTGATCGCAATCCGCGCCCCCGATTGGGTGCCGGCGGGAATGGCGAGTTCCACAGTGGACTTCTTGGGGTCGGCATCGGCCAGTTCGGACTCAAGGGTCTTGATGGGCACCTTGCAGCCGAGCGCCGCAGCGGTCATCGGGATGGTCAGCATCATCTCGAGGTTGTCACCGTCCCTGGTGAACACCTCGTGGGGCTGCACGTTCACCTCGACGTAGAGGTCCCCGGCCGGTCCCCCGCCGGTGCCGACCTCGGCCTGGCTGCGCAGCTGGATGCGGTTGCCGGTGCTCACCCCGGCAGGCACCTTGACGGTGATGTCGCGACGGGCCCGTACCCGACCCTCACCCGAGCACTCGGGGCAGGGATCGGTGATGACCGAGCCGTAGCCCTGACAGGTGGGGCAGGTGGCGGTGGACCGGATATCGCCGAGGAAGGAGTGCTGGATCTGGGTGATTGATCCCGAACCGTGGCACTGGGTGCAGGTCACGGGCTCCTCACCGTTGGCCGAGCCCTGGCCGTGGCAGTGGGGACAGACCACATAGGTGTCCAGCGTCAGCGGCGCCTCGGTGCCGAAGGCTGCCTGGGCGAGCGTGAGGTCGAGGCGCACGAGTTGGTCGGAGCCCTGGCGCACCCGCGAGCGTGGCCCACGCGTGGTGCCGCCGGCACCGAACATGGCCCCGAGCAGGTCACCCACGTCGAAGCCCATCTGGCCGCCGCCGTTGAATCCGCCGAACCCTCCGAAGGGGTCGAAGCCGCCGCCGGCGCCGGCACCGGCATGGGCCGGATCGCCACCACGATCGTAGATCGACTTCTTCTGCGGGTCGGAGAGCACCTCGTAGGCCTCATTGACCTGCTTGAACTTCTCCTCGGCATCAGGATCGCTGGTCACATCGGGGTGGACCTGCATGGCCTTCTTGCGATAGGCCCGCTTGATCTGCTCGGCGGAGGCATCACGTCCGATGCCCAGCACCTCGTAGTAATCACTGCTCATGAGTAGGTGAAATCAACCTTCCGCCAGGAACTGGCCGACGTAACGAGCGACGGCGCGAACCGCCGCCATGGTGGACGGATAGTCCATCCGGGTGGGACCCACAATGCCCAGATTGGCACTGGCCTCAAAGGATCCATAGCTGGAGGCCACCACCGAAGTGGTCTTCAGGGGTGCGAAGGGATTCTCCTGGCCGATGCGCACCGCCACGTCACCGGGATGATCCGCTGCCGCCTCGCCCACGAGGCGCAACAGGACCATCTGTTCCTCAAGGGCCTCGAGCACCGGCTTGACGGTGGTCTCGAACTCGGCGCCGAACCGCGTGAGGTTCGGCACTCCGCCCACGGCCACGCGCGGGGCCTCGTCGGTGGCCAACATGTCGAGCACTGACGCGACGACGCTGGATCCCAACCGCGGCAGCGGTTGCTCGGCCAGGGCATTGAGCGCCTCGATGGCGCCGGCCGGCGGCTCGCCGTCGACGGCGGCATTGACGGCGTCGCGGACGAACTGCAGGTCATCATCGCTGTGTTCGGGCACGCGGATGCTGCGCTGGTAGACGGTGCCGGCACTGTTCACCACGATGACGATGGCCATTTCGGGCGACAGGGTCACCACCTCGACGTGGCGCAACCGGGCCGCGTTCGACTCGGGGTACTGCACGATCGCCACCTGGTGGGTGATCACGGCCAGCAGTCGCACGGTGCGACGCACCACGTCCTCCAGGTCCACCGCCCCTTCCAGGAAGGTGGACACGGCGCGGCGCTCGGCCGGCGACAGGGGCTTCACCTGGGCGATGCGATCGACGAAGAGCCGGTAGCCCTTGTCCGTGGGGATCCGTCCCGCGCTCGTGTGGGGCTGGGTGAGATAGCCCTCCTCCTCCAGCGCTGCCATGTCGTTGCGCACCGTGGCCGGCGAGACGTCAAGGTGATGGCGTTCCACCAGGGCCTTGCTGCCCACGGGCTCGCGGCTGGCGACATAGTCGGTCACGATGGCTCGCAGCACATCCAATTTGCGATCGTCGATCATCGTTTCCTCTGTCGCGTGCTCTGATGGGCCCGGTCTGCGGGGGCACGACCCAACGACATGGCCCGCCCGGCCCCGAAGGCCATGTTCCACTGGCTGTCTACGTCGCTTGGCAATCCATGCCCTAGAGTGCCAGTTTACTCCTCGGCCGCCAGTGCCGGCCACGCACGCGGACGGGCCCGCCTGCCCGCGGTGGACCCGACGCGGTGGGTCCCGGAAAGTAGGCCCCGCGCGGCAGGCCGGACGCAGTGACGCGCGGCTCAGTCGCGGCGCGGCCAGCCGCTGGCCACGCGACGGCCCGTCGCCAGGTCACGACATGACAGGATCGCCATCCTGCCGCTGCCCGGTCGGTAGAGGCGTCCGTCCAGGTGCACGACGTCGCCGCCGAGCTCCTGCAGCATGAGCTGGCCGGGCAGGTGATCCCACGGCTTGGGGAAGCGGTAGACGACGAAGTCGATGGCTGCGGTGACCACATGCGGGTAGTCGATCCCGGCCGAGCCGCTGGCGGGGATCACCGGGGCGATTCGCCCCTCCTCGTCAAAGCCGCGCCAGGCCCGGAAGGTGCTGGCCCCCTGGGGCGGAACGTGGATGGGTGCCGCGCTGATCCGTTCGCCATTGCAGTAGACCCCGCCGCCCCGGGTGGCCACATAGGCCTTGCCCGCGCGCGGCTGGTAGATCCAGGCGCCGACGGTCTCCACCCCGCGCAGCTCGGCCACCATCACGGCGAAGTCCTCCGAGCCGCGCACGAAGTTGTTGGTGCCGTCCAACGGGTCCACCACGAAGCAGTGCGGCGCCACGCCGATGGCGTCCAACTGGCCGGGATCGACGAAGGACCCCTCCTCGCCGACCACCACCGCATCGCGGGCGCCGGCCCGCAACTGCTGCGACAGTGCGCGCTCGGCCTCCCGGTCGGCCACCGTCACATAGTCGCCGGGTGCCTTTGAATCGATCTCGTCCTCGTGCAGGGCACGGAAGCGAGGCTCGACGATGTCAGCACTGACCTGCTTGATGATGCCCAACACCTGATCGGTGTCCATCGTCATCACTCCTGTTCACCGCCCCCACGAGCGCTCTTGCCATGGTCGTGTGGGCAATCGGTTGCGTCCTGCGGTTGTCAGCTGTCCTGGTCGATGTGGTCCTGGGTGACGAAATCGATCAGCTTCTCGACTTCCCGGACGAAATCCATGTCGAGGTCACGATATGTGGAAACCCTGGCGAGCATGGCCTGCCAGGCCCGGCCGACGTCTGCCTGGTCGATCCTGGCGTACGGCTTGTGGCGGGGAATGCCAAGGGCGGCGAGCGTGCCCTTCTTGAAGTCCCGGTCCATCGGCACGTCGGGCCAGGCCTTGATACCCAGGACGTCGGGCCTGATCGTCTGCCACACGTCGATGAATCGGTGACCCGTGATCTTCACATAGTCGCCGTATCCGGCATGGCGCACCTGGGCGGCAACCCGGGACTCCTTCGTGTTCGCCACGAGATGGTCGATGAGGACGCCGAGGCGCCGGCCCCTGGCCGGTTCGAACTCCGCGACGATCCCCAGCAGGTCATCCATGCCGCCCATGTACTCGACCACCACGCCGACGTGGCGCAGGTCGTCACCCCAGATCTTCTCCACCAGCTCGGCATCGTGGCGTCCCTCCACATAGATGCGCGAACCCAGCGCCACATGGGGTTGCTCGTGGCTGTCGGTGCGCGAACCGGAGGGGGTGCGCAGCGATTGGCTCGCACCGCGTCGCGGCGGGATGCGCAGCGCTACGGGACGCCCCTCCACCAGGTAGCCGTATTCGCCGACGGGGAAGGTGCGTCGTCGTTGGTTGCGGTCCTCCAGCACGATCATGCCGTTCTCCCAGCCGACCACCTCGCCGCAATAGCCATCTGATCCGACCTCGACGATCAGGCCAAGGCTCAGGGGCATGTCGGTGGTGCGGGGCTTGCCGGCATGACGCCAGTCCCCCGACAGCACGTCGTGTCCGTAACGATCGTGTGCGCTCACGCGGCACAAGCCTAATGACCCCCGGTGCACCCTGTCGTCCCGCGCGCACCGGTGGGCGGGACGACCACGGCGACCCGGGATTAATCCCGCGCGCTCAGTCCAGCAGGTCGCGGGTGACCGCATCGGCAAGCAGGCGGCCCTGCAGGGTGAGGTGGACCCGGTCGCCCACCACCGTGACCAGTCCGCGCGACAGCGGCTCCGCCAGGCGCGCCCGCTCGGTGCCGGTGAGTTCGCCGACCGGCAGCCCATCGGCGATCCGCAGCTCCAGCAGCACGCGCTCCTCATGGCGGGTGGGCGCGTCGATCACCTCGAAGTCCTCGCGGGGACGGGCACCCTCGCCGAGCAGTGCCGCATAGCGCCGCGGGTGCCTGACATTCCACCAGCGCACGCCATGGACATGGCTGTGCGCCCCGGGACCGAAGCCCCACCAGTCGTCGGAACGCCAGTACGCCAGGTTGTGGCGGGCCTCGTGTCCGGGCAGCGCCCAGTTGCTGATCTCATAGTTGGCCAGGCCTGCGGTGCTGAGCATGCGTTCGGCCAGCAGGTACTCGTCGGCCTCGGCGTCCTCGTCGGGCATGGCGAGCTCGCCATGGCGGATGCGTCGCGCAAGGGCCGTGCCCTCCTCGACGATCAGGCTGTAGGCGCTCAGGTGCTCGGGTGCGACGCCCAGGGCCGCGTCCAGGGTGGCCCGCCAGCTGTCCAGCGATTCCCCGGGGGTGCCGTAGATCAGGTCCAAAGAGACATCGGGGAATCCGACCTCGTGCGCCCACCGCGCCACCTGGAGGGCCCGCCCCGGGGTGTGGTGCCGGTCCAGCCGGGCGAGCACCTGCTCATCGGCCGACTGCATGCCCAGGCTGAGCCGGTTGAACCCGGACCCCAGCAAGGTCTCCAGCCGGGCGCGGTCGAGCGTCTCGGGATTGGCCTCCGTGGTCACCTCCGCACCCGGAACAAGGCCGAAGGTGTCCCGCAGGTCGGCCAGCACCTCACCCAGCTGCGCAGGCGTGGCCATCGTCGGTGTGCCGCCGCCGAAGAAGACGGTGGACACGGCGCGCCCGGTACCCAGGGCCCGGGCCGCAGCAGCGATCTCGGCGTGTACGGCCGCCAGGTAGTCGTCCATGTTCATGCCGGCGAGCTGGCTGGGCGTGTAGGTGTTGAAGTCGCAATAGCCGCATCGCACCGCGCAGAACGGGATGTGGACGTAGACCGACAAGGGCCGTGTGGTCGGGGCGCGCAGCTCCTCGTGAGGAAACAGGTGCCCCCCGGGGAATGGTCCCGGGGCCGCCGCGTCGGACATGGCTACTTCTTCTTGGTCAGTTCGTTGTTCGTCAGGGCGGCCACGAAGGCCTCCTGGGGTACCTCCACGCGGCCCACCATCTTCATCCGCTTCTTGCCCTGCTTCTGCTTCTCGAGCAGCTTGCGCTTGCGGGAGATGTCCCCGCCGTAGCACTTGGCCAGCACGTCCTTGCGGATCGCCCTGATGGTCTCGCGGGCAATCACCCGGGCGCCGATGGCAGCCTGGACGGGCACCTCGAACTGCTGGCGCGGAATGAGCTTGCGCAGGCGGTTGGTCATCTCCACGCCGTAGCTGAACGCCTTGTCGCGGTGCACGATCGCGCTGAAGGCATCGACCGGTTCGCCGTTGAGCAGGATGTCGACCTTGACCATGTCGCTGGCCCGCTCGCCGTCCTCCTCGTAGTCCAATGAGGCATAGCCGCGCGTGCTGGACTTCAGGGCGTCGAAGAAGTCAAAGACGATCTCGCCCAGGGGGAGCTTGTAGCGCAGCTCGACGCGGTCCTCCGACAGGTAGTCCATGCCGATCTGTTCGCCACGTCGGGCCTGGCACAGCTCCATCACGGCGCCGATATATGTCGCCGGGCACAGTACCGTGGCGCGCACCACCGGCTCGTAGACGGTCTCGACCTTGCCCTCGGGAAACTCCGAGGGATTGGTGACCATGTGCTCCGATCCGTCCTCCATCACCACGCGGTAGTTCACGCTCGGGGCGGTGCTGATCAGGTCGAGGTCGAATTCGCGTTCCAGGCGTTCCTGCACCACTTCCATGTGGAGCAGGCCCAGGAAGCCGACGCGGAAACCGAAGCCCAGCGCGGCCGAGGTCTCCGGCTCGTAGGTGAGCGCGGCGTCGTTGAGTTGCAGCTTCTCCAGTGCCTCGCGCAATTCGGGGAAGTCGTCGCCGTCGATCGGGTAGATGCCGGCGAAGACCATGGGCTTGGGGTGCTTGTACCCGGCCAGGGCCCCGGTCGCGGGATGGTTGGCCGTGGTCACGGTGTCACCGACCCGGCTCTGCCGCACGTCCTTGACGCCGGTGATGAGGTAGCCGACCTCTCCGACGCCCAACGCCGGGGATTCGACCGGCTCCGGGGAATGGACGCCGACCTCGAGCACTTCGTGCACGCTGCCGGTGGACATCATCTGCACCCGTTCACGGTCGGACAGCTTCCCGTCCACGACGCGCACATAGGTGACCACGCCACGGTAGGTGTCATAGACGGAATCGAAGATGAGGGCACGCAGCGGCGCCTTCGGATCTCCCTGCGGAGTGGGCACCTGCTCGACGATCGCGTCCAGCAGTTCGGCCACGCCGTCGCCGGTCTTGGCGGAGACCCGCAACACGTCGCTGGCCCTGCCTCCGATGATGCCGGCGATCTCGGCGGCGAACTTGTCGGGCTGGGCGCTGGGCAGGTCTATCTTGTTGAGCACCGGAATGATGGTCAGGTCGGCGTCCAACGCCAAGTAGAGGTTGGCCAGGGTCTGGGCCTGGATCCCCTGCGCGGCATCCACCAGCAGCACCGCACCCTCGCAGGCTTCCAGGGACCGGGAGACCTCGTAGCTGAAATCGACGTGGCCGGGTGTGTCGATCATGTTGAGCACATAGTCGTGGTCGCCGGCGTGCCACGGCATGCGCACGGCCTGGGACTTGATCGTGATGCCGCGCTCGCGCTCGATATCCATCTTGTCCAGGTATTGGGCGCGCATCTCGCGGGGATCCACGACCCCGGTGAGTTGGAGCATGCGGTCGGCCAGCGTCGACTTTCCGTGGTCGACGTGGGCGATGATGCTGAAGTTCCGGATGATGGCCGGGTCGGTGGCTCCGGGAGTGGCGGACAAAGCTGAAGGTTCTCCTTGATCGAGGGCGCATGGTGAACGCGCCGCCGCCCATTGTCTCATGCGAATTTGCCGCACGCGGATTTGCCGCTGCCCGAAGGGCCCCGATGGCCCGATGCGCCCCGATGACAGATGCGCCCCGATGACATGGGGAGGGCCGTGGCCACAGGGGGCACCCTTGCCCCGCCCGTGACCACGGCCCACTTCTCGCCCGTGATGTCAGGTTCCGACGGTGATCAGGCCGTCAGGACCTCCTTGCACCCATGTGATGGCACGTGGGTGGTCATGCCCGTGTGGTTGTGGTCATGCAGTGGCCGTCTGCCCGGCAGGCGTGGCAGCACCCCCGGCGGACTTGCCGGGACCACGTAGGCCGACGAAGCCGACCAGGGCCAGCACGATGCCGATCGCCACCAGGGCCCAGCCGGCGAAGACGGCGATGGTGCCGATCAGCCAGAAGGCGTAGGAGGTGAGGAGCATGCCTCGCAGGGTCTCACCGGTGAGCAGGGTGCCGCGCAGGGTCGTGTAGGCCGTGTACTTGGTCTGGTCGGACTTGTTGGCCGTGGCCACGTCGCCGACGCCGGCATAGTTGCACTGCTCGGCCGGCACGGCATCAAGGGCCGTTCCATCGGCGGCCTTGACCGTCTTGCAGGAGGCCTGCATGTGGTTCCAGATGTAGTGGTCAGCGAAGGCCCTGGCCTCGGTGCCAGTGGTCATCTCCTTGTTGAAGAAGGGTTTCAGGGCGTCCTGGGATGCCTGCGGCAGGTTCGTCACCTGATCTGCCGTGGGCATGCTGATCGCCTCTTTCTTGAGTTGATCAGTGACATTGTTGTGGGCGAAAACTCCCCCGAAGACGGCAGCGACGCCGACCAGGGCAAGCACGATACCGACGATTCGCAGCAACGTGCGATAGACGGAGCGGTTCACAGTGCACCAGCCTTTGAAGTATGGGAGGAAAGTAGTTGAATCCTCATTGACCTAATTCGATGGTACTCCGTTTTCGTGGCTCATCCCAATCGGGGGTGTAGGAGTTGGGGTCTGAAGCCGCCGGTCTCGAGCAGGCTTCGGGCGATGTAGTTGGTCAGGTTGCGGAACCCGAGTGCGGAGCCGCGCAGGTGTTCGAGCCGTCCGTTGAGCGCCTCGGTCGGCCCGTTGCTGGTGCCGGGTCGTTCGAAGTAGGCGAGCACGTCAGCGGCTCGCTTCTTCAGGGTCCGGCCCAGGGTGGTGAGCTCGGTGAGCACCTTGGGGACGCCGGCGCTGAGGTCGGTGATCAGCTTCTCCATGAGCTCGCGGCCACGTTGCCGGTCCTCGTGGCGATAGGCGGCGATCATGCGCTGGTAGACACCCCAGGTCGCCTCGACCTCGACGTGAGCGTCATCAACGAACAGCGCGCGTAGCCTGTCGCTCTGCTTGTCGGTGAGCAGGTCCGCGCCGGTGTGCAGCGTGCGCCGCGACTTGTAGAGCGGGTCGTCCCTGAACCCACGGTGCCCGTGGATCGCGAGTTGGACCCGGCGCCGGCACCTGTCGAGGGCGTCACCGGCCAGGCGCACGACGTGGAAGGGATCCATCACCGTGACCGCGTCCGGGATCTCCTCTGCAGCGGCGGTCTTGAACCCGGTGAAGCCGTCCATCGCGACCACCTCGACCGCGTCACGGAAGGCGTCGTCGCGGTCGGCGAGCCAGGTCTTGAACGCCGCCTTCGACCGGCCCTCGACCATGTCCAGCAGCCTTGCTGGGCCGGCGCCATCGCGGACCGGGGTGAGGTCGATGATCACGGTGACGTACTTGTCGCCACGCCTGGTGTGGCGCCAGACGTGCTCATCGACGCCAATGACCTTCACGCCCTCAAACCGCGTGGGGTCGTTGATCAGCAGCCGCTTGCCTTCAGCCAGGACCGCGTTGTTGGCGGTGTCCCACGCGACCCCGAGTCCCTCGGCGACACGGGCGACGGTGAGGTGTGCGACCACGATCCCTTCCAGCGCCCACCGCAGCCCGGTGCGCGAGAGCTTCGCGCGTGGCTCCGCCGCGGCGCTGGTGTCTTGGCGCCACACGTGTCCGCAGTCGGCACAGCGGTAGCGGCGCACTACAACTTCCAGCACGGTCGGTCGCCAGCCCAGCGGCTCGTGGGCCAACCGCCGGATCACGGTGTCACGAGCAGCGCCTTCGCTGCCGCACCGTCGGCACCACTGATCTGGTTCCACCACGCGGCACGCGAGGACCGCACGATCCGGTTCAAGTCGTTGTCCGGTCACGCTCAGACCGAGGCCGTCGAGTCGAGCGAAGGCGGTCAGGTCAGGGCGGCCGAAGCCGGCCGGCGGGGTAGCGTCGGACACGTCGAGGTCTTTCGGATGGATGGCGTAGGAACCTCCATCGTCGGGAGACCTCGACGTCTATCTGCGGACCGACGCGCCCGGCCGACCTACACCCTCATCTGAGAAGACCCGTTTTCGTTTGGGTGAGTCTGTTTTTCACCACGGGCGTCAGCGGACGCCATGACCTGCGTGCGCGGCGGTCAGCAGGAGCACCGAGATCCCCGATTTTTGTCGCAGACACGGACCCGGTGATAGTCTCGATCGCTGTGTCCTGTGGGCACACCACCCAGTAACGACGAACACGAAGGTTGGGCCAGTGGCAAACATCAAGTCACAGAAGAAGCGGAACAAGACCAACGAGAAGGCGCGCCAGCGCAACAAGGCCGTGAAGTCCGCTCTGCGTACTCATGTGCGCAACTTCCGTGAGGCTGCTGCGGCGGGCGACAAGGACAAGGCCACTGACCTGGCCAAGGTTGCCAACCGCGCCCTCGACAAGGCCGCCTCGAAGGGTGTCATCCACACCAATCAGGCCGCCAACCGCAAGTCGGCCATCTCCGTCAAGGTCGAGTCACTCTGACTTTTCGCCCCACGGCGTAGTTCTTTTCCAACGCCCCGATCCCACTGGGTGGTCGGGGCGTTGTCCTGCGTCCACAAACAGGTCATCGCCCGGACCGGGCCGACATCGGCCCCGGGCATGAAAGGCTGCCCGCATGCGCACGCACCCGACCGGGTCCACCAGCGGACCTGATCCCGTCACCGCCGACGGGGGCATTGTGAGACTCGGTGCCACACCCGGCGAATATCTCTCGGCCTTCCTTCCATCCTTCCTGGGGCTGTGCCTGGCGTGGCTGTTGATCGCCGTGGGTGGCCTGTCGCGTCCCGTGCGACCCGTGACCATTGTCGGGCTCGTGCTTGCTGCCATCTGCGTGGTCCTGGCACTGCTCGAGGTCCGCGACCTCCCCCGCCGCACCATTCGCTGGAACCGCGGCGGGATCACCCTGCAGGCACGCAGGCTGCCCACGTTGGCCCTGCCCTGGTCGGAACTGGGCGTGGTTCGCACGGTGGTGCAGCCCGACCGACTGTGGTGGGTGTTGCCCCGCACCCGCGTGTGGCTGGAATGCCAACCCCTCGACCAGCCCGCCGGATTCGACACGCGGCACCCGGAGCTGGCCGACTACGAATCCCCCGCGGCCGACGAGGGCTACCGCGCGGTACGCCTGATGGTGGGCCTGGGCAACCGGAGGGCACGCCGCGTTGACATGGCACTCCGCAGGGCAAATCCCACCTACCGCGGACTACGGCACCTGCCGCCGGCCCGCAGGTCGCGTCCGGGGGCCGGCACCCGCCAGCGGGGTGCACGCTTGCACCCGTGATCGCGACGGCGCATCAACGACGCCGCACACCGGCACTGCGACGATGTCCCGACGCATCGTCGCGCCGGGCATGGTCCAGCGCGAGGATCAGCTGCTCAAGGGCGAATCCCGCGTCGGTTGCGGCGCCCTTCACGGCGGCATCGGCGCGGGACAGGGCGATGAGCCCCCGGGCCACTGCCGTCTCGCTCCACAGCCGGGACTGGCGCGCCAGTGTCTTCACCTTCCAGGGGGGGACGCCGACGATGCGCGACATCTCGATGTCGGACATCCGCTCTGCCCGCACGTCGAGATAGCGCCCCAGGGAACGCAGGCCGTTGGCCAGCGCGCTGGTGACGAGCACCGGTGCCACGCCCAGGTCCAGTGCCCAGCGCAGGCGCTCCAGGGCCTGGCCGGTCTGGCCCGCCAGGACTGCATCGCTGACTGCGAAGCTGGTGACCTCGGCACGTCCCTGGAAATAGCGTGAGATCATCTCGGAGGACAATCTCTCCCCCGCCCAATCGCTGGCCAGCTGGCTGACCGCCCCGGCAAGTGCCCGCAGGTCGTTGCCGACGGCATCGACCAGGGTCTGGGCCGCGTCGGATTCCATGCCCACCCGGGCGGCGCGCGCCTCCGCCTGCACGAACTTCGGCAGTTCCCACGCCTTGGGGGCGACCACTTCGACCACACCGGCCTTCGCCTTGCGCAACTTGTCGACCAGTCCGCGGCCCTTGTTCCCTCCCGGGTGCACCACGATGACGCCGACCTCCGGGCTGGGGGCCCCCGCGAATGCGACGAGGGCGTCGACCGACTCGGGTACCATCGACTCGGCCCCCGTGATGATCACCAGGCTGTGATCGGCGAACAGCGAGCCACCACTCGCCTCGACGAAGTCGGCCGGGCTCATGTCACCACCCACGAGTTCGACCAATTGCAGGCCGGGCTCCTCCGCCATGGCGCGCTTGCGCAATGCAGCCACCGCCCGTTCCGACAACAGCTGTTCGGAACCATGGACCAGGGTCACCGACCCGAACACTGGCTTGCTGCTGGTTTTTGCGCTCACCCCTTCATCGTGCCATCGAGCACCCCCAACATCGAACCACCGCCCGACCGGTCGCTCACCGCTGGCTGACCACCTGCAGGGATCGGTCACTGTGACGGGCCACCGCCAGCGCCCCCTGCTCATCAGTGCGCATGATGGTCATCTGCTGGCGCATGAGGAGCTCCAGGGTTGCGGCCGCGGGGTGGCCGTAGCCGTTCTTCTTGCCGACGCTGACCAGCGCCACCCTGGCCCCGGTGGCCGCCAGGAAGTCCTCGCTCTGGCGCGCCGAACCATGGTGGGGCACCTTGACGATGTCGGCGCGGAGCAACTGCGGGGGAACCTCCCGCAGGGCGTTGCGCTGGCCGTCCGGCTCGAGGTCGCCGGTGACCAGCACATTGAGGTCCCCGTTGCCCGCGAGCCCGAGGATGCTTGCGTCATTCTCGGCCGATTCCGAACCCGCCCCCGGCGACGTCGGCTGCCCGGGGACATCCCCGGAACCGGCCTGCAGGGTCCGCCAGTGCCCCTCACCGATGGCCCATTCCTGCCCCGGTGACGCCGTGGCGATCTCCACCCCGGCGCGCTCCAGCTGGCTGCGCACCCGGGCCGCCCCCGAGGCGGGGGATGCCAGTGGGCTGACCAGCGCCTGACCCACCCGCGCGGAACCGAGCACTCCCGCGGTGCCATCGATGTGATCGGCATGGAAATGCGTGAGCACCAGGAGCGGCACCGTGTCGACGCCGGCAGTGGTCAGGCAGGCGGCCATCGCGTCCGGCTCCGGTCCGGTGTCCACGACAATCGCCGCCCGTGGCCCGGTGCGGATGAGTGTGGCATCGCCCTGGCCCACATCGCAGCTGACGACCTGCCAGTCGCGCGGCCACCCGGGCAGGGGCGGTCGCCACAGGCAGGCGATCACCATGACGCCGGCCAACGCGAGGCAACCCAGACGGCGTCCGACCAGGCGCCCCAGGATGAGCGCGATCATCAGGCAGAAGATGATCAACAAGGTGATGGAGCCGGGCGACACGGGCCACGTCATGGTGGCCATCGGCGCCGATGCCGCCAGATGGGCAATGAGAATGATCGGTTGGACGCAACACCCGGCGAGCCAACCCATCACCTGCGCCAGCGGGCCGAGCACCGGCGAGATCAGGGCCGCCACGAGCCCCAGGACCGTCACGGGACCGACGAAGGGTGCCGCGGCCATGTTGGCGCCCAGCCCCACCACCGAGATCTCGCCGGACAGGATCGTGATGAGGGGCTGCGTGGCCAGTTGCGCGGCGGCCGGAACGCACAGCGATTCGGCGAGCCATCCGGGAGCCCAACGCCGCATCCTTGCCTGCCAGGGCCCGGCCCACCACAGGATCCCGGCCGTGGCCGTCGCCGACAGGGCGAAGCCCCAGCTGCGCGCC
The DNA here is from genome assembly GCF_000940845.1 of Propionibacterium freudenreichii subsp. freudenreichii. Lineage (NCBI taxonomy): Bacteria > Bacillati > Actinomycetota > Actinomycetes > Propionibacteriales > Propionibacteriaceae > Propionibacterium > Propionibacterium freudenreichii. The sequence continues at coordinate 957,428 of NZ_CP010341.1, read as the reverse complement.
AACCACGGGTCGACGAGTACGACAAGCCAGACCGCCACCGACAACTGTCGCAGGCCCGCAACTCCGGTTCCGCGTCGTCCGGTTGCGGCCAACGCCACCAGGCCCATGGCTGCGGCCCGGACGACGCTGGCCTCGGCCCGACAGATCACCACGAAGAATGCCACCACCACGACCCCGAGTCCGCGCAGCCACCAGCCGCGTACTCCCGCCGTGCGTGCCACGGCCATGAAGAAGACCAGCATGAGCGTCAGGTTCGTGCCCGAGACGGCGGTGAGATGGGTGAGGCTTGAGGCCTTGAAGTCGTCGACCAGGTCGGCGGGAAGGCCGGCGGTGTCACCCACCACCAGGGACGGCACGAGGCCGGCCTGTTCCCGGCTGTTCCACCCCATGGCGTCACGCAATCCGCTCCGCATCCGGTTGATGGTGGAGTCCATCGGGCCGGGCGGGGCGATCACCTGCGGGGATGCCGACAGGGCGACGCGGGCGCACAATCCCTGCGAGGCCTGACGCGGCTGGTCGGCACGTCCACCCAGGCGCACTGCCTGGCCCACCTGCAGGCCGGCGATGGCGTCGCCCGGGTCCCCATGGCCGCTCAGTTCCACGCGACATCCCACGTTCCACCCGACGCCGGCGATATCGACCCGGCTCACGTCGATGCGCACCACATGGGACGCGGACCCGAATCGGGAGGGCAGCTCACGTGGATCACTGCGCACCTGGCCCTGGATGGCGACGACGCTGCGGTCACGTCCGGCCTGGGCAAGGGGCCCCTGCGAGGCGGCCTGCAGATGTGCCGTCGTACAGGCCAGGGCTGACAGCGCGACCAATCCGCACGCTGCGACCCGCCAACGCCGCATCGCCAGCAACACCCCGAATGCCACCACGACGCCGACCGCCATGATCGTGGTCGCCATCGCACTGTCAGCGAGCACGATCCATGCCGTGGCCCAGGCGACGAGGGCTGGCGCGACCAGCCGCAGGTCGATCACCCGCAGGTGGGCCCGGCTGGGTTCGTCGCCGTCAGGGATGCCTCGCCTCCCCCGCCGGTGGTTCGCCCGCCGGCGGATGGATTGCGCCGAGCGTCCGGCAGATGGATTGCGGCGCTGATCAGCCCACCGTGACACTGTCCTTCATCCGTTCATAGGACTTGGCCCCGATGCCGTCGACCTCCCGCAGCTGGTCCACCCGGGTGAACTTCCCGTGCTGGGTGCGCCAGGCGATGATCTTCTCGGCGGTGACCGGTCCGACCCCGGGCAGCTGATCGAGCGCCGCGGCGTTCGCCGTGTTGATGTTCACCGTCCCCGGGCGCGACCCGCCCGCCCCACCACCGGCCCCGGCGGCCGGGCCGGAGTCGGTTCCAGCCCCGTCGGGGTTCTTCAGCTCGCCACGGGGTGAGCCCTTCGTGCCGATGATGAGTTGGCATCCGTCGCACACTGGTGCCGCCATGTTGAGTTCGCCCGCGTCGGCGTCCCCGCGCAGTCCCCCGGCGGCCGCGATGGCGTCGGCGACGCGGGCCTGGGCCGGCAGGGATTGCACGGCGGGATTCTGCACGGCCCCGGTCACGTGGACGCGCAGCTGCGGCGTGGGCGTGGGGGTCACCGACGGCGACGATGGCGACATCGACCCCGCCACCGGCACCGCCGTGGCAGCGGGGACCCGGGTGCTGCGTGCCTTGAGGAGCTGACCGCCGGCGAGCACCATGAAGACCACGCAGACCACGGCGATGACCCCGAAATGGGCACGCCCGAACGAACCCAGTCGAGTGACCATGGTGGACCAGCGTCCACCTGGTGCGGGGGCGAACTCCTCGTAGGGTTCACCTGTCCGGTCCACTGCCCGGTCGGGGTCCGGGTCCGGTTCGACCGGTCCCCCGGAGGTCCCGCCCCAGTCGTCGCGCCACCCGGCATCGCGGCCCACCGTCAGCTGGGGCAGCTCGTCAGCCAGGTCGTGGGCCTGCGGTTGTCCCTCCCCCGCCTCCTCGGCACCGGGAATGGGCGGGCCGATACGCTGGCCCGCCATCACCTCGCGAAGGCGATGGGCCAGTGCTTCGGAATCCGGGATCCGACCACGTGGGGAGAGCTGCACGCACCCACTGTGTGCGCGCCGCGGGCGATCAACCCATCAACCCATGGCTGGGGACGGCCAACCCGCCGGGCGACGGCCCTGTGGATGGGCGCCCGGCGGCTCAGGGGCCGATGGCGGTTCAGACCTCGTCGACGACTTCCACGCGCGGGTAGGTGGGATGCCACATGTGATCGGAGATGGCCTGCACGAGGTCGTCGGGAATCACTTCCGCCAAGCCCTCGGTGATGGCCCGCTGCGCGACGTCGAAGCCGACCTTGGCCGACACCGAGCGCAACTCACTGACCGGTGGCAACAGCGAGGCGCCCGAGTAGCGGCTCAGTCCGGCGCGGGCAACGGCCTTCGCAGCGGCCAGGATCATGCCATCCGAAACCTTGGTGGCCCGCACCGCGATGACGCCGAGCCCGATGCCCGGGAAGACCAGCGCATTGTTGGCCTGGGCGATCGTATGGGTGGTTCCGCCGTAGGTGACGGGATCGAAGGGCGATCCGGTGGCGATCAGGGCCCGCCCGTCGGTCCACTTGAGCAGGTCAGCGGGCAAGGCCTCGATCTTCGAGGTGGGATTGGACAGCGGCATGATGATGGGGCGTTCCTGCTGGGCGGCCATGGCCCGCACGACGTCCTCACTGAAGGCGCCCGGCTGGGCGGAGGAGCCAATGAGCATGGTGGGCTTCACCCGCTTGACCACCTCGGCCAGGTCGTGGCGACGCCAACCGGCCACATCCGATTCGGCGCGGGCATAGGGATGCTGGAAATCGCGCATCTTCATGCCCTCGACGATCAGCCCGTGGCTGCCGATCGCCCAGAAGTGCTTGCGCGCCTCCTGCTCGTCGATGCCGTAGTCGACCATCATCTGCACCAGCAGGTCAGAGATTCCCACTCCTGCCGTGCCAGCACCGAAGATGACGATGCGTTGATCGGTCAACGGGATCTCGGAGCGACGCACGGCAGACAGGGCGGCGGCCGCCACGACGGCAGCGGTGCCCTGGATGTCGTCGTTGAAGGTGCACAGCTCATCGCGATAGCGCGCCAGGATGCGGTGGGCATTGGCGGCTGCGAAATCCTCCCAGTGCACCATGGCATGGGGGAACAGCCGATGGGCGGTCCGGGTGAACTGGTCGACGAATTCGTCATAGCGCTCTCCGCGTACCCGCGAATGGCGCACCCCCAGATAGCCGTCATCGTTGAGCAACTGGAGGTTGTTCGTACCGGTGTCGAGCACGACGGGCATCACGCGGTTGGGATGGATCCCGGCGGCAGCGGTGTACACCGCGAGCTTGCCGACGGTGATGGACACGCCACCCACTCCCTGGTCGCCGATCCCCAGGATGCCCTCGGAGTCGGTCACGACGATGAGGTCGACATCGTCCGAGGCCAGGTTGTAGGCGCGCAGCGATTTCTCGATCTCATCGGGGTGGTCGATGTCGATGAACACTCCGCTGGGCCGGTGGAACCAGTTGCTGAATTCCTCGATGGCCCGCCCGATGGTCGGCGTATAGATGATCGGCAGCATCTCTTCGATGTGCTCGGACACCAGCCTGTAGAACAGCACCTCGTTGCGGTCCTTGAGCGCTGTCAGGAAGACATAGCGGGCCATCGGATTCGGCTCTGTCTTGTACTGGCGGTAGATGCGCTTCACCTGGTCGTAGACGTTGGTGACGCCGGGGGGCAGCAACCCGATCAGGCCGAGTTCCTCACGCTCCGAACGGGTGAACGCCGTGCCGAAGTTGATCATCGGATGGGCAAGCACCTCACGGCCACGCGCGGCGATGCGCACGACCTCCTCGCCATCTTCGCGGACATATTCGAAATCCTGAGACACGCAGTCCCCTTCCGGCGTCATTGCCATGCCATGCGATGGTTGGGGCATCAACATGGCGCCCTGACTACCCATTATGCCAAGCTGAAATGTCTCCCCGGGTCATAGGTCGCCCGACCCCGCAGCAGGGTGGCCGCGACACTGGTGCGGTAGTTGCGTTCCTTGAACGGCGTGTTGTGGGCGATGGACGCCAGTCGCGCCGGATCAACCCGCCACGGGTGGTCGGGGTCGACCAGGCAGATGTTGGCGAATCGGCCGACCTCCAGGTGCCCGCCGTGTTCGGCCTCGATGCCCAGCAACCGGGCGGGGGCCTGACTCATGCGGTCGGACAGCTGGCGCCAGGTCATCCTCCCGCTCTGCACGAACAGGTCGGCCACCACGGCCAGGGCGGTTTCCAGCCCCAGCATGCCGTTGGCGGCCTGATCCCAACCGCAGGCCTTGGCGGCGTCGGGATGGGGGGCATGGTCGGTGCCGACCATATCGAGCGTGCCGTCCAGGAAGGCGTCCCGCACGGCCTGGACATCCGCGGGCCCACGCAGCGGGGGGTTCACCTTGAAGTCGGGATCCTGGCTGGCCACCTCGTCGGTGGTGAGCGCCAGATGGTGGGGTGTCGCCTCGGCGGTGATGTCGATGTCCTGGTGCTTGGCCCAGCGCACCACCTCGACGCCGGCGGCAGTCGACACATGGCAGACGTGGAGCCTGGCCCCCAGGTAGCCGGCCATGAGCGCATCGCGCGCGATGATCACCGACTCGGCCATGCCCGGCCAGCCCGGCTTGCCCAGCTCAGCTGCCAGGGGGCCGTCATCAAGTTGTGCGCCGACCGTCAGCAACGGGTCCTGGGCGTGCTGGGCGACGAACCCGCCCAGCCGGCTGGTGCGTTCCAGCGCGCCACGCATCAGGTCCGACCGCGACACGCAGTGCCCGTCGTCACTGAACATGCGCACTGCTGCCCCGCTGGCGGCCATCCCCTCGAGGTCGGCGAGCTCCTGTCCCGCCTGTCCCGTGGTGACCGCTCCGATGGGGTAGAGGTCGCAGATGCCAACCTGCCGTGCCGTATCGAGCTCGTATTCGACCACTTCGGCGGAGTCGGCCACCGGATCGGTGTTGGGCATGGCGAATACGGCCCCGTAGCCACCCCGCACCGCCGCCTGCAGTCCGGTGGCGATGGTCTCGGCGTTTCCCTGACCGGGATCACGCAGGTGCGTGTGGGGGTCGACCAGCGCCGGCAGGGCAATGAGGCCCGAGCAATCCACCGTCGGCACCTGCGAGGATGCTTCGGCCGGATCGGCCAGCCGCTCGCCGCGCACGAACAGGTCGCCAAGGCCCTCGCCGAGCAGGTCAACGTTGTGGAGCAGCAGCTCACTCACTGGTTCTTCCTCCATCCACCCGGGCACGCCATGGGGCGCCGACGCGCCCGGACGCGCTACTTGCCGGGAACCAGACTCACCATACGGGGCAGTTTCGTGATCGTCTTGACCACCGGACGTCCGTTCAGCGCGCGCTGCACATTGGAGTCGGCCATGGCGGCCTCAATGGCCTGCTGCTCGGTGATCTGGGGCGACACGGACAGCTTGGCACGCACCTTGCCCTGCACCTGCACCACCATCGTGACCTCCTCGGCCGCGAGCAGTGCCGGATCGGCGGTGGGCCAGCTGCTGTCGGCGATCGACGGGGCATGTCCCAGCACCTCCCACATCTCCTCGGAGACATAGGGGGCGAACAGGCTCAGCGCCTGGGCGATGAACTCGACGGCCTCCCTGACCGCCGGATCGTCGCTCCCGGCATTCGAGTTGGGGGCATTGTGCCCGTCAACGGTCTTGCGGGTGGCATTCACCAGTTCCATGATGCGGGCGATGGCCACATTGAACCGGCCGGCGGCCAGCAGGTCGGTGATCTCCGAGATCGCCTTGTGGGTCGCGCGACGCAGGGGGCGGTCGCCACTGGCCGGATCGGCGCCGAGCGGCGAGGTGACCTCGCCGGCGAGCCGGTGGGCACGCTGCAGGAACCGCAGTGAGCTCTTGGGCGACAGATCGGCCCAGTCGATGTCCTCGTCGGGCGGACCGGCGAAGACGACCGTCAGGCGCACCGCATCGACCCCGTACTTGTCGAGCTGCTCACCCAGGTTGACGCCATTGCCGAGCGACTTGCTCATGGCCTTGCCCTGGTTGATCACCTGGCCCTGGTTGAGCAGCCGGGTGAAGGGTTCGACGAAGTCGATCATGCCCAGGTCCTTCAGCACCTTGGTGAAGAAGCGGGCATAGAGCAGGTGCATGGTGGCGTGCTCCGCGCCGCCGATGTACTGGTCCACGGGAGCCCAACGAGCCACGTCCTCGGCGCGGAAGGGGCCCTGGTCATCATGGGGCGAGCAATAGCGGAAGAAATACCACGACGAGTCGACGAAGGTGTCCATGGTGTCGGTGTCCCGCTCGGCGGGCTTGCCACACACCGGGCAGGTGACGGACTTCCACTGCGTGGCGGCGGCCAGTGGGGAGATGCCCTTGGGAGCCAGTGCCTCACCGCGCAGGTCCGGCAGCTTCACCGGCAGCTGGTCGTCCGGTACCGGCACGTCACCGCAGTTGGGGCAGTGGATGATCGGAATCGGGCAGCCCCAGAAGCGCTGGCGCGACAGCAGCCAGTCGCGCAGGCGGTAGGTGACCGTCTGCTCCCCCGTGCCCTGCGCCTGCAACTGCTCGACAATGGTCTTCTTGCCGGATTCCTTGTCCTTCAGCCCGTCGAGGGGCCCGGAGTTCATATAGGCACCATCGCCGGCGGTGGCCACGCCGGTCTGTGCCGGATCGCCCTCGCCGGTGTCAATCACCTGACGCACCGGCAGCCCGTACTTCAGGGCGAAGTCGAGGTCGCGCTGGTCATGTGCCGGCACTGCCATGACCGCGCCGGAGCCGTACTCCGACAGCACATAGTCCGCGGCCCACACCGGGATCTTCTCGCCGTTGACCGGGTTGGTGGCCTCCACGCCCAGCGGGACCCCGGTCTTCACGTGCTCAGTTGACTGGCGTTCGATCTCGGTGGAGTGGTTGGTCTTCTCGCGATACGCCTCAAAGGCCGCCCGGTGCTCGTCGGTGACCACCTCATCGGCCAGCGCCGCATCGGGTGCCACGACCATGAAGGTGGCGCCGTAGAGCGTGTCGGGTCGGGTGGTGAACACGGTGACGGGCTCATCGCGGCCGTCGATGTGGAACTTCACCCAGGCGCCCTCGGAGCGTCCGATCCAATTGCGCTGCATCGCCAGCACGCGCTCGGGCCACTTGCCCTCGAGCTGGGCCATGTCGTCCAGCAGGCGCTGTGCGTATTCGGTGATGCGGAAGTACCACTGCTTGAGCTCGCGCTTGGTCACCAGGGTGCCGCAACGCTCGCAGCGGCCCTCCTTGACCTGCTCGTTGGCCAGCACGGTCTGGTCCTTGGGGCACCAGTTGACGTAGCCGTCCTTCTGGTAGGCGAGTCCCTTCTTGAAGAACTGGATGAACAGCCACTGCGTCCAGTGGTAGTACTCCTCGTCGCTGGTGTGCAGCTCGCGACTCCAGTCAAGGCTCAGCCCATAGCGCTGGAAGGACTTCTTCTGGGTCGCGATGTTCTCGTAGGTCCAGCGCGCGGGATGCTCGTTGTTCTTGATGGCGGCATTCTCCGCGGGCAGCCCGAAGGAGTCCCAGCCGATCGGGTGCATCACATTGAAGCCCTGCATGCGCCAGCTGCGGGCGAGCACATCACCCATTGCGTAGGCCTCGGCGTGACCCATGTGCAGGTCGCCCGAGGGATAGGGGAACATGTCCAGCACATAGCGCCGCTGGCGCTTGTCATCCGGCGCGTCGGAGGCCTTGAAGGTCTCGTGCTCAGCCCAGTACTTCTGCCACTTGGCCTCGGCCGCGGGAGCGTCATATCCGGAACGCTCTTCAGAAACGGTTGCGGCGTCGTGCTTCGGCTCGCCCTGGCTCACTTGCTGTGCCTCCTGTGCTGCTGCTGTTCAGCGATCAAGCAGTTCCCGACACACAAAACCCCGATGCCTCGTCAGGGCAATGCCCTCAGGCAGCACCGGGGAAGCCCGCGGCGCCGGCTCCGCCCGTGACCCCCGGGGGCCGTGGTGCACAGGTCTTCATCACCTGCGTGCCGGGCGGAATCGGCAGCGTGGTCGGCCGGGAAAACGGCTCAATCACATGTGGCCCCCAGCTTATAGGACACCCGTCGAACCCCCCTGCGCGACGATGGCGATGGACGCGGTGGCGGCGCATGCCCGGCGGCGGGACGGTGAGCGCTCATGAGGCCTGCGGATCAGCGATCACCGGAGGGGCTGGTTGGCGCAGCCGGCGGTGTCGGTCGCGCCGATCGCGCCCCATGCGCTTCCACATGCTGGGAGGTACGGCGAGGTCATGCACCTCCCGCAGCACCGCCAGCATCGAATAGTCCGGATCGACCTGTTCGCAGCGCACCAGGCATTCGGTGAAGACGGCACCGCCCCCACCCAGCCAGGCCGCCACTGCGGTCAGGCACAGCACCGGCGCCGCGGCGGACGGTGGGGTGAGTGCCACCACCGCCAACCAGAGCTGTTGATGGCGCCAGGCCCCCACGCTGTCCATGGCCAGCCATGCACGGTCACGCAGCTCCAGGCACTGCACCAGGGCACCCAACTGCGTCAGTTCGTCGCGCGACAGGTCCTCGGCGTGGTCGACGCTTCGTGTCAGGCAATCGTCCAGGAATTCCTCCCGTTGACCCGGCGACCAGGCCGAGGCCTGCTGGCGGGCGGTCCGCCACGCGTCGGCGATCGCGCGATCATCGGCTCCGGGCCCCGCCACCAGGGCGGATACCTGGTCGCGGCCGCCCAGGACCTGCAGGCCCGCGCTGACCGCTGCGGTCGCCGCCACCGAGGCGCGTGGATCGAAGCGATGGCCCGGCGACCACTCGACCCGTTCCCCGGCGCTGCGCACCCAAAAGCGTCGATCGCTCACCACCAGGGAAATGTCGATCTGCTGGGCGCCCAGGGCGATCTCGACGCAGGCCACGGCCTCGTCGGTGCTGCGCGCAGGTCCGTAGCCGACGACCATGAGCATGGCGTCGCCGACCCGGGTGCTCAGCATGTCGGCCAGGTCGGCGAGTACATCGGCCTGTCCCACCTGGTCGGTGGTGAGCGCGCAGCCGAGTTCGACGCGTCCGTGGCGCTGGGCGAGGATCACCACGTTGTCATGCGGGTGGTAGCCCAACCAGTAGGGAATCAGCGCGACCAGCTCGTCGGGCGTGGTGATGTGCAGGTGAACTTCATGATCATTCATGCCTGCTGTATGTGCCGCGCGACCATCGCCGGGCAGCGTCTCGGCCATCTGTGGATGATCCGATGCGCACCGCCCACAGATCCCGTGTGGTCTGGCATCCCGTGTGGTCTGGCATCCCGTGTCGCCTGACATCGGGGACCGGGGTGTGTGCCGGCATCCGGGGACCGGCCCGGCCGCAGGCGTCCCCCCGGCACGCTGGCATAGTCTGAGGCCACCATGAGCGAACCTCCGACACACGATCCCCGCGGCGACCACGAGCAGGACACCGGACCGGACGCGCCGCCCGTGCAGGGCCCGCCCCAGGGCATTGATCCCTACGGAGATCAGCCCGATGTGCCCGACATGGCCACTCCCCCGTCCCCGTGGCAGGCACCACCACCCGCCGCGACGCCGCCTTCCCGCACGGATACCCCGGCCCCGGAGACCCCGCCCCCGGCCATCAACCGCTTCCAGGTGCGCTCGGCACGCGGCCCGGTGGTCCTGGTGGTCGTGGTCGCACTCATCATCGTGGCGGTGTTGGTGACCCTCGCGGTGCGCTCACCCAAGCAGGGCGCGCAGGCGGCATCTCCCTCGCCCTCCGCAGCGTCCAGCGCCCGGCCTGCGACCAGTCCGGCGACGCCGCCGACCGCGCTGCCGGACTCCAACACCATCCCGGTGGACTACGAAGGCTTCAAGGGCCAGTGGACCATCACGAAGTCAACCTGGGATTCCACCGGCCTGAACCTCGAGGTGGAGGTCAAGGGCACCAGCGGGTCCCTGGGCTTCAGCTTCTTCGCCCTCGACACCGATGGCGGATCGAACCAGTACAAGGCCTCCGGTGCGTTGGCCACCGGAACGGTGACGGCCGGCGGAACGACCACCGGGCGGGTGCACTTCAACAAATCGCACCAGACCACCCTGGTGATCCTGGCCAACTCATACGGCCGTCAGATCACCGCGTTGACCGTGGATGCATGAGCCGCGGGGGCACCTGGTGGACGCCCCGGTTTGGCAAGCCGTGCGTCTCGCGGTAATCTATCCGGGTCGCTGCGAAGCAGAAGGGCAGCGGCCCAACAGTTTGGGGCTATGGCGCAGTTGGTAGCGCGCTTCCATGGCATGGAAGAGGTCAGGGGTTCGAATCCCCTTAGCTCCACAAGTAGGACGCAGTGCTCAGGCCCCCGCTTCGTTCGGGGGTCTTTTGCCGTCCCCATGTTTTTTCGCCCCCACGTCCTGCCGTCCCCCACGTCTTATTGTCCCGCGCGGCAGGGAGGGTTCCACCATCAGCCCTCCACCAGTTGCTGGATGCCCTGCCGATAGCTCGTCACGGGGAAGTCCGGGAACCGTGACATGAACTTCGATGAGTCGAAGATGTTGTCCTGTCGGTAGCGCGGCAGCAACTCCTCCACCTCGCGGACGGTCGGATTGAGCAATCCCCCGATGCGGAACGCCAACGTCGGCACCGTGGTGTAGCCGATCCTGCGCCCCACCGCCGCCGAGGCGACCGCGATCATTCCGCGATAGGTCAACCGATCCGGATCACAGGGCAGGTGCCAGGTCTGCGCATAGGCGTCGGGTGTGTTGCCGAGCAGTGCCATGGCCCTGCTGGCGTCCGGGGTCCAGATCAGGGTGCGGCGGGTGTGCGCGCTCACGGGAACCATGGGCCGCCTGCCCTTCGCGATCCGCCCGAAGACCATCGAATTGGTGAGGCTCTGCGTGCGGCCGGGGCCATAGAACTCCGGGGCGCGACAGATGAGGGCCTCGAGGTTGCCGGCGCCCATCTGGTCAAGCAGCATCGTCGTGATGTGGGCCCGCACGCGGGCCTTGGGCCCCACCGGCTCGAAGGGTGTCTGTTCGGTCTGGGGAGCCGCGGTACGGGGGTACATATAGGTGTTGTCGAAGAACACCAACCGGCAATGATGTTGCCGACAGGCGGCGATGACATTTCCCATCATCACGGGAAACTGCTCCTGCCACATCGCAGAATCCATCGGCAGTCCGACGGTGAGGTAGACGACGTCGCTGCCGGCCACGGCGTCCGCGGTGGCCCGGGTGTCCCGCAGGTCGGCGGACACGAGCTCGTCGGTCTCGTGCACGGCGCGGGGATGGCGACTGACCAGCCGGATGTCGTGGGTGACATTGCGGTGAAGCTCACGGGTGAGTTCTTCGGCGATCTGGCCATTGGCGCCCAGCGCTGTCTGCATGCGTCCATCCTGCCCGGCCGCGCCAAGCCACGGGTCCACGACGGCCGTCCCGTTCCCCCGGGGACGGGCAGGCCCGTCGCGTCCAGTGACCGGCCAACGGCCCGGTTCGGCGGATTACCGGGGCAGCGTGATCCCCTGCCGTTCGGCCAGCTCCGCCAGCTTCTCGGCCGAGTCGGTCTCGATGCACACATAGGCGCGGAGTCCGTCATCGTCGGCGCGCAGCAGGTAGTAGCTCACCGCGTCGGTCAGCAGCTCACCGGTCGCATCGAGGAACAACCACCGCACATGCACCAGCACCACCGTGGCCGACAGCTGCTGGTGGTCGAGCAGCTCAAAGCCGACCGAGTCCAGACCGAGCTGCTGGTAGAGCGGGTAGGACTGCTCCAGGCCCCTGACCATCGCCTCGCGCGACTCGAGCATGCCGGCGAACCGGTCGTCGAGGATCATTCCGGGGGTTCCCCACAGCCCGGCGGCCCGCCGCGCATCGAACGCGGCCAGCGACGCCGCGTAGCGGGTCAGGTAGTCGTGGATCTCGGCCCGGGAATCGGTCATGGCCCCAGACTAGGTGTCCGATGTCGGGTCGGGCCCGGGACGTGCGCCCCACCTGGTCGTCAGGACGCGCTGACATTCCAATCGACGATGTGCCAGCGTCCCTGGCCGGGTTCCAGGATCGACCAGGCACAGTTGGCCATGGTGCCCAGGTCCTGGGCGCCCTGATAGTCGATGTTGCACAGCCTTGCCGCACCCATGCGCATGGCCACGCCATGGCTCACCACCGCCACGGTCTGGCCCGGATGGGCCGCGGCGATCTCGCGCAGCGCGGGCGCCACCCGTTCGCCCACCTCGCAGCGCGTCTCGCCCGTGGGCGAATAGCGGAAGTCCTGTCCGGTGGCCCGGAACCGGGCGATCTCGTCCTGGGCGAAGACCTCGGCCGCCCGCAGCCCCGACCACTGCCCCACGTTGATCTCCTGCAGGCGATCATCGGTGGTGACGGCCAGCCCGGTCAGTTCGGCCAGGGTGTCGGCGGTCTCCAGCGCCCGACGCAACGGGGAGCTGACGATCGCCTCCGGCCCCAGGGCCGCCACATGGCCTGCGGCCGCCTCTGCCTGCGACAGGCCCGCGACATTGAGCGGCATGTCGGTCTGGCCCTGGAAACGGCCGGCAAGGTTCCAGTCCGTCTGGCCATGGCGCCACAGCACCAGTCGGGTGGGCGCGCTCATCAGTTCTGCTCCCGGGCCGTCGGAGTCTCCTGCGGCAGCGGGATCTCCGGACAATCGCGCCACAACCGCTCCAGGGCGTAGTTGGCGCGGTCATCGGTGCGGAAGACGTGTACCACCAGATCGCCGTAATCGAGCAGCACCCAATGGTTGCCGCCCTGCCCCTCGCGACGCAGCACCTTCTCGCCACGGTCGATCAGGGCGTCCTGGATGGCGTCGACGATGGCACCGACCTGCCGCTCATTGTGGCCCGAGACGATGAGGAACACGTCGGCGATGGCCAACTGCTCGCTCACGTCGAAGGCCACCAGGTCCTCCCCCAGCTTGCCCAGCGCGGCCTCGGCGGCGACGCGCGTCATCTCGACGGCATGTTCAGTGGCGCTCAAGAGTTGCTCCCATCCGAGCCCGGTTCGTCGGTGCCCGTTGTGTATCCGCGCTCGTCCACCGGTTCATCAAGCACCAGCACATCCCCGTCGTTGGCGTCGTACAGTCCCCGCTTGGCCACATACTGCACCACGCCATCGGGCACCAGGTACCACAGCGGAAGTCCCTCGGCGACGCGGTTGCGGCACTCGGTTGACGAGATCGCCAGGGCCGGCACCTCGAGGAAGGTGACCTTGTCGGAGGGCAGGTGGGAGAAGTCGCGTTGTCCGAGGTTGACCCCGGGACGCGTCACGCCCACGAAATGGGCCAGGTCGAACAGCTCGCTGGCACCGCGCCACGTGAGGATCGAGGCCAGGGCATCGGCACCGGTGATGAAGTACAGGTCGAGGTTGCCGCCGCGCTCGCGTCGGATGTCCTTGAGTGTGTCCACGGTGTACGTATTGCCCTTGCGGTCAATATCCACCCGGCTGACCGTGAACCGTGGATTCGACGCCGTGGCGACCACCGTCATCAGATAGCGGTCCTCGCCCTTGCTGACGCGACGCCCCGCCTTCTGCCAGGGCACGCCCGTGGGCACGAAGACGACCTCGTCGAGGTCGAAGCGCGCCGCGACCTCGCTGGCGGCCACCAGGTGACCATGGTGGATCGGATCAAAGGTGCCGCCCATGACGCCGAGGCGATATCGCCGCCAGGTGTTGGCGCGCACGAGGCCCAGGTTGAGGCCTGCCTCCTCGTCATCCGATGCGGATTCTGAACGTCCCTGGGTCATCGTTGTCCCCCGACGATCGTGGCTGACATGGGCCATAGCCTACCGTCGCGACCCGTCATCGCGGGAAAGCACCTCAGTGGCGGGTCTGGCCCTGGCCGGTCAGCACGTACTTCGTGGTCGTCATCTCCTGCAACCCCATGGGGCCGCGCGCATGCAGTTTCTGCGTGGAGATGCCGATCTCGGCGCCGAAGCCGAATTCGCCGCCGTCCACGAAGCGGCTGGAGGCATTCACCAGCACGCAGGCCGCATCCACCTCGGTGGTGAACCGGTGCTGGGCGATGCCGTCATCGGTGATGATCATCTCCGAGTGGCCCGTGGAATAGGTGCGGATGTGCTCCAGGGCGCTGTCGAGGTCGTCGACCACCTTGCAGGCGAGGTCAAGTGAGAGGTACTCCGCCTCGTACTCGTGCTCGCCGGCGGGCACGATGCGCGGATCGATGGCCACCGAGTCGGCGTCACCGTGCACCGTGACCCCGACACCGCCCAGCGCCTCGACGACGACCGGCAGGAACTCCGCGGCGATGTCGCGATGTACCAGCATGGTCTCGAGCGCATTGCACACGGTGGGACGCTGTACCTTCGCGTTGAGCACCACCCCGACCGCCATCTGCTGGTCGGCAGCGCGGTCCACGAAGACATGCACATTCCCGGTGCCGGTTTCGATCACGGGCACCGTGGATCCCTCCACGACAGTGCGGATCAGCCCGGCGCCGCCGCGCGGGATGAGCAGGTCGATGCTGCCGCGGGCGCGCATCATCTGGCCGGTGGTCTCATGGCCACCTTCCACGAGGTTGATGGCGTCGGCGGGAAGGTCGGCTCGCACCAGCCCCTCACGCAGCGCGGTGACGATCGCACGGTTCGACTCCAGGGCGCTCGAGGAGCCGCGCAGCAGGGACGCGTTGCCGGACTTCAGGCAGATGCCGGCCGCGTCGGCGGTGACATTGGGGCGCGCCTCGTAGATGATGCCGATCACGCCGAAGGGCACGCGCAGCTGGTCGACGTGCACGCCGTTGGCGAGGTTCCACCCACGGACGACCTGGCCCACCGGATCGGTCAGCCCGGCGAGGTCGCGCAGGCCCTGGGCCATGCCGGAGACGCGTTGCGGGTTGAGCGACAGGCGATCGATCATCGCGTCGGGCGTGCCGGCGGCGACGGCTGCCTCCACATCACGTGCGTTGGCACTCAGCAACTGGTCACTGGACTGTTCGAGCGCAGCGGCCATGGCCCTCAGTCCGGCGTCCTTGCGCTCACGCGTCAGCGTGGCAAGTGTTCTCGACGCGGTGCGGGCACGGCTGGCGATTTCGTAGACCTCCACCGCTCAAGCCTACAGGGGCCCCCATGGCGCCAGGCCGTGGCCCATCTGTCGTTCAGCCGGCGGGCACGGCGGGCTTGTGGCCGGCAACCCCCGGCAGCTGGACGCCGGCCCGCTTGACCATGTGCAGGCCAAGGCACAGCATCTGCAGGATGAAGGTGGCCGAGGCCCCGATCTGGATTGCCTGCTCATGGTTCCCGAAGGCGTAGATGAGCCACAGGATCTGGGTGAAGCCGGCGAAGGCGTTGTAGAACCACGAGTAGCCCCGGAAGTCGGGGGCCACCCACAGCGCCTGGAACTGGATCATCATCGAGACCGTCATCGGGACGATGATGAGCATGCCGTAGGCCACCGCCCCGAACACCGAATCGACCGTGACGAGCGCACCGGCGACCAGCACCGACAACACCCACACATTCCACGACAGCTTGCGGTCGCGGCAGATCACGATGAGGATGATCGCCGCGCAGCACAGGACGACGATGTTGCACGCCCATACATTGGGCTGCCCGGTCAGGAAGCCATGCACGGTCCAGCCGGTGGAGGCACCCACCTGGAGCTGCCAGGTCAGCGGCGACAGGCCGGCACTCGACCCCACCCGGATCACGTGCACGGTCTGCGGCAGGACATAGAACGCCCCTATGATCGCCGCCAGGTAGCCGACGACCAGTGTCCACTCCATCAGGGGTTCCCCATTCCCTCGATATCGGTGGCTCAGACCCCCGGGTGGTTCATCAGCACCAGCATGTCGCGGTGCACCACGGCTCGGTCGAAGCCCTCACCCATCTCCACACCGAGATCGGCAGAATTCTTGCCCAACATGGACGGCAACTCGTCGCTTGAATAGTTGACCAGTCCGCGGGCAACGATATCGCCCTCGGGACCCTCGACCTCAACCGGATCGCCGGCCACGAAATGTCCACGCACGTCGGTAACACCTGCCGCCAGCAGCGATGCCTTGCGGTTGGTCAGCGCGCGCACCGCGCCGGCGTCCAACTTGAGGCAGCCCTTCACCCGTGAGGCATAGGCCAGCCACAGCAGACGGCGCGGTCGGGCATGGTCCACGGGGGCGAAGGCGGTGCCCACCGGGGCGCCGTGCAGGGCGTCGAGGACGGCGTTGGCCCGCGCCAGCATCACCGGGATGCCCGCCGAGGCCGCCAGCTGGGCGGCCTGCACCTTGGTGTTCATGCCGCCCGTTCCCACCGCAGAGCCGATGCGGTGGGTGTCCACGCGCAGTTCGTCGACGTCCGGCACGAAGGAGATGGCCTGTGCGCCCGGATCGTCGGGATGGGAGGTGTACAGGGCGTCCACATCGGACAGGATCACCAGGGCGTCGGCCCGGACCAGTTGCGCCACCAGGGCGGCCAACCGGTCGTTGTCGCCGAAGCGGATCTCCTGGGTGGCCACGGTGTCGTTCTCGTTGACCACGGGCAGCACGCCCATGCGCAACAGGGTGCCCAGGGCGCGCAGGGCGTTGTGGTAATTGTCGCGTACCGCCACATCGTCGGGCGTCAGCAGCACCTGGCCCACACGGATGTCGCGATGGGCGAACATCTCGGTGTATCGCTCAATGAGCAGGCCCTGGCCCACTGCGGCGGCGGCCTGCTGGTGGGCGACGTCGCGGGGA
Source organism: Propionibacterium freudenreichii subsp. freudenreichii (assembly GCF_000940845.1). NCBI lineage: Bacteria > Bacillati > Actinomycetota > Actinomycetes > Propionibacteriales > Propionibacteriaceae > Propionibacterium > Propionibacterium freudenreichii. The sequence continues at coordinate 940,759 of NZ_CP010341.1, read as the reverse complement.
CGCCGGGTGAGCCCCAATGGCTTCAGTCCGGCCGCGATCGCCCCCGAGCTGATGAGCACGATGTCGCGTCCCGCGTCGTGCACATCGGCCAGTGCGGCCACCAGTGCTGCCAACCGGGCATCGTCGAGTCCACGCCGGGCACTCGACAGCGACGAGGAGCCGATCTTGACCACGATGCGCCGTGCGGATCCGATCGCCGCGCGCACGCTCTCCTCCGTGTCGAGGGCGGGAACAACCGAGGGAACCTGGTCAGTCATCATCGCCCTCGGTATAGGACTCCAGGTCCTCGTTCGGGTCGTGACCGACCCAGTTGACCTCGACCCCCTCGCCGTCATCGCCCTCGCCGGCACGCAGCTTGTCGAGTTCCGCGGCGTGGATGCGGCGCCAGTCGGCGTCGCGGTCGTCGCCCATGAGCTCGGAGCGGGCTGCCTGGTATTCGGCGTCGCGTGCCCGGCGACGCTGGGTGGCCGGGCGCAGCTCATTGAGCCGCTGGTCCTCGCCACGACGCGACAGGATCTCGGCCCCGATCTCGCGTTGCGGGATGAAGTCGAAGACCACCGGATGAGCGCCCGCGCCAATGGCCACCGCGTCGTGCGGCTCGGCACCGATCTTGAGCAGTTCGTCCTCCACGCCCAGCCGGTTGAGCCGGTCGGCGAGGTAGCCAACCGCCTCGTCATTGGCGAAGTCCGTCTGGTTGACCCACAGCTCGGGCTTTTCGCCCCGCACGCGCCAGACGAAGCCGCCCTCGCCGTCGCCCATCTTCTTGATGGTGAAGGCGGGTTTCTTGTCCACCGGGCGGGGACGGATGACGATGCGCTCGGCAGAGGGCGCGGGATGCTCCTTGCGGCGCTCCTCCACCAGATGTGCCATCGCCCACACGAGTTGCTTCATGCCCTCGCCGGTCTTGGCGGAGGTCTCGAACACCCGCAGGCCGCGCGCCTCCAGCTCGGGCAGCACCATGTCGGCGATCACCTTGCCGTCGGGCACGTCCACCTTGTTGAGCACGATGAGGCGGGGGCGGTCGTCCAGGCCGCCGTGGGCGTGCAGCTCGGCCTCGATGGCATCGAGGTCGCGCACCGGATCACGGCCGGGCTCATAGGTGGCCGTATCGATCACGTGCACGATGGCCTGGCACCGCTCGATGTGGCGCAGGAAGTCGAAGCCGAGCCCCTTGCCCTGGGACGCGCCCGGGATGAGTCCCGGCACGTCTGCCACCGTGTAGGTGATGTCGCCGGCCTTCACGACACCGAGGTTGGGCACCAGGGTGGTGAACGGGTAGTCGGCGATCTTGGGCTTCGCCGCGCTGATGGCGGCGATGATGCTGGACTTTCCGGCCGAGGGGAAGCCCACCAGGCCGATGTCGGCGATCACCTTCAGTTCCAGCTGGATGTTGCGGGCGTCGCCCTCCTCGCCCAGCAGGGCGAAGCCGGGGGCCTTGCGGGCCTTCGAGGCCAACGCCTCGTTGCCCAGGCCGCCGCGTCCGCCACGCGCCACGACGTACTCGGTCTCGTCGCCGGTGAGGTCGGCCAGCACCTCGCCGGTGTCCAGGTCACTGACCACGGTGCCCTCGGGCACGGGCAGCACCACATCGGCGCCGTTGGCACCCGAGCGGTGCTTTCCCTGGCCGGGCTGGCCGTTGGTGGCGGAGCGCTGCGACTGGTGGTGGTAGTCGACCAGCGTCGACAGCTGGGGGTCGATGCGAAGGATCACCGATCCCCCGCGGCCGCCATTGCCGCCGTCGGGACCGCCGAGCGGCTTGAACTTCTCGCGGAGCACCGAGGCGCAGCCGTTGCCCCCTTTACCCGCATGCACCTCGAGGGAGACGCGGTCGACAAAAGACGGGATAGCCATGTATCAGCTTTCGGTGGTTGGGCGGATTGCTCCAGTGTAGTTGGCGCCCCGCCATGCGACGTCCTTCGCCGGGCGAGGCCCCTCGGCGGACGCGCTCAGGGCCGGCCCCGAAGGACCGGCCCTGAGCAGGATGCATGTGGGTGTGAGATCAGGCGGTGGTCTCCACCGGCTGAATGTTCACGACGCGACGACCGCGGTGGGTGCCGAACTGCACGGCTCCGCCCACGAGAGCGAAGAGCGTGTCGTCCTTGCCACGACCAATGCCCTCACCGGGATGGAAGTGGGTGCCGCGCTGGCGGACGATGATCTCGCCGGCGTTGACGACCTGGCCGCCGAAGCGCTTCACGCCGAGGCGCTGGGCGTTCGAGTCGCGACCGTTACGAGAGCTGGAACCAGCCTTCTTGTGTGCCATGTCTGTTTACTCCTCAGGCCTTGATTCCGGTGACCTTGATACGGGTGTACTGCTGACGATGCCCCTGGCGGCGCTTGTAGCCCGTCTTGTTCTTGTAGTGCATGATGTGGATCTTCGGACCCTTGGTCTGGCCGAGCACCTCTGCGGTGACATCGACCTTGTCGAGACCCGCCTTGTCGGAGGTGACGTCCTTGCCGTCAACCACCAGAACGGGCTCAAGCTTGACACTGGCACCGACCTCATCGACCATCTTGTCGACCTCGAGGACGTCACCCACGGCAACCTTGTGCTGACGGCCGCCACTGCGCACGATCGCGTACACGCTGACCCACTTCCTGTATCGCGCCGCAGCTTGCGGCATTACGTCTGTCCCGACCGACTCTCATCGGCCAATTCCACCCGAATGCCCTGTTTGCCCGGCCTTCAGGTCCTTGCCCGGCGCCCGATCCCTGGGATCGGTGCCGTCCAACTCATACCCGGGCGGCGCATTCACAGAGCACCGAGGGACTAGATTACTCGCCCCCGATATGCCCGGTCAAACCGCCGCCCGGGAAGTACTACTTGCCCGAACGCCCACCGCGTCGGCCACCACGACGGTGGCGTTCCCCACCATCGGCGGGTGCCTGACTGGCGACCGGCTCGTCGTGGCGCACATAGCCGCGTCCCCCACAGGTCTCACATTCCTCGGTGAAGGCCTCCGCCAGGCCGGTGCCGATCCGCTTGCGCGTCATCTGCACCAGGCCCAGGCTGGTCACCTCACTGACCTGGTGGCGGGTGCGGTCACGCCCGAGGCATTCGACCAGCCGACGCAGCAGCAACTCGCGGTTCGCGGGCAGCACCATGTCGATGAAGTCGACCACGATCATGCCTCCGAGGTCGCGCAGCCTCATCTGGCGCACGATCTCATCGGCGGCCTCGAGGTTGTTCTTGGTCACCGTCTCCTCGAGGTTGCCGCCCGCCCCGGTGAACTTGCCGGTGTTGACGTCAATCACGGTCATTGCCTCGGTGCGGTCGATCACCAGGGAGCCGCCGGAGGGCAGGAAGACCTTGCGTTCCAGGGCCTTGGAGATCTGCTCGTCGATGCGGTACTTGGTGAACAGATCGCCCTTCGTGGTGTCCCAGTGCTCCAGCCGGTCGGCCAGGTTCGGGGCCACGTGTTCGACATATTCATGCACGGTCTCGAAGGCATCCTCCGGGCCGCCGTCGCCCTCGACGATGAGTTCATTGAAGTCCTCGGTGAACAGATCGCGCACGATGCGCAGCGTCAGGTCGGGCTCCACGTACAGCTGCTGGGGCGAATGGCCCTCGGCGACCTTCTTCTCGATGACATCCCAGTGGGCCTTGAGGCGATCCACATCCTGGCGCAGCGCCTCCTCGGTCACGCCCTCGGCGGCGGTGCGCACGATCACCGACGACGAATCGTCGATGGCGTCATTGACGATGTTCTTCAGGCGATGGCGCTCGGTGTCAGACAGCTTTCGGCTGATGCCCGACAGGTGCCCATCGGGCGAGTACACGACATAGCGGCCCGGCAGGGAGATGTGTCCGGTGAGCCGGGCACCCTTGGCGCCGATCGGGTCCTTGCTGGCCTGCACGAGCACGGTCTGGCCGGGCTTGAGCGCATCCTCGATGCGCCGTGAGCCCTTGTGGCCCTTCTCCATCGAGTCCCAGTTGACCTCGCCGGCGTACAGCACGGCATTGCGGCCACGACCGATGTCGATGAAGGCGGCCTCCATGCTGGGCAGCACATTCTGTACCTTGCCCAGGTAGATGTTGCCGATCAGCGACGCGGACGCCTTGCGATCGACGTAGTGCTCCACCAACAGGCCGTCCTCGAGGACAGCGAGCTGGGTGTAGTCCTCGCGCTGGCGAATGATCATCTTGCGATCAACCGACTCGCGACGGGCCAGGAACTCCGCCTCGCTCAGGATGGGGGCGCGGCGACGGCCGGCGGCCCGTCCCTCCTTGCGGCGTTGGCGCTTGGCCTCCAGTCGCGTGGAGCCCTCGATGCCGGTGACCTCGTCGGATCCGTGGTGTCGCGGCTCGCGCACGCGCACCGGCAGTTCGGCGGAGTCGGCATCGGAGCCGTTGCGGCGGCGACGACGGCGACGGCGGTGCTGGGTGCCGTTGGAGTCGGTGTCCGAACCGTGGTCCGAACCATGATCGGCATCGGCCTCGTGGCCCGAACCCGACTCACCATTCGAGTCCTCGCCGTTGTCCTCCGAGTCGTTGGAGTCCTCGGAACTGCGACGGCGGCGACGTCCCCCGCGACGACGACGGCGACGGTGCGAACCGTGCTCGCCCTCGTCCTCGGAGCTGTCCTCGCCATTGCCCTCGGCGTCGGACGGCGAACCCTGGTGCTCCTCGTCGTGCTGGTCGTCCTCGGCGTGGTCGGCTTCGGCCTTGGCCGGCTCGGCACGCCTGCCACGGCGCTTGGGACGCTGTTCCTGGGTGGCTTCCTGCTCGTGGGCATCGTCGTGATGCTCGTCATTGTCCTGCTCGCCGTGGGCGATTGCCTCGGTCAGCGAGTCGAGGGCCGCCTTCTTGTCGGAGGCACCGTCCTCGTCCTGGGCGGCGGTGGCCTTGCCGCGGCGGTTGCGCGGCGCTGCCTTGTGGGCCTTGGCCAGTGCGGCGTCCAGGCGTTCGTCGGTGGACGCGCCCTGCTCGCCGCTCTCGGACGTTGCGGCCGGCGCGGGCTGGCCCTGCTTGGCCGTGGCGCGACGACGCCGGGTGGTCTTCGGCTTCTCGTCGGCGGTGGCCTGATCGGTTGTCGTCTCCGTGACGGTTGCCTGGTCGGCGGACGCAGCTGCCTTCACCGGCTCGGCCGGGCCCGCCTTGCGGGATGCCCGTGTGCGGGTGGTCCGGGCCGGCTTCTCGCGCTGGGCCATCACGGCGGCGATGGCGGCGACGACCGGGTCGTCTGATCCACCCTCGTGGCCCTCGGCGGCGGGGCTTGTCGTGGATTCGGCCTCAGGTGCCTTGGCCGCGGTCCTGGTGGTGCGGCTGCGGCGGCTGGGGGCCTTCTTGGCGGCCGGAGCGGTGGCCTCGCCCTGCTCGGCGGTGGCCGTGGTGTCAGGCTGCTTCGCGGCGGGCTGGGTGTCCGGGGTGGTGGCGGGCGCTTCGGCCTTCTTGCGGGTCGTGGCTCGCCGGGTGGTCTTCGGCTTGGTCGTCGCCTCATCGGCAGTTGACGTGGCCGGGGAGTTCGTGGGTGGTTGGGTTGCTGGTGGCTGGGTCACCGGTGCGGGCGGCCCGGCGGGACGGGTCTTCGATCGCCTGCCCGCAGGGGGTCGAAGAAGCTGTTCTTCGGCGCCGGTCGGTTCCTTGCTGGGGTTTTCCTCGAGCATGCAGTGCTCCTCTTGCGCCCTCGCGGGCACGGATCAATCACACCTGGGGTGTGACAAAAGCTGGCGGATTCCGCAGTCGCCCGACAGTCCCCCGCGGTCGATCACTCGTCGCGGTGAGGATTTCAAGGTTCTGCGAGTTCAAGCATCTGGACGACGCTCTTACCTGAGCCCAATTATGTCACAGAACGCATAACGCCCAGCGCGACCCACGCGGGAGCAGCGAAAATCGCAGCCTTGAAGACCACGCCGATCGTCACGGCTGATCGGTCGGGGACTCGTCCTGCGGGGCCCGGGACGGCGCGGCGACGAGCAGGGGATCGATGATCGAACCATCATCACCCAAGGGCCCCTGCCGAAGCCTGGCGAACAGGCCCGGGTGGTCGTCGCCCAGCCCCGGAACAAGCTGGCGCAGGCCGGTGACCAGGTCGTCGGGACGCACCAGGGGCACGCCATGGCGCAACCGCACCCAGATGTGGTCACCCTCGACGTGGGCGGCCAGCACGGCAGGGCGCACATCGAAGACCCGCAGGCCCTTCTTGGTGCGCCGCGACACCTCCAGGCCGGGGGCGGCCAGCAGGGCCTCGACGGCCGCGCGCAGGGCGTCCGCATCGACCGCGCCCAGGTCGATCGTCCATTCGGAGGCCTGCAGCAGCTCGGTGAGGCTCGGCTTGCTCGACTCGATCACCTGCTCAATGCGGAAGCCGGCCGGCAGGGCCCCATTGAGTTTGTCGGCGAGCTGATCCGCGTCCACCTGCTCGACCAGCGCGATGTCCAGGTATTCGGCGTGGGACTCCGCGGAGGTGGGTGCCGCGTTGGCATAGCTGATGCGGGGGTGGGGGGAGAAACCCGAGGAATAGGCCATGGGCACCTCGGCCCGGCGCAGGGCACGTTCAAAGGCCCGACTGAAATCGCGATGCGAGGCGAACCTGGCGACGCCGAGCTTGGAATAGCGCAACCGCAGGCGTTGCACCGGCGGTGGCTGACGGGGTGGTTCGCGTTTTGGCACGCCCAAGATCCTAGGACAGCCGGTGCTGCCAGATCCCGCGCCGCAGCGGGTGGGGTCCGACGCTCAGCCCGGGTCGCCCTGCGCGGAGCGCTCCAGCCCCGCGAGCAACCGGGACAGGAGGCGATCGAGCATCTCGCGCTCCTGGGGCGACCAATCCCCCATGGCCCGGCCAAAGGCGCTGCGCCCGGCGGCGCGAAGCACCTGGGCGATGCGCTCACCCATGGCGCTCAGCCCCACCATGATCACCCGGTGATCGCGCTGGGACGGCTCCCGCACCAGGTAGCCGCGCTTCTCCAGGTGCTGGGTCTGGGCGGTCATCGTGGAGCGGTCGACCCCCTGCCACTGGGCCAGCTCGGTCATCGCCATGGGCCCCACCTCGGACAGGTGGGTCAACAACCAGGTGTCGGTCGGCGAGAGTTCGTCGGCAAGGCTGCCGTGGATACGCCGACGCACCGAGGAGCGCGACATGACCCGCGCCAACTCGAGCATGGTGTCCTCGACACCGGACCCTGTTGCCATGCACTGCCTCTCCGTGACTCATCCGCCGTGGGTGGTTCGCCTGCCGTGGGCCCACCGTGCGCCGCGGGACGGCCCCGCCAGGGGCCACCACGAGCCGCCCGGGAGGCGCCGCGAAAAGCCGTTGGGACGGGCCATCCCGCTTGTGCCCACATCCAATTGGTTTGTATTATCAAATCAAATCGCCGGCTTGTCCACTCACCGGAAAGGAACCTGTATGGTCCCAGCGGCCGTCTGGATCGCAACCATCATCCTGATCGTCGGCTTGCTGGCGTTCGACTACTTCGCCCACGTGCGCAAGGCGCACTCCCCCTCGCTGCGCGAGGCCGCCGTCTGGTCGGCGGTGTACATCGGCATCGCGATTGCCTTCGGCATCGTCGTGATGATCGTCGGTGGCACCGAGATGGGCAGTGAATACTTCGCGGGCTACATCACCGAGAAGGCGCTCAGCGTTGACAACCTGTTCGTCTTCCTGCTGATCATCTCCAGCTTCGCAGTCCCCCGGAAGGACCAGCAGAAGGTGCTGCTGGTGGGCATCGTCTTCTCGATCATCGCCCGCACCGGATTCATCTTCCTGGGCGCGGCACTGATCAACCGCTTCTCGTGGGTCTTCTACCTGTTCGGCCTGATCCTGCTGATCACCGCCGGGCACACCGTCAAGCCCGACAATGAGGAGTCACACGGCTCCGAGGCCGACAACCTCATGATCCGGCTGGCCCGCAAGCTGCTGCGCACATCAGACCAGTACGACGATGACAAGCTGTTCACGGTGGTGGACGGCAAGCGCATGATGACGCCGATGCTGCTGGTGATGGTCGCCATCGGCGGTACCGACATCCTGTTCGCACTCGACTCGATCCCCGCCATCTTCGGACTCACCCAGAGCACCTACATCGTGTTCACCGCCACGACCTTCTCGCTGATGGGCCTGCGTCAGCTGTTCTTCCTCATCGACGGACTGCTGGACCGCCTCATCTACCTGTCGTACGGGTTGGGTGCCATCCTGAGCTTCATCGGCATCAAGCTGATCCTGCACGCCCTGCACGAGAACACCGTGCCCTTCATCAACGACGGCGAATCGGTGCCGGTGATCGAGATCACCACCGGCATCTCGCTGAGCGTGATCATCGGCGTGCTGGTGATCACGGTCGTCACCTCGCTGCTGAGCGGCGCGGGCAAGGCCCAGGCCGCCGGCGCGCGGCTGCGCACCGAGACCGACCGCTACCTCAAACTTGACGAGGACACCGAAGCGGACAAGCGTGAGCACCGTTATCGCGTGCTGGTCCGCACTGCCGAACAGGTGGAGGACGTCCCCCCGAAGCATCGGGACCACATCGGTGACGAAACCGAATTGAAGGCCGGGGTGGCCCGCGCCATGCACGTGCATGGCCGGTGGCGCCAGGAGCACGGGATGCGTCCGATGGACGCGCCGGCCTCCGACGACCAGGAAGGCACGACGGAGGGCCGCGCGTGAGCAAAGTGATCAAGCACAAATGGCTGCACTGGACCCGGGTGCTGCCGATCCTCGCCTTCGCCGCCCTGATCGTCTCGTGGATCTACCACCCCACCGCAGCCCTCGTGCTGGCGGTGCTGACGATCCTGTTGATCGGCTCGATCATCGCCTCGGTGCACCACGCCGAGGTGATCGCCCAGAAGGTCGGTGAGCCCTTCGGCTCGCTGGTCCTGGCCGTCGCGGTCACGGTGATCGAAGTGGGGCTCATCCTCACCCTGATGGCCTCCGGCAAGGGCTCGGCCACGCTGGCCCGTGACACCGTCTTCGCCGCGGTGATGATCACCATCAACGGCATCATGGGCCTGTCGCTCACCGTGAGCGCCTCCCGACATTCCACATCGCGCTTCAGCGCCCTGGGCAGTGGCGGTGCCCTGGCCACGGTGACGGCGCTGGCCGGTATCTGCCTGGTGCTCCCCCGCTTCACCGTGAGCGACCCGAGCCCCTCGTACACGCCCTCACAGCTCGCCTTCGCCGGCGTGGCCTCGCTGGTGTTGTACGGCTTGTTCATCGCCGCCCAGACCGGACGGCACCGCAGTTCGTTCCTGCCGATCGACGAGGACGGGATGCCGATCGACACCGACGATGACTCCTGGACGCCGACCACCGCAGCCACTCTGCGCAGCCTCGGTTTCCTGCTGATCGCCCTGGTGGCCGTGGTCGGACTGGCGAAGATCCTGTCCCCCACCATCGAGGCCGGTGTGGCCGCCGCCGGACTACCGCCGGGCTTCGTCGGCGTGATCATCGCCCTGGTGGTGCTGGCACCCGAGTCGCTGGCCGCCGTCCGCGCGGCGCGACAGAACCGGGTGCAGGTGAGCCTCAACCTGGCGCTGGGATCGGCCATGGCCAGCATCGGCCTGACGATCCCGACCCTTGCCGTGGCCATGATCTGGTTCCCCGGCGAGTTCTACCTGGGCCTGGGCTCCACCCAGATCGCGTTGCTGGTGATGTCCGTACTGCTGGCCATGCTCACCATCGCGCCGGGCCGTGCCACCCGCCTGCAGGGCGGAGTGCACCTGGTGATCCTGGCCGCCTATATCTTCCTGGCCGCCAACCCGTAGGCATCCGGGCGCCCACGAGACGTCCGCGGGTCCGCGCCCGGGTGACGTCCGTGGGGCGCCGGCCTACGAGGCGGCCTGCTGCGAGCTGGGTCGCTGCCCCTCGGTGGCCAGCTCGATGTCCACCCCGAACAGCGGGCAGACGCCGCAGTCGTTGCAGTCGTCCCAGCGGCAATCCGCCAGCTGGTCGCCGGCGATCGCCGAGCGGTACTCGTCCCACAGCCAGGTGCGGTCGAGTCCGGAATCCAGGTGGTCCCAGGCAAGTACCTCCACCTGAGGACGTTCCCGGGTGGTGAACCACTCCAGGTCGATGCCGAACGGCGCCAACTGCTCGGCCGCGCAACGCGTCCACAGCTCGTAGTCGAAGTACTCGCTCCAACCGTCGAAACGCCCGCCGGCGCGCCACACGGCTTCCACGACACGACCGACGCGCCGGTCACCGCGGGCGAGCAGGCCCTCGACCTGTCCGGGTTCGCCGGCGCTGTAGCGCACGGTGATGGACTTGCGGAACTGGCGGTCCTCGCGGATCGCGTCCTTGACGATGGCGATGCGGTGGTCGATCACCTCGGGCGTCGCCTGGGGCGCCCATTCGAAGGGCGTGTGCGACTTGGGGACGAACCCGCCGATGCCCACCGTGCACCGAATGTCGCGGCTGCCCGAGATCTCGCGGCCCCTGGCCACCACCTGCTTGGCGAGGCGGGCGATTGCCGCCACGTCGTCGTCGGTCTCGGTGGGCAGCCCACACATGAAGTACATCTTGACCGAACGCCAGCCCTGTTCGAAGGCCGCGGTCACGGTGGCCATCAGGTCGGCCTCCGAGACATTCTTGTTGATCACCGCCCGCATCCGTTCGCTGCCGGCCTCCGGCGCGATCGTCAATCCGGTGCGCCGTCCGTTGCGCGACAGTTCCTGGGCCAGCTGCACGTTGAACGCGTCAACCCGCGTGCTGGGCAGGCTCAGCGAGGTGTTGGTGCCGGCATAGCGATCTGCCAGGCCGCCGGCGATCTGGTCGATCTCGGAGTGATCGGCGCTCGACAGGCTGAGTAGTCCGACCTCCTCCAGGCCGGTGGCGGCCAGTCCGCGGTCGACCATCGACTCGATGGTCTGCACGGAGCGCTCCCGCACTGGGCGGGTGATCATGCCGGCCTGGCAGAAGCGACAGCCGCGGGTGCAGCCGCGGAAGATCTCGACCGAATAGCGCTCGTGCACGGTCTCGGCCATCGGCACCACTGGTGCCTTGGGATAGGGCCAGTCATCCAGTCCGGTGAGCACCCAGCGGTTGATGGTCGCCGGGATGTCGGCGCGCACGGGGGCGATCCGGGAGATCGTCGCATCAGGGGCGTAGTCGACCTGGTAGAAGCGGGGCACATAGAACATGCCGGTGTGCGCGAGGCGTTCCAGGACGCCCACCCGTCCGCCGGGACGCCCCTCGTCCAACCAGTCCCGCACGATGCGTGACAGCTCGAGGGAAGCCTCCTCGCCATCCCCCAGCACGACGACATCGACGAAGTCGGCGATCGGCTCGGGGTTGAAGGCGCAGTGTCCGCCGACCACCACCAGGGGCGCGTCATCGTCGCGCTCGGCGGAGTGGATGGGCAGGCCCGCCAGGTCGAGGGCATTGAGCAGGTTCGTGTAGCTGAGCTCCGTGGACAGGCTCACCCCGATCACGTCATAGCCCGACACCCGACGATGGCTCTCCAGGGTGAACTGCCCGACGCCCTTGGCGCGCATGAGGCGCTCCAGGTCGGGCCATACCGAGAAGCTGCGCTCCGCGCTGGCCCAGTCAAGTTCGTTGAGCACCTCATAGAGGATCGCCATGCCCTGGTTGGGCTGGCCCACCCCGTAGGTATCGGGGAACAACAGCGCCCAGTGCACCCGGGCGTCGTCCCAGGCCTTGTGTTGGGCATTGATCTCGCCGCCCACATATTGCACAGGGGTGGAGACCTGCGCGAGCAGTGGGGTGAGCTGTTCAAACTGCGAGGCCGGCTCGGGTCGGCGATATCCGCTCACTGTGAAAACTCCTGTCGAGGTCACGATCTGGGCGCAACCCAGCACTCAGGGTAATCAGGCCCGTGAAACGGGGCTGTCACGCGCTGCCCCAGCGGATCCTGCCGGGAACCATCCCGGGGCTGCCGCAGAACTGGCGGGGACCCCAATACCCCTGCGGGGGATATTCCTGCGAGGGGCCCTGCTGCGGACCGGTGGCCCAGCCGGGCTGGCCATAGGGAGCGGGGGGCTGGATCGGTTGGGCCGGGGCTGGAGGTGCCGTCGGCCCGGCGGCACCTGGCGCCGAGACATTGGTGATCTTCTTGCGATGGGCGCGCCAGGTCAGCACGATGGCGGCCAACACCACCGGGGTCAGGTCGATCAACAGTATTGCCGGGCTTGAGCTGCCCGCCTCACGGTTGAACATGCCGCTGAAATCGGTGAACGGCAGTGTCGCCATAGCTGTCAGGTTATTGATGATGTGCATCGCGGACGACGCCTCGAGTCCGCCGGTGACCCAGCCCAGGTAACAACCGATCGACGCAAAGAGGAAATAATTGACGTTGAGCCATACATCACCGGCGTTGTGCAACAACATGAAGACCACAGAGCTCACAGCCCCGCCGGCGATCGCCGACAGGACCTGAAGCAGCCGCGTGGTTTGGGGAAAGAAGCTGGCAACTCCACGGTTCACGATGCCGCGGCACAGGAACTCCTCGCCGACGCATTGCAGCGGCGTGGTCAGCAGCACCGCGAAGATCATGAACACGGTGTCCTTGTGCATTGCGAGCTCGCCCTTCTCGCCGACCAAGGAGGTGAGTGTTGCCAGCACGATCCAGAAAGGCAAACACCACGCCAGGCAGGCACCGAACCACCGCCATCGAAAGCGTCCGGTGACGCTTGACATCCACCGCATCGGCTGGCGGAACACCAGCGAGACGAGCAGCGCAATCGGGATCAGGCTGGCGAGCGCGAGGTTGTTGCCCAGAAACAGTCCGGCGGTCAGCCCCGTTCCCGGACCATCGATCTTTCCGGTGCGCGCGAAATCAATGGCATAGCCGAACAACCCAAAGGCGAACCCGGTGCCGAAGAAGCCCGCCAGAGTGACTGCAGCAGCCAGTAGTACCCGCCACCAACGCCACTTCTCGGTGCGCCAGAATCCGTGGTAATGGGTCGGCCTTGTCGGCAGATCGCGCTCGGCCGGGAGGTAAGGGGCATACTGCCACGCCATTGCGGCCTGATCACGAGCCGGCACCGGGGTGGATCCGCTCGTCGGGTATTGCAGGCGCGCGGCGCCTGCGGGCGCGGACGACACCGATGAATCTGACACCGGGAGGCCGTGAGGAACACCTGCTGGCTCAGGCAACTGACGGGGTTGTGGCGGACCCCACTGTGAAGGGCCGGGCGTGCCGTCGGATTGGGGGTGGTTGTTTTCGCTCATAAGTCCTGTCCGAACCACAGCGCCAGCTCGCGCTGCGCTGATTTGGGTGAATCCGAGGCGTGCACCAAGTTCATCCGGGTGCTCAGGGAGTAGTCCCCACGCACCGTGCCCGGACGTGCCTCGGAAGGATCGGTGGCACCATGCATGGCGCGCACGATGGTGATCGCATTCTCGCCCTCGAGGGCAAGGGCCACAACCGGGCCACAGGTGATGAATGCCTCGACGGCCGGGTAATAGGGCGCGTCGACATGTTCCGCATAGTGCTTGGCGGCCAAGTCGGCATCCACATGACGCAGTTGCATCGCGCGGATCCGCAGGCCCTTGCGCTCATACCGGGCGATGATCTCTCCCACCAAGCCACGCCGGACGGCATCGGGCTTCAGCAGGACCAGCGTTCGTTCCGACCGGGCCTCCGGGGACTGGACTTCCGGCGAGGAGACCCCCCCGGGCGGGTCGTGGCGCGATTCACTCACTCCCACACCTTAAACAATGTGCCTGTCGATCTCGGTGGCGCGCCCGTATCCGGCAGAGTTCGGCTCAGCGCGGACTGACGCAAGCAACGCTGGGCGTGCCGTGCCGCGCCTCAATCCTCGTCGTCGACGTCCTCGTCGTCGGCATCGATGATGGCCGGGCGACGTTCGCCGACCTGCAGGTCGTCGGCGCCCAGTCGCAGGGGCTGCCCGACAGTGGTCACGTCGTGGCCCACCAGGATGTCGCGGACCTCGCCTGCCAGGTAGACCGAGCCGATCACGAGCACGCCGGCGCCCTCGCCGGACTGCTCGGCCAGTCCCATGGCCGTGGACAGTGCCTGGGAGACGTCATCGGCGGTGCGCACCCGGTTGGCACCGAAGATTCCCGTGGCCAGATCGGCAAGCTCGGCCACCGACATCGCGCGACGGCTGCCCGACACATGGCTCACCACGATGATGTCGGCAACCGCCTCCAGTTGGGCGAGCACCTGGTCGACCTGCTTGTCGGCCATCATTGCAACCACGGCGATCAGCGGACGGAAGGTGAAGGCCTCCCGCAACGCCTCGAGGGTCGCCTTCACGCCATGGGGATTGTGTGCGGTGTCGAGCACCACGGTGGGCTCGGAATGCACCGTCTCCAGGCGCGCCGGAGCCACCACCTGGCCGAATCCCGCCTCGATCACCGTCGGGTCAAGGCCCTTGCCCCCCATGAACGCCTCGACACTGGCCAACGCCAGTGCGGCGTTGTGGGCCATGTGGGCACCCAGCAACGGAAGGAAGATGTCGCCGATCGGACCCGAGGCCGTGTCCAGGCGCAACAGCTGCCCGCTCACGGCGGGCTGACGGTCGAGCAGGCCGAAATCGATGCCCTCACGCACCATGGGGGCCCCCACCTCGAGGCAGCGTTGGGCCAGGACGCGTGCCGCATCGGCGCTCTGGCCCGCGATGACGGCCGTCGAACCGGCCTTGATGATGCCCGCCTTCTCGGTGGCGATCTCGGCGATCGTGTCCCCGAGGTACTGCATGTGGTCCATCGCCACCGGACCGACCACGGCCACCTGGGCATCGGCAACATTGGTGGCGTCCCAACGCCCACCCATGCCGACCTCCATGATCATCACGTCAACGGGTGCGTCGGCGAACGCCGCGTAGGCCAGCCCCGTCATCACCTCGAAGAAGGTCATCTCGATGCCGTCCAGGCGTTGGTCGTCGACCATCGTGACCAACGGTTCGACCTGTTCCCACAGCTCGTCGAAGCGGTCGGGGGCGATGGGCTGGCCATCGATGCAGATCCGTTCGGTGAGGTCCTGCAGGTGGGGTGAGCTGAACCGTCCGGTGCGCAGGCCCATGGCCCGCAGCAGGGCATCGATCATGATGGCGGTGCTGCCCTTGCCGTTCGTGCCGGTGATCTGGATCACCGGGGCGCTGCGCTGGGGCGACCCCAGGAGCTCGCACAGTCGCGCAATGCGGTCGAGGGAGGGTCCCACGCGGTTCTCCGGCCAGCGTCCGGTGAGCTCGGAGACGATATGTGCGTGACGTTGCGGATCGCCGGAATCAAAGCCGCCGGTCACAATGCTGTGTCGCGGGCTGTCAGCGGGGAGCCCCTGGGTGCTGTTCATCGACTGCAAGCCTAGCCAGTGGCCGTGGAGCTCGGCGCCGACGCATCACGCGGTCTTGTCCGCGTGGCACTCAGCGGGGTCACAGGCCCGATATCGGCCGCTTCATCCGGGTCGATGCACCCCATTGTCCCGGGTATGCTGCCCACCGTGAGTTCCGAACCGAGTCGCGTCACCCCGCCGCGCGCACTGCGTCGCCCGCAGGATTGGCGCGATTGGGTGGGACTGGCGCTCCGCCTGCTGACCGGCGTCGTGATGATCTGGGCGGGCGCCACCAAGATCGGCAACCTGCCGCTGAACGTGGAACAGGTGAAGTTGTACCAGTTGGGGTTGGGCGACACGCTCAGCACGCTGATCGGCTATGCCCAACCGCCCCTGGAGCTCGTCGTCGGAGCGCTACTGGTCGTTGGCCTGTTCACGCGCGTCGCCTCGGTGCTCAACGGCCTGGCGATGATCGTGTTCACCTTCGGCATCGCCTGGGCATGGGCGCACGGCCTGCGCCTTGACTGCGGCTGCTTCGGCCAGGGCGGCATCCTCAGTTCGGACCAGAAGCCCCAGTACCTGTGGGACATCATTCGCGACATCGGCCTGCTTGCCGCCAGCGTCTGGCTCGTCATCCGGCCACGCACCGCCCTGTCCGTGGATGGCTGGCTGTTCCGGCCGCTGTCCGTCGATGACGACGACCATGTGCCCGCCCACGCCGAGAAGACGCCCCACCAGGGCTCCTGAAGCTTTCCCGACTGACCCCTCATGAAAGGTTGACCATGGCCTCATCCAACGCCGCCAAGTCGGCGAGTCGCCGCGAGCAGCTGCGCGCCGCCCGTGAACGCGAGGCTGCGGCCGCCCGCCGCAAGCGCATCATCATCGTGACCGTCGTGGTCGTCATCATCGCCGCCCTGGTTGCCGTGATCGCGATGGCCGCCTCCGGCGTCTTCTCCAGCAAGTCAGGCTCCTCGACGAAGGGGACTGCCACCACCGTCAGCGTGCGGCCCCCCAACGCCTCCCCCGGCGACAAGGGAGTGTTCTCCGCCGACAACACGAACAACTCCGCCCCCGTGCTGACCGTGGTCGATGACTTCCAGTGCCCCGCGTGCCACCAGTACGAAACCGTCTATGGGCCGGTGTTCGAGTCGTTGGCCAAGAAGGGCGAGATCAGGCTCGAGTACCGCACGCGCTATTTCCTGGACATCAACCTGAAGAATGATTCCTCGGTGCGCGCGGCCCGGGCCGCGGCCATTGCCGACACCTTCGGGAAGTACCAGGAGTACCACGACACCGTGTTCTCGAATCAGCCGAGCCAGGAGGGAGTCGGTTACACCGATGACCAGCTGCGCAACAGCTTCCCGCAGGCAGCCGGCATCACCGGCGACGACCTGGCCAAGTTCCAGTCCAGCTACGACAAGGGCGAGATGAACGCCTTCGTCGACGCCGTGGACAAGAACGCCAGCGCCGACGGCTACAACTCGACTCCGACCTTCCTGTCCAACGACAAGCAGATCAAGTTCACCAATTCGGCTCCCACCGAGGACTATGTGATGCAGATCGTGAAGGCAGCCTGAGGGTCACCGACACTCTTCTCGAGACGCACCCCGCGTCGTTCCCCCGCTGGAGCGACGCGGGGTGCTTGCGTCCTGTCAGCGCGTCGCGCGCTTTTCGTGGGCGGGACGTCTCGTGGGCGGGGCGGCGCATCGGGCCTGCGCTCTTGCCGAAAATCCCCCATCCGGCATGATTCCTCATGGATGATGTCTCCATGTGACATCGCCCCGGGCCTGCCTGACGAGGGCACATGGAGCATTCCCGGTGATCCCACGAAAGGTTGACCATGGCCTCATCCAACGCCGCCAAGTCGGCGAGTCGCCGCGAGCAGCTGCGCGCCGCCCGTGAACGCGAGGCTGCGGCCGCCCGCCGCAAGCGCATCACCGTCGTCGCCGTGGCGGTGGTCGTTGCAGCGGTGTTGGTCGCCGTGATCGCCATGGCCGCCGGTGGTGTGTTCGGGAAACGGTCGGGTGGTTCCGGGGCAACCTCAACGGTGGTGAGTGTCCGTCCCCCACATGCCTCCCCCGGCGACAAGGGCGTGTTCTCCGCCGACAATGTCAACGATTCAGCACCGGTGCTCACCGTGATCGACGACTTCCAGTGCCCGATCTGCCACACATATGAGACGGTCTTCGGGCCGGTGTTCGAGTCGTTGGCCAAGAAGGGCGAGATCAGGCTGGAATACCGCACGCGCTATTTCCTGGACATCAACCTGAAGAATGATTCCTCGGTGCGCGCAGCCCGGGCCGCAGCCATTGCGGACACCTTCGGGAAGTATCAGGAGTACCACGACACCGTGTTCTCGAACCAGCCTGCGAAGGAGGGCACCGGTTACACCGATGACCAGCTGCGCAACGCCTTCCCGCAGGCGGCCGGAATCACCGGCGACGACCTGGCCAAGTTCCAGTCCAGCTACGACAAGGGCGAGATGAACGCCTTCGTCGACGCCGTGGACCGTCAGGCCCAGGCCGACGGATACAACGGCACGCCGACCTTCCTGGCCAATGACAGGAAGATCGACATGCCCCGCAAGACCAACCCCACCGAGGATGACATCATGAAGCTCGTGCGGGGCGTCTGAGGCCTCCGACCACCCGGAAAGGACACAACGTCCACGGGGTGCGTCCGAGCCAGCCGACGGCGTGGGGGCCATTCGGCACGCTCGATAGGATGTCAGCCATGACCGCAGCACCTGACTCCTCAGCACAAGACACACGTTCGGCCCCCGCGTCGGGATCGTCGGGCTGGAAGGTCCCCGATCGTCCGGTACTGGAGGGCCTGGAGTCCAAATGGGCCGAGGCCTGGGAGGATGAGCAGCTCTACGCCTTCAAGCGGCCGGAGAGCCGTCCCCAGGTGTTCAGCATCGATACGCCTCCGCCCACGGTGTCGGGTTCACTCCACGTGGGCCATGTGTTCAGCTATACCCATACTGACGTGATCGCCCGCTACCAGCGGATGCTCGGCAAGCAGGTCTTCTACCCGATGGGCTGGGACGACAACGGCCTGCCCACCGAGCGTCGCGTGCAGAACTTCTTCGGCGTGCGCTGTGATCCGTCGGTGCCCTACGACCCCGACTTCCAGCCGCCGGCCAAGCCCGATGCGAAGCACCAGATCCCCATCAGCCGCCGCAACTTCATCGACCTGTGCCGTCAGCTCACCAAGGTGGACGAGAAGGCCTTCGAGCAGTTGTGGCACCAGGTGGGGCTGTCCGTGGACTGGAAGCAGCTCTACACGACGATCGGCGAGGAGACCCAGCGCATCTCGCAGCTCGCGTTCCTGCGCAACTACGAGCGCGGCGAGGCCTACATGGCCGAGGCACCCACCATGTGGGATGTCACCTTCCAGACCGCCGTGGCCCAGGCCGAGCTCGCGGCTCGGGACTACCCGGGCGCCTACCATCGGCTCGCCTTCCACCGCCCCGACGGTGAGGACGTCTTCATCGAGACGACGCGTCCCGAGCTGGTGGTCAGTTGTTGCGCACTGATCGCCCACCCCGACGACACCCGCTACCAGCACCTGTTCGGCACGATGGTGAAGACCCCGATCTTCGGCGTCGAGGTGCCCGTGTTGGCCCATCCGGCCGCCGAGATGGACAAGGGCGCCGGCATCGCCATGTGCTGCACCTTCGGTGACCTCACCGACGTGCTGTGGTGGCGTGAACTGCGCCTTCCCACGCGCACCGTGATCGGTCGTGACGGGCGCTTCACCCGCGAGATCCCCGACTGGCTGCCCGATCCGACCTTCTACGACGACAAGCTGGCCGGCAAGACGGTCTTCTCGGCCCGCGCGGCCATGGTGGAGGCGCTCAAGGCGTCCGGTGAGATGATCGGGGAACCCGAGCCGACCCAGCGCAAGGCGAACTTCTATGAGAAGGGCGACAAGCCGCTGGAAATCGTCTCGACGCGCCAGTGGTACATCCGCAATGGCGGACGCGATGACGAGTTGAAGCAGACGCTCATCAACTGCGGCGATGACATCGACTTCGTGCCGGAGTACATGCGCCACCGCTACACCAACTGGGTCGAGGGCCTCAACGGGGACTGGCTGGTCAGTCGCCAGCGCTTCTTCGGCATCCCCTTCCCCATCTGGTACCGGCTGGATGCCAACGGCGACCCCGACTATGACGAGCCGCTGATGGCCAGCGCCGCCGAGTTGCCGATCGACCCGACCTCCGACGTGCCCGATGGCTATTCGGAGGCCCAGCGCGGCAAGCCGAACGGCTTCATGGCCGACCCCGATGTGATGGACACCTGGGCAACCAGCTCCCTGACCCCCGAGATCGTGACCGGCTGGGAGCGTGACCCGGAGCTGTTCAAGCTCACCTTCCCGATGGACCTGGCGCCCCAGGCCCATGACATCATCCGCACCTGGCTGTTCAGCCGGGTGGTGCGGGCGCACTTTGAGTTCAACGAGGTGCCGTGGGCACGCGCGATGATCTCGGGCTTCGTGATGGATCCCGATCGCAAGAAGATGAGCAAGTCGAAGGGCAATGTGGTGGTTCCCACCGACATCCTCGACAAGTACGGTGCCGACGCCGTGCGCTGGCGCGCCGCCATGGCCCGTCCCGGACTCGACTCCCCCTTCGACGAGCGCCAGATGAAGGTCGGGCGTCGCCTGGCCATGAAGGTGCTCAACGCCAGCCGCTTCGTGCTGGGCATGGGAGAGGCCACTGATCCCGAAGAGATCACCGTGCCGGTGGACGTCGCCGAGATGACCGCCCTGCGCGCCGTGGTGGCCAAGGCGACCAAGGACCTCGAGGCGTTCGACTACACCAGCGCCCTGGAAGTCACCGAGGAGTTCTTCTGGAGCTTCTGCGACGATTACCTCGAACTGGTGAAGGAACGCGCCTACGGCGCCCAGGGACCCCGGGCCGCGGCTTCGGCCAATGCGTCACTGCAGCTGGCCCTGTCGGTGATCCTGCGCTTGCTGGCACCCTTCATGCCCTTCGTCACCGAGGAGGTCTGGAGCTGGTGGAAGCCTGGCTCGGTGCACACTGCGAGCTGGCCCACCGTCGACGAGTTGCCCTCCACGGGTGACCCGCAGCTGGTCACCGACGTGGCCGCAGCGCTCATCCTGGTGCGTGGCGCCAAGTCGGACGCCAAGGTCTCGATGAAGACCCCGGTGATCGACATCACGCTCAGTGGCCCCGCCACCGCGGTGGCCCACCTGAAGTCGGCAGCCGCCGACCTGAGCGCGGTCGGCCATATCGAGACCGACATCGCCTGGCAGGAGGCCGGCGACGAGGTGGGCGCCCAGATCACCCTGGGCGAGCCGCCGGTGAAGAAAAAGAAGAACTGACGCTCCACCCGCAGGGGGCGGGCCCGACCAGGTGGTTGGGTCCGCCCCCTGCGGCGTTCAGCCAGCGGTTATCACCCGAACGGCAGTGATCCGACGCCGCGAACGGTCAGGGCAGGCGGACGTCGAGCTGGTCCAGCCCGCCGATCATCGGCACGGCCTGGTCACCCGAGCGCACCTGGTGTTCACTGTCCGGGGTTCCGTCCTCACCGATGCGGTCAAGCCACACCGCCTTGAGGCCCGCCTGCGCCCCGCCGTGGGCGTCGCGGAACAGGTCGTCCACGTAACCGACCTCACCCGGCTCGTGGCCGATGGCCCGGCAGGCGGCCAGATATGCGCCCGGGTCGGGCTTTCCGGCGCCGAGCTGGTCGGCACACAGTACGGCGGTGAAGCGATCGTCCAGGCCGATCCGGTGGATCTTCCTGCGCGTCATGTGGTGTGCGGAGTTCGACAACACGGCCACGGGCACCTGCGCGGCACGGGCCCGGTCAAGCAGGCGCAGCGCGTCGTCGAAGGCCCGACACGAGTCGATGAACACCGCGCGATAGCTCTCCTCGAAGCTCTCGTACTGCTGATCCGAGAGCTGGTTGTCGAGCTGGGCGGCCATGTCTGCCAGCCGGCCGCGGCGCATCGTCTCGAAGTCGATCTGGCCCGAGGAGAAGCGCTGGAACCATCCGGCGCCATCAAATGCATAGCGTTCGACAGCGGCGTGCAGCCGCTCCTCGGGGACCTGCGGCCACAGCCCGACGGCGGCCGTGCGCAATGCCACCCGCATGGCCGGCGTCGTCTGGTTGATGGTGTCGTCCATGTCGAGCACCAGGGCCCTCACATGCAACGTCAGGGGTTGGGAAGGACTCACCGGTCAAGCATAGGGTCGCGGCCCAGCCCGTTGTGTTCCCAGCCCGTTGGGGTCCAACCCCACTGGGATCCCAGCCGGGCGCGGTCAGTCGCCGAACCCGGTGCCGACCTCCTTGGCCGCCCGGATCCACGGGTGGTCGACGGGTACGCGGCGGATCTTGCCGGCCACCTCCTCGAGCGGAACCGGCTCTGCCCCGTCGCCCTTCGCGGCGACCATGACACCGAAGACGCCCTTGGCGACCAGGTCGGCGCCGGCAGTGCCGAGCACGGTGGCCAGCACGCGGTCGCGTCCACACGGCGTGCCGCCGCGCTGGACGTAGCCCAGGATGGTCACGCGCGATTCGAGTCCGGTGGCCTTCTCCAGCTCGGTGGCCAGCGTGAAGGTATGGGCCCGATGCGAGGCCTCGACATTGGCCCGGTGGGTCTTCGCGGCGTCGCGGGCCACCGGTGAATCGGCCTCGCGCACCAGTGCGTCGGCGGCGGCGAGTTCGGCGGCGTCACGCTCATTGCGCGCGCCCTCGGCCACGGCCACCACCGAGAAGTTCGAGCCATGGGCGGAGCGGCGGCTGATGGCCGCGGCGATGGACTCGACGTTGTAGGGCACCTCGGGCAGCAGGATCACATCGGCGCCACCGGCGATCCCCGCACCCAATGCCAGCCATCCGGCACGGTGCCCCATGATCTCGGTGAGGATGATGCGATGGTGGCTGTGTGCGGTGGAATGGAGGCGGTCGACCGCATCAGTGGCAATCTCCAGGGCCGTGGCGAACCCGAAGGTCTGGTCGGTGCCCACCAGGTCATTGTCAATCGTCTTGGGCAGCGTGATCACGTTCATGCCGGCGTCGGACAGGCGCTTGGCGTTCTTGGCGGTGCCGCCGCCACCCAGGCAGACCAGGGCGTCCAGCTTGTTCTTCTCGTAGTTCTTCTTGATCACGGGGATCATGTTCTGCACCTTGCCGTCGACCAGCATCTTGTGCACCTTGTCGCGACTGGTGCCCAGGATGGTGCCGCCGGTGGTGAGGATGCCGGACAGTGCGTGCGAGTCGAGCTGCATGAAGCGGTTCTCCGCCAGGCCCCGCATCCCGTCGCGGAAGCCGATCAGTTCCATGCCGTAGGTGCTCACGGCGGCCTTGCCGAATCCACGGATGGCGGCGTTGAGGCCGGGGCTGTCTCCACCGGAGGTGAGAATTCCGACGCGCATGCTCATTGCTGTCTCCTTTGTTGCTGATCCCGTCCGATGACGATCGCACGGGAATGGTTCGATGGTCGCCGCGCCGGTGCTGAGCTAGGCCCGCAGGGTGCCCACGGTGTCGGCCACGAGCTTCTTGAGGGCGCCCAGGTCGTCGCCCATCTCGATGACCCGACGCGGCCCCTCCCCGATGTGGGCGAAGCGCGGCGGCACGGGTGGCAACTCCCCGGTGGCCTCCTTGATGGTGTCGGCGAACTTGACCGGAAGTGCGGTCTCCAGCACCACGATCTGCTCGTCGCCGGCGAACTGCTCGGCGACATGGACGCCGTCGGCGGTGTGCGGGTCGATGAGGATCTGGTCGGTGGTCCACAGGCGCTCGATGGTGGCCAGGCGGTCTGCATGGCTGGAATGGCCCGAGACGAAGCCGTACTGCTGGCTGACGGCCGTGAACTGCGCCGTCCCCGAGATGTCGAACTCCCCGGTGCGGGCGAGCTGGTCGAACAGCCTGCGCACGGTCGCACCGTCCCGTCCGAACAGGTCGGCGATGAAGCGCTCGAAGTTCGAGGCCTTCGAAATGTCCATGGAGGGGCTTGAGGTGGCCACGGTCTCGACGGCGCCGCGCACCCGGTATCGGCCGGTGTGGAAGAACTCGTCGAGCACGTCGTTCTCATTAGTGGCCACGATGAGGCGCTTGATCGGCAATCCCATGGAGCGGGCGATGTGCCCGGCGCAGACATTGCCGAAGTTCCCGGTGGGCACCGCGAAGCTGATCTGTTCGTCGGCGCTGGTGGTGACGCGCAGCCAGCAGGCGAAGTAGTAGACCACCTGGGCCACCAGGCGGGCCCAGTTGATCGAGTTGACGGCACCGACGTGCCAGCGATGCTTGAACTCGGCGTCGGCGTTGAGGGCCTTCACCAGGTCCTGACAGGTGTCGAAGACGCCGTCGACCGCGACATTGATGATGTTGGGATCCTGCAGGCCGAACATCTGGGCCTGCTGGAAGGGGGTCATCCTGCCCGCCGGGGTCAGCATCACGACGCTCAGCCCGTCACGTCCGCGCATCGCATACTCGGCCGAGCTTCCGGTATCGCCGCTGGTGGCGCCAACGATGGTCAGCCAGCTGGACCGGCGACGCAGCTCGTACTCGAAGAACTCCCCGAGCAACTGCATCGCCATGTCCTTGAAGGCCGCCGTCGGTCCATTGGACAGGTGCCCCAGCCACAGGGGTTCGTCGCCGATGCGCGTCACCGGCACGATCTGGGGGTCGCCGAACTTCTCGGCGGTGTAGGCCCTGCGACACAGTTCCAGCAGGTCATCATGGCCGATGTCATCGATATAGAGGCCGATCACCTCGGCAGCCAGCGCCGCATAGCCCTGCTCGGCCAGCACGGCGCGCCACCGGGTGAGGGTCTGTGCATCGACCCGGGGGTAGGTGACGGGCAGGTAGAGGCCCCCGTCGGGGGCGAGGCCTTCCAGCAGGATGTCGGAGAAGGGCTCCGAGGCATCGGCGGACGCGGCACGGGTTGACACATAGCGCACGTCATCAGGCTACAGTCCGAGCACCGCGCCGTGCCCCACGGCAACGATGCGAGAACCCGACCGACCGGACACCGGGATTGCGGGGGCCATGAACGTGGCGGGGAGGAAGATCGGGCCCATGCCATCATTTCGAGTGCAGTTCCAGGTCAGTGGCCTGCGTCCCGGGCACCGTCCCGACGAGGTCCTGGAGGTGGCGCGGGCAGCCGTGGTGGCGCCGCTCCACTGCGACGATGTGCGCCTCGACATGCCCGCGGGGGTGCCGACGGTGACCGTGCGGTTCACCATCGCGGGCTCCCATGATGCCGACGAGGATGCGCGCGCCCGGCGCCATGGCGCCCAGATCACCCAGCAGGTGTCACAGGTGGCCGTGGTGTCTCCCCCACGGGTGCTCCGCCGACGCGGCGGGAGTTGGTTGCCGATTCCCGCGCTGTGACTCCCCGTCCCGAGCGCGGGGCCGGAACGTGCACGACCCGCACGCCGATCCGGGAATCCGGGGCGTACGGGTCGTGTGCTGAGGGCTGGCGTGGGCCATCGGTGAACAGTGTCAGGCGGACAGCTTGTGCCGTTCGGCGATCTCGGCCCGGGTGAGCATGGTCGGTTGGGCGTCGCCGTGCACGACGTCACCGGTGATCACCACCTGGCCGATCTCCTCATGGCTGGGCACCTCGAACATCACGTCGAGGAGGGTCTCCTCGAGGATCGCGCGCAATCCGCGCGCGCCGGTGTTGCGGGTGACCGCCTTCTCGGCAACCGCCGAGACCGCGTCGTCGGTGAGCTCCAACTCCACGCCGTCCAGCTCGAAGAGCTTCTCGAACTGCTTGACCAGCGCATTGCGCGGCTCCACGAGGATGCGGCGCAGCACATCGGCGTCGAGCCTGGGCACCGTGGTGATCACGGGCAGGCGGCCGATGAACTCGGGGATCAACCCGAAGGTGTGCAGGTCCTCGGGGCGCACACCGGCGAAGGGATCGAGTCCCACTGGCTGGCGCTTGACCGAATCGTTGGTGAAGCCCACGCCACCCTGGCCGACGCGGTCGGCGATGATCTCCTCCAGGCCGGAGAAGGCACCCCCCACGATGAACAGCACATTGGTGGTGTCGATCTGGATGAATTCCTGGTGCGGGTGCTTTCGCCCGCCCTGCGGCGGAACGGAGGCGACGGTGCCCTCCAGGATCTTCAACAGCGCCTGCTGGACCCCCTCACCGGAGACGTCGCGGGTGATCGAGGGATTCTCCGACTTGCGGGCCACCTTGTCGATCTCGTCGATGTAGATGATGCCCGTCTGGGCGCGCTTCACATCGAAGTCGGCGGCCTGCAGCAGCTTGAGCAGGATGTTCTCGACGTCCTCGCCGACATAGCCGGCCTCGGTCAGGGCGGTGGCGTCGGCCATCGCGAACGGCACATTGAGCATGCGCGCCAGGGTCTGTGCCAGGTAGGTCTTGCCGCACCCGGTGGGGCCGATCAACAGGATGTTCGACTTCGCGAGCTCCACATCGTCGTCATGCTTCGACGAGCTGTCGGCCTGCGCCTGGACGCGCTTGTAATGGTTGTAGACGGCCACCGCGAGCGCCTTCTTGGCGGCGTCCTGCCCGATGATGTAGGAGTTCAGGAAGGAGACGATCTCGGCGGGCTTGGGAAGCTCGCCGCCCTGTTCCTTCTCGGTGCTCTCCGAGAACTCCTCTTCGACGATCTCGTTGCACAGATCGATGCATTCGTCACAGATGTAAACACCCGGACCCGCGATGAGCTTCTTGACCTGCTTCTGGCTCTTTCCACAGAACGAGCACTTGAACAGGTCGCCGCTCTCCCCGATGCGCGCCATGACGCCCCCTCTCGTGGACACTCAGAGTAACCCGCCCGGGCGGTGGGACAAGAGACCCCACCGGCCCGGGCGGGCTTTGGTGCTTAGTTGCAGGAGCGACCGCTCAGGTGGCCCCTTGTTTTCACGAGTCCTTGAGCGACGTCAGGATGTCGTCGATGAGGCCGTATTCCTTGGCCTCCTCGGCGGTCAGGTACTTGTCGCGCTCGACGTCGCGGTTGATGCGCTCCACGGGCTGGCCCGTGGCGTCGGCCAGCATCTGCTCCATGAGGCTGCGGATGCGCAGGATCTCCTTGGCCTGGATCTCCAGGTCGGAGGACTGGCCGTAGCTTCCCTCCCCGCTGATGGCGGGCTGGTGGATCAGGATGCGGCTGTTGGGCAGCGCCAGGCGCTGGCCCTTGGCACCGGCCGCGAGCAGCACTGCCGCCGCGGACGCCGCCTGACCCAGGCAGATGGTCTGCACGGCGGGCTTCAGGTACTGCATGGTGTCGTAGATGGCCGTCAGCGCGGTGAAGGAACCACCGGGGCTGTTGATGTAGATCGAGATGGGACGGTCGACGTCCATCGACTGCAGTGACAGCAGCTGGGCCATCACCGCATTGGCGACATCATCGGTGATCGGGGTGCCGAGGAAGATGATGCGGTCCTCGAACAGCTTGGTGTAGGGGTCAACCCGACGCACACCGTAACTGGTGCGCTCCTCCCACTGCGGGATGTAGTACTCCGCCGACGGCGAGGTGGCCAAGCCACCGGGCGCCACCGGGGACTGCCCTGCCGTAGGCAGAATCAGACCGGGTGTCACATTGTTGGTCATGAAGGTCCTCACTGGTTCAGAAGTCACTGATTCGGGGCGTCGGTGTCAGAGATCTTGGACGCACGCTCGTAGACATGGTCAATGAAGCCATATTCGAGTGCCTGCTGCGCCGTGAACCAGCGGTCACGGTCGGAGTCCTTCTCGATCTGCTCCACCGTCTGGCCGGTGTGACCAGCGATCAGGGCGGCCATCTCATGCTTGAGGTGGATGCTCTGCTCGGCCTGGATCTTCACGTCAGACGCGGTGCCGCCGATGCCGCCGGACGGCTGGTGCATCAGTATGCGTGCGTGCGGCAGCGCAAAGCGCTTGCCCTTCGCACCACCGGACAGCAGGAACTGACCCATGGACGCGGCCAGGCCCAATGCGACGGTGGCCACGTCATTGCTGATCCACTGCATGGTGTCGTAGATGGCCATGCCCGAGTCAATCGAGCCGCCGGGTGAGTTGATGTACAGGTAGATGTCCCTGTGCGGGTCCTCCGCGTTCAGCAGCAGCATCTGCGCGCAGATCGCGTTGGAGTTCTCGTCCTTCACCTCTGAGCCGAGGAACACGATGCGGTTGGCCAGAAGTGACTGGTAGACGTTGTCACTCAGGCCGAAACCGCTGGCTCCTCCGGCCGCCAGGGAGGGCAGCACGGGGTTTTTCGCGATGTCGTTCACATGTCCGAACCTACCCGTAGCCGACCCCAAACCGGAGGAGGAGGGTCCGCATTTCGCTTCCGGCGTGGAAGTTGAGGCGTGGGGACTCAAGTTTGGGGATCGGCGCCGACGACGCTCGGCTCGGGGGCGATCAGCGCACTCACCCACCGCGACTTGGGGTCGGCGTCCAACACCAACGACTTGACCAATTGGGTGGCCGGCAGCGCGATCAGCGCCCCCAACGGCCCGAACACCCAGGCCCAGAAGAGCAGGGAGATGAACGACGTGGTGATGTTGACGCCCACCGCGTTGCCGGTGAACTTCGGCTGGAAGAAGCCCTGCACGATCCACGTCGTGACGAAGTAGATGGCCATCAACCACAGGGCGTTCTGCCACCCGTTGACCACCAGGGCGACGATGACCGGCGGCACCATGGCGAAGAAAAAGCCGACTGAGGGGATGAAGGTGGTGATGAAGGTGAGCACGACCCACACCCCCATCAGGGGCACATTGAGGATCTTCAGCTCGATGGCGTTCAGCCCGGCCATGATGGCGCCGAAGACCATCGACACCAACCAGTAGCGGCGGGTGCCGTGGGCGAAATCGCGGATCGCCCCGATGGCGCGCGGGTGGCCCACTTCGACCATGCCGAGCCGCCTCTTCCACCCCACCGAATCGACCAGCAGCATCAGGATCGTGGTCAGCGCCACCGTACCGGCGCCGATGCTGCCCGAGATCGAGCCGAGCACCCCGGTGAGGGCCGACAGGACGTTGTTCGGGTCGATGCGGCTGTAGAAGCCACTCACCGCATCGGCGCTGATGTGGTGCTGCACCAGGAACTGCATCAGGTCGCCGTACATCGCCTGGATGCGCGGCACATAGCTGGGGATCGCACCGATGAGCGTGCCCACCGCCCATGCCATGGAGGCCACCGCCAGGATCACCACCGACAGCAGCGCGAGGGCCATGACGATGGCGGCCAACGCCCTGGGCCACTTCCGCCTGGTCAGGCCTGAGTAGATCGGGTAGAAGGCGATCACCAGGTTCAGCCCCAGGAAGACCGGGGCCAGCAGCCACGACAACTGCCGGAACAGCCAGATGCTACCGGCGATGCCGATCATGGCGATGAAGATGACGCTCATGCGTGGCAGCCACCGGGGTTGGCCACGGAAGGGCCCCTGGGCCACGCTGGTGCTCCTCGTGGCGCCCGACGAGCCGGCCTTCTTCGGGCGGTCCTCCGCCCGGGCGGTGGCGGCCCCGCCGACGTCAGGCGAGGTGCGACCCGTGTCATCCTGTGACGAAGTGCCGGCAGTGCCGAACTGATCCTGGTCGGATTGCATGATCGTCTCCTCGATGGCGCCGGGTGCGTGGCGACGCGGCACGTCGGGGTCAGCTTAGGGGACGCGATCGCCCTGCCGTGGCACAGTTCCACCAGCAACCCGCAGGGGTCCACCGGGAACCGACACAGCTCCGCCGGGAACCACCACGGCCCCACCGGGAACCACCACAGGGCACAACGGACCACGCCTGCTGCGCTCCCCCGTCAGGACCTCCACCGGGACGGGGGCAGAATCACAGTTCGGCCTGTTGCGCCGCCCCCTGGGCATCGCCCGGATTGCTGGCGATGAAGGCATTCACCCATCGCGCCCGGGGATCGGTGTCAATGATCAGCGCCTTGACCAGCAGGGTCATCGGGAGCGCCAGCAGGGTGCCCAGCCCGCCCAGCACGAGGCCCCACACGAGCAACGAGATGAACGAGATGGTGGGCGTCACGCCGACGGACTCGCCGGTGAAGCGCGGTTGGATGATCGACTGCACCACGAAGTTCAGCACGCAGTACAGCACCACGACCACCAGCGCCTGCTTCCAACCCAGCGCCACCAGCGCCACCAGCGCCGGCGGGATGAGGCCCACCACGAAGCCGATATTGGGAATGTAGTTCGTCAGGAAGCTGAGCAGGCCCCACACGATGGGCAGCGGCACGCCGATGATCGCCACCGCGATCACGTCCAGGACGGCGACGATGAGGCCGAACACCGAGGTGACCACCCAATAGCGACGGATCCCGCGGCTGAACGAGACCAGCCCGGTGACCATCCGCGAATGGGTGGCGCCGGCGATGCGGATGCGGGCCGCGAAGCCGGAGGTGTCCATGGCCATGAACACCAGGGTGGTGACCAGGATCGCCAGCATGGCGACGAAGCCGGAGGCACCATTGAGCACCGAGCTCGCCGCCGAGAAGATGCTGTTGGGATCGATGCTCTTGAAGGCCTGCATGAGGCTGGCCTGGTCAAAGCCGAGTTGTGCTGCGCGGTCGATGAACCAGTTGAACAATCCGGTGAACTCATCGGCATACTGCGGCAGCAGCGTCACGGTCTCGTTGACCGACCAGACCAGGCCGGCCACCATCGCCAGCAGGACCACGAAGACGACGAGCGCGGTGGTCACGGCCGACAGCGGCGAGGGGCACCCCTTGCGCACCAACCAGGTGTGCAGCGGATACGCGGTGACCATGAGGTTGAGCGCCAGGAACATCGGCGCGAAGGTGCTGCCGAATTCCTTGAGCAGCAGGAGCGCACCCAGGGACAACACGATGCCGCCGGCGATCTGGAGATAGCGGGGTATCCCCGGCGAACGGGTCGGCGGCGCAGCGGCCTGGGCCGGGGACGTGGGCCCCGCGACGGTGGTGCCGTCGTCCTCGGCGAGCGCGTACGCGGCAGTGGCGCCATCGGGGATGACCGGCTCTGCTTCCTCGGGTTGGCTCATCGGCCGATCCTTCCAGTGGTGTCACACAACAGTGTTGTCGTTGGGGCGTGTCCTCGTACAAGCGTGGTGCCACGCACAGCACTGTGTGTCGCAGGCCGGGGAAAGCCTAGCAAGCACGAGCGCCGCCCAGATGCATCAGCCAAACACAGAATCGGGAGCCCCTCCGAGGAAGGACTCCCGATTCTGCTGCCGGTGCTCACCGTGGGGCGATCACCGGTGGACGATCACTTGGCGTCGTCGGCCGGCGCCTCATCAGCCTTCTTGGCGGCCGGCTTCTTCGCGGCAGGCTTCTTGGCCGCGGGCTTCTTGGCAGCCGGCTTCTTGTCAGCCTTGGGGGCCGCCTTCGACGCCGCCGCCTTGGTGGCCTTGGCCGCGGGCTTCTTCGCGGCGGGCTTCTTGGCAGGCTTGTCGGCCTTGGCGTCCTCGGCCTTGTCGGCGTCCTCGGCCTTCTCATCGGCAGCGGGCTCGGCGATGGTGCCATCGGCCTGCAGGTGCTTCAGATCAACCGCGTTGCCGTCGGTGTCGGTCACCACGGCCTCATCGACGATCGTGTTGAGCGCCTTGCCGCGGCGGACCTCGCCCATCCACTCGGGCATGTGGTTGTGCTCGCTCATGTGCTGGAGCTCCTGCTCCGGTGTGGTGCCGTTCTGCTGGGCCTTCTGCAGGATGAGCTGGGTGAACTCTTCCTGGCTCACGCCGACGTTCTGCTCCTCGGCGAGCTTGTCCAGCACGATCTGTGCGCGCAGGCCCTGCTCGGCACGCTTGTCGATCTCGGCCCAGAACTCCTCGGGGGTGTCGGCCTTCTCGTCCTCGGCCTCCTCGAGGTACTGCTCGAGGGTGAGGCCCGACTGGTTGAGCTGGTTCTCGATCTGGTCGTGGTAGCCCTTGACATCGGCTTCCAGCACCGCAGGCGGCAGCTCGAAGGGAACCTTCTCCACGACCTGCTCCACGATCTTGTCGCGGGCCTCATTGGCCTGGCCGATGCGGGCCATGCGCTCGAGGTTGTCACGCAGGTCGGCCAGCATCTCGTCGACCGTGTCGAACTCGGAGACCAGCTGGGCGAAGTCGTCGTCAAGGGCGGGCAGCTCCTGCTCGTTGACCTTGTTGACCGTCACCTTGATGTCCACGTCCTGGCCGCCATGGCTTCCGCCCACGAGCTTCGAGCTGAAGCTCTTCTCGTCGCCGGCCTTCATGCCCACCAGCGCCTCATCGAGGCCGTCGACCATGCCGCCTGCGCCGACGCGGTACTGCATGCCATTCGACTCGGCGTCCGGCACGGGCTCGCCGTCCTGGGTGGCCGAGAGATCGAAGTTGACCACATCACCATCCTTGGCGGCGCGGTCCACCTCCTTGAGGTTGGCGAAGCGCTCGCGCAGCAGCTCCACGCGCTCGTTGACGTCCTCGTCGCTCACCTTGGCGGGCTCGACCTCGACCTTGATGCCCGAGAAATCAGGAATATCGAAGTCGGGGCGCACGTCCACCTCGGCCGACAGCTCGACGACATCGCCGTCCTCAAGCTTCGACACCTCGATATCGGGCTGGCCCAGGGGGAAGAGCTCATTGTCCTGGACGGCCTTGCTGTAGGCGTCCGGAATCGCGTCGTTGATGGCCTGCTGCAGCACGGCACCGCGACCGAAGCGCTGATCGATGAGGCGGGCCGGCACCTTGCCACGGCGAAAACCGGGAAGGTTCACCTGCTCGGAGATCTGCTTGTAGGCCGCGTCGATCTTCGGCTGAAGTTCGGCAAAAGGCATTTCGATGGTGAGCTTCACCCGAGTCGGGTTCAACTTCTCGACGGTGCTGGGCACTAGGACTCCTGATATTGGGACAAGACACGCAGGCGCGTACATACAACGCCTGCCAATCCTAACCAGCGGCCTCGGACGACGCCAAGATGGCCCGTGCGGGGACATGGGGACGCAGACGCGCTGTGGTTAGTGGAGCGAACGACGGGAATCGAACCCGCGTAGCCAGTTTGGAAGACTGGGGCTCTACCATTGAGCTACGTTCGCGCTGCCCGCTGCCGGGCGGCTGTCAGCTTATACGATCATCGCCGTGAACGCCGATCCGGCGCCATCCGCAGGCCCGATGAGTGGCCCCGCCGGGGCAATTCCAGCCAGCCCGCCCAGTACCCGGGCAGGTTCCACCACGGCGCGGCAACGGGGCCGTTTGCGGTAGCGTGCACTGTGCTGCAGACCCGGAACGGACTGCAGGATTCATCGCACTGCAGGGTTCATCGCACGTCAGGGTTGAACGAGCTGCAGGGCCCAACGGGGTGTGGCGCAGTTGGTAGCGCGCCTGCTTTGGGAGCAGGAAGTCGCCGGTTCGAGTCCGGTCACCCCGACCCCCGGCCATCACATGGCCACGAACATTGCTGGGCATGGTCACCGAACATGAGCGTGTCGTTGGTCATGCCCCCCGCATGACCAACGACACCCCAAAAAGATAACAGATCCCGCTTGTGGGGGCATCGGCCGATCCCCCACGTGACTAGCGGATTCGCCAACATTCACAGTTTCTGTGAATGATCTGTACATCTGGTTCAGGCGACGAATTTCAGCCCGACGACCCCGCCGACGATCATGGCCAGAAACACGATGCGCATCGCGGAGACGGGCTCCTGACCGGTCAGCATCGAGATGGTGACCGTGAGGGCGGCTCCGATACCGGTCCAGACCGCGTACGACGTGCCAACCGGCAGGCGGCGCATCACAAATGCCAGCCCCGCCATGCTCGCCACCAGTGCGAGCGCGAACACGACCGTCGGCACCAGTCGGGTGAATCCGTGGGAACGACCCAGGGCAAGGGCCCAGACGGCCTCCAGGAACCCGGACACCACCAGAACGATCCATGACATGACAACCTCCATGGGCCGTCTTGTCGCGCACCGGGTACGGCACCCCTCGTCCGGGAAGCCCTCAACGGGCAACTGGCCCAAGGTTAACCGACGCCCCGGACGCAAAGACGGTCAGGAGCGGCGCCCGGTGATGCTGCGGGCCGCCGTGGAACGCGCCGCACTGCGCATGGCGGCAGTGGGATGGCCGATCTCACGCACCCGGAGCGCCCGATCCGCATCCACCAAGGGGGTGATGCCGTCGCGACCCAATTCCTTGGGCCGCGCGTCCTTCGATCGTCCGGACCTGCCCCGTGCGTCCGCCGATCCCTTGTCGTGCTGACCGCGCCCACCCCCGGGGCGGGGATCTGCTGTGTCCGTCATGCCCCCATGCTGCCATCCGGGCGATGATCCGTCAGGCGGGAGCTGGGCCACGCCACGGACGCAGGGCATCGTCCGACCGGCGCCGGGCCGTCCCGGACACGCCCCACGGTGCGACACATGCTGCGTCTTCCCCGCCGTGGCCGTGCGCTAGGTTCGGGGCGATGAGGGGATCACAGTGACCGGGCAGGATGCGATGCGACGACAGTTGGAATGGCATCACCTGCGGCTGACCGCCGGGTCACACGCCGGCAGCGTCGCCCTGTCCGACGCCGAGGACGGTCGCCCGCTGGGCACCCTCACCGTCGACTTCCCCACCCCGTGGGTCCCCGGGCCGGCCACGCTGGACGATGATGAGTTTGAGTGGCAGTGGACCCGCGACGACCAACCCGCGGACGATGCCACGGCGCCAGCCAGTCTGTCGTCCAGCCACCTGTCGTCCAGCCGGCAACCGGGTTCCACGCGCGCCACGGTGCGCATCAGCACCCAGCCGGGATTCAGCCTGCGCGTCGCACTGGCGACCCACGCTGAAACGGTCGCCGTGGAGCCCCCGACCCTGCTGTGGACGCCGCCGGGGCCGGCCCGACGTTGGGTGGGCGGCAGCTCGGCGCTTCTGGTCCTCGACGACCGACCGGGCGATGGCCTCGTCACGGCGGCACACCTGAGCCACGGTCAGGCCTGGCCGGACGAGGCCGGCACGACGCCTCCCCCGTCCCGAACCCGGACACCGGGCGGGTCGGCGACCCATCGCATTGCGCTGGGCCCGCCCCTGCTCACCCTGACTCCCGAGCGCGGCTATTCCACCACCTGGGTGATCGAACGCTTCGCCAGCCTCATGAACGCCACCAGCACCCTGCCGGGTTGGCTGCCCCCGGACTGCACGCCGCGCGCCGGTGAGCCGCTGTTCATCGACCTGCCCGACGCCGCAGTCACCGGTGACGTGGAGATCGTCACCGACGAACACGGCACCCAGCTCAGTGCCGCCGGCGGCACGCATGACATCGGCATCCACGGTCCCGGCATCGATTCCAGCTTCACCATCACCTGGAACGCCGGCACCGACCGCGTCTTGCGCGATGTTGCCGCCGCCATCCTGGGCCAGGTGGACCCACGCACCGCCCGGGGCTCCGACGCAGCCCTGATCGACAGGGCCGACACCGCCCACCTGATCCCCCATGACGACGCCGAACGCTTCCTGGACGACTTCTTCCAGGAGCTGAGCGATGCCCCGCCGGGCAACAGCATCGCACCGGAGGCGACTGCCGCACTGCTGCACTGGGCGTTCGCGGACGCCACGCGCATGGCCGCGGCCCTGCAGCGCCTGGACGGCCTTGCTCCCGGCCCCGGCCCCATGCTCGCCTGGCTGAGCGCATCGCTGGCCGCCCGGGCGGCCATGCTCGATTTCGACGCCACCGTGCCGATGGATCCCCACGACCCGCTGTGCGGGGCCCTGCATGCCATCCTCACCCGGGCCGACTCCCCCACCCCGGCCGTGTGGCAGACGATCGGATTGCTCCACGGCCCCCTGCCCGGACCGCTGCCGGACGGCGATTCTGTGCGCACCGCCCAGGCCTGCGCCATCCTGGCGCTGGCCCCGACGAATTGGCAGGTCGAGCAGCGGCTCGGTGCCAGCCTCGCCCACGAGATCGAGGACACGCGCGCGTGGCTGGCGGCGTCCTCGCCCGACGGGCCGACGCTGAGCTGGTTGTTGTGGGCCTAGCTGCGCCGGTCGCGGGTTTCGGGCGGGGTCCCGGGTGCGCCACTGGCCCTGGTCGTCGGGGCTGAGGTTTCCGGCGCGGGGGTTTCCGGCGCGGGGGTTTCCGACGCCGGGGTTTCCGACGCCGGGGTGGGACCGTGCTCAAGCAGCTCCCGGAACTGTGCCTCGTCGAGCATGGGCACTCCCAACTGCTCGGCCCTGGCCTGCTTGGACCCGGCGTTCTCACCGACCACGACGTAGTCGGTATGGCGGCTGACCGATCCGGCGGCCTTGCCTCCCCGGTCGGTGATGGCGGCCTTGGCGGAGTCCCGGGTGAAGTCCTGCAGCGACCCGGTCACCACCACGGTGAGCCCGCGCAGCGTCTGGGCCGGCCGGGCGCTCTTCTCATCGGCCATCGAGACCCCATCGGCTGCCCAGGCGTTGAGGATCTCGAGGTGC
Source organism: Propionibacterium freudenreichii subsp. freudenreichii (assembly GCF_000940845.1). NCBI lineage: Bacteria > Bacillati > Actinomycetota > Actinomycetes > Propionibacteriales > Propionibacteriaceae > Propionibacterium > Propionibacterium freudenreichii. The sequence goes on along the minus strand of NZ_CP010341.1, from coordinate 905,226 downwards.
CAGTCCACGGTGAACCAGTCGCGGACGGCCTCGGCGATGATCAGGCCCACCCCGTCGGTGTCGGCCAATTCCTCCACGCCCGCCGCGCGGATCGCGTCCATGGAACCGAACCTGGCCGCCAGGGCACGGGCCGCCGTCGGCCCGACATGGCGGATCGACAGCGCCACCAGGACCCGCCACAGCGGTTGGTGGCGGGCGGTGCGCAAGTTTTCGAGGAGCCGGCGTCCGTTGGCCGACAGCACGCGTCCATCCCTGATGCCGGGCGGCGGCACCAGGGCCGGTTCCTTCAGCTCACGGGGCGTGGCGCCGCGGGTGTAGAAGGGCACGGTCACCAGCTGCTCGGGCGTCAGGTTGAACAACTGGGCCTCATTGTCCAGGACGCCGGCCCTCAGGATCGCGTCGGCCCCCTGATAGCCCAGGGCCTCGATATCGAGCGCCGAACGCGCCGCGAGCGAGAACAGGCGTTCGCGCAACTGCGCGGGGCAACTCTTCGAGTTGGGACACCGGATGTCCTTGTCGCTCTCCTTCTCCGGGGCCAGCTTCGTGCCACAGGACGGGCAGTGGGTGGGCATCACGAAGGGGCGTTCGGCACCGGTGCGCATCTCCACCACCGGTCCCACGATCTCGGGAATCACATCGCCCGCCTTGCGCAGGACCACCATGTCCCCGATCAGGACGCCCTTGCGCTCCACCTCGTAGGCATTGTGCAATGTCGCGCTGGACACCACCGACCCGGCAACCTGCACGGGCTCCATCACGCCGTAGGGGGTGACGCGTCCGGTGCGCCCCACCTTCACGCGAATGTCGAGCAGCCGCGTGTTCACCTCTTCGGGCGGGTACTTGAAGGCGATGGCCCAGCGCGGCGCCCTGCTGGTGACCCCCAGCTGCTGCTGCTCGGCAAAGGAATCGACCTTCACCACGATGCCGTCGATCTGGTGGATCAGGTCGTGGCGATGCTGGCCGTAATACGAGATGAAGTCGAGCACCTCGTCGAGGGAGTGCACCACCTTGTTGTAGGGACTGATCGGTAGTCCCCAGGCCTTCATCACGGCGTAGGCATCGGATTGGCGCGTCACGGCCAGGCCGTCGGCAACGCCCAGGCCATGGCAGATCGACGACAGGGGCCGTTGCGCGGTGACCCGGGGGTCCTTCTGCCGCAACGAGCCGGCCGCGGCATTGCGCGGATTCGCGAACTGCGGCTTGCCCTGGTCGGCGAGCTTGTCGTTGTAGGCGGCGAACTCCTTCAGCGGCACGAAGACCTCGCCCCGGGCCTCGAACAGGGCCAGGAAATCCTGGGCGGGATCGGGGCGCAGGCGCTGCGGGATCGCCTTGATGGTGCGTGCATTGGGGGTGATGTTCTCCCCCACCCGTCCGTCGCCACGGGTTGCCGCGGTCTGCAACCGGCCGTTCACGTACTGGAGGTCGATGGCCAACCCGTCGATCTTCACCTCGCACAGCCACTCGGGGGTGTGGCCCAGCGCGGCCTCGGTCCGGGTCATCCACTCCTTGAGCTCGTCGATGCTGAAGACGTCATCGAGGCTGAGCATCTGCGAGGGATGGGTGAGCGGCGAGAAATCGGTCTCCTCCTGGGGCGCCCCCACGCGTTGGGTGGGGCTGTCAGGGGTGCGCAACGAGGGATATTCGGCCTCGAGCTTCTGCAGCTCGAGCATCAATTCGTCATACAGCGCGTCGGTGATGAACGGCTTGTCACGACCGTAGTAGGCCTCCTGCGCGTCGTCGATCTCCTTGACCAGCTCAGCGTGCCGTCGCTGCTGGTCGACACCGGCAACCTTCACCGTCACTGCGGCATCAAGGCCGGTGGGGATGTCCTCGTCGGGATCTTCGTGCGCTGTCATGACTCCATCATGCCAACCGCCGATACCCTCGCCGAACGGCAAACCATGCGGGCGGTCCGGTCAGCGCCCGGAAACGTCATTCGCTCCAGCGGGGACGCCAGCTGGTGGCCTCGCGGGCCACCGTGAAGCCCTTGACCACCTCATGCTCATTGAGCTCCTCGGGCTGGTTGAGCAACCATTCGGCCAGCCCGTTGCGTTCGATCACCTCGACGTCATCGGGGGCCTGCTGGATCGTCAACCGCCGATCCTTCACCGGCACGATGATGCCGGTGACGCCCAGGTCGAGTCCCGAATCGCGGCTCAGCAGGGTGCGTGCGGTGCTGGCCTGCACGCGGCTGAAGGAGACATAGGGACGATCGTGCCCATTCACCAGGAAGGTGTCGCCCTCCACGAAGAGCTTCGCCCCCGGATGGTTCTTGGCATTGAGCAGGTAGACCCCGCCGGGACCGACCACCATGTGTTGCAGGGCCGACAACCCGGAGTTGGAGCGGGCCAGCTGCAGGAAACCCCAGCGCGGATCCAGCGCGGCCAACCGCAGCAGCTCCTGGGCGAGCAATTCATCCGCATCCTGGTCCAGGCGCCGCGCGGCCTCCTCATTGCTGCGTCCCAGCAGGCGGTCGATGAGCGCGCGCAGCCCGGTGACGGTGCGTTGGGCCTCATACCCGGCAGCGCCACCACGCAGGAAATCGTCCCAATCAAGTTGCGACGAGGGGTCGGGCATTGCGCGACGCGCCGAGTAGCTGGCCGTCACCCGGGCGACGGCACCGGCCATGGGATCGATCGCACGGCGAGCCGGGGTGTAGTCCGCCCCGGCCTGCTCGTCAGCGCCCATCTCGTCGTTGTGCTCGATCGCGCGACCCACCTCGTCCACAGCTTCGCTCCTTGCATTGCCCCGGGTTGCGTTGCCCCGGGCGCCAACACTCCGGTCTGTTCCCGGGACAAGGATTGCAACGATCGTGGGGCCCCACAAATGACCTGAATGAATTCCAATTACGAGCCTAGACGAGACCGTGGCCCGTTCACACCGCGCCCCGGCGGCATAGGTCCCGATTCGGGGCCGACGCTAATGCAATGGCCGTCGGCCCGGGGTGTCGCTCAGTCGAAGATCGGCTCGCGGGTGCGGGTGCGCTTCAGCTCGAAGAAGCCGTCATAGGCGACCATCTTGGAGAATCCGTCGAACAAATCTCCGGCCTGCTCCCCCTTGGGCGCGGGACTGATCACCGGTCCGAACAGGGCCATGCCGTTCATGTGGATCACCGGGGTGCCCACATCGTCGCCCACCGGGTCCATGCCCTCATGGTGGCTTGCGTGTAGTGCCTCGTCGTAGACGTCCGTGTCGGACTTGTCGGCGATCGACTCATCCAGGCCCTGTGCCCGCAGCGCCGCGCGGATCACCTCGATGTCGCCGCGCGGCTCGTCGTGGAGGTGATAGCGCGTGCCCAGCTCCGTATAGAAATTGCGCAGCGCCTCGGGGCCGTGCTCCTGTTCCACCCCGATGCAGGCACGGGCACCCTGCCAGAAAGTGTCGATCATCTTGCGGTAACCCGCATCGAGGTCACGCCCCTCATTGAGCACCGCCAGGCTCATCACATGGAAAACGGTGTGCACCGGGCGCACCTTTTCCACCTCGAGCATCCAGCGACTCGTCATCCATGCCCAGGGGCATGCGGGGTCGAACCAGAAGTCCACGGTCTGCGTCGAATCACTCATGCATACAGCCTCGCCTGTTCATGCGCCCGGAACAAGGCCAATGCCGTGACAATCACCACGCAATCCCCGGCGGACGCCCGGCGCCGCGGGCCACTACCGGATCAAATGGCCCGGGCAGCCGGGTTTCGGGCTTCCTGAAAGGCAGTTGACAAGCAAAAATATCTGCGACGCGCGACCCCTGCGTGGCCTTGCATCTTGCCTTACCGATAGCCTCACAGGTGGACCGACATGTGAATGGCGGCCCCGAGCCGGATCGTCATCGGGTGGAACCTGCTGAATTGGGGATCAACCGCATGACGACGAGCGCACGGCATCACGTCGGAAATAGTTTGGAGCCTCACGATGAACCCTGCCAACCTCACCCGTGACGAGACTCACGCACGGTCGGCGATGCTGTCGGTCACGTCGTACCGGGTCAGTGTCGACCTCACGGGCGGCGATGGATTCGGCAGGGCCCTGGCCGAACCCGATGAAACCTTCGTGTCGACCAGCATCGTGAACTTCTCCACCAGCGGTGGCGACACCTGGATCGACCTCATCGCCGATTCCGTCGTCTCGGCGGAGCTGGACGGGACCCGCCTTGATGCCTCGACCTTTACCGGGGTGCGCCTGCCCTTCAGCGCCGAGGCCGGCGAGCATGAGCTGCGCATCAATGCACTGTGCCGCTATTCCCACACCGGCGAGGGCCTGCACCGCTTCGTCGATCCCGCCGACCAGCGGGTCTACCTCTACACGCAGTTCGAGACCGCTGACGCACGGCGCATGTACGCCTGCTTCGAGCAGCCCGACCTGAAGGCAAGCTTCCAGCTGAGCGTCATCGCACCGAGCGCCTGGACGGTGGTGTCGAACTCACCGACCCCGCCCGCGACCGCCACGGACGCCCCGGCCTTCCAGCGCTGGGACTTCGAGGCGACCGCCCCCATCTCCACCTACATCACCGCACTGATCGCCGGTGAGTACTTCGTGAACCAGGGCACGATCACGTCCACGAAGGGCGAGCTCGGCGCGAACATCGTCTGCCGCCAGTCGGTGGCCCAGTACCTGGACGCCGACCGCATCCGCACCACCACCCAGCGGGGCTTCGAGGTCTATGAGGAGGCCTTCGGGCGCCCCTATCCCTTCGCGAAGTACGACCAGCTGTTCGTGCCCGAGTACAACGCCGGCGCCATGGAGAATGCCGGCGCGGTGACGATCCGCGACGAGTACCTCTACCGCTCGAAGGTGACCTCGGCCGACTACGAGCAGCGCGACAACACCATCCTCCATGAGCTGGCGCACATGTGGTTCGGCGACCTGGTGACCATGCGCTGGTGGGACGACCTGTGGCTCAATGAGAGCTTCGCCGAATGGTGCAGCCACTTCGCCCAGAAGCGGATCGTCGACCGCTTCGGCGGAATCGACCCGTGGGTCAGCTTCGCCAATGCCCGTGAGGGCTGGGCCTATGTGCAGGACCAGATGCCCACGACCCATCCGATCGCGGCCGACATGGTTGACCTGGAGACGGTTGACCAGAGCTTCGACGGCATCACCTATGCCAAGGGCGCCTCGGTGCTGAAGCAGTTGGTCGCCTACGTGGGCGAACAGAACTTCCTCGCCGGCGTGCGCGAGTACCTCACCGAACATGCCTACGCGAACGCCGAGTTCTCCGACCTGTTGGGTGCGCTGCAGAAGGCGTCCGGCAAGGACCTTGACGGCTTCGCCGAGCAATGGCTGAAGACCAGCGGCGTCAACACCCTGCGCGCGCAGGTCGAGGTGGACGACTCGGGGGCCTTCACCCGCTTCGACATCATCCAGACCGCTCCGGTGGAGCATCCGACGCTGCGCACCCACCACATCGGGGTCGGTTGCTATGAGCTGCGCGACGGGCAACTCGTGCGCACCACGTCCCTCGAACTCGATGTGAGCGGTGAGCGCACGTCGGTCGACGCCCTGGTGGGCCAGCCCCGTCCCGCCCTGGTGCTGCTCAACGACCAGGACCTCAGCTACGCCAAGGTCCGCCTCGACAAGCAGTCCCTGGACGCCGCGATCGAGCACATCACCGAGCTGGCCGATCCGCTGGCCCGGGCCGTGGTGTGGACCTGCGTGTGGGACATGAACCGCGATGCCGAGCTGACCACCGACGAGTACATCTCGACGGTCACCCGCGGCATCGGGTCGGAGACCGACATGACGGCCGTGCGCACCCAGCTGCGCAACGCACTGGGAGCCTCGAAGGCCTACACCCCGCCGGCCCACCGTGAGGAGGCCAACCGCGCCCTGGTGGCGGGCATCGCCGCCGAGCTCGAGAAGGCCGAACCCGGCTCGCAGCACCAGCTGGCGTTCACCGACGCACTCATCGGATCGGTTGACTCCCCCGAGGGAATCACGCTGATCCGTGGCTGGCTGAGCAATGAGGAGGTGCCGGTGGGCCTGGAGATCGACCAAGACCGCCGCTGGGCGATTCTCAGCTCCCTGGCCCGCATGGGCGCCGTCGATGACGACGCGATTGCCGCCGAGGAACAGCTCGACAAGACCATCTCGGGCTCCGAGCGGGCTGCCGGGGCGCGCGCCGCACTGAACAATGCCGAGGAGAAGGCCCGGGCCTGGGCCCTGGCCACCGAGGACCCGAAGGTGCCCAATGCCACGCACCTGCGGATCTGCGCGGCCTTCGTCCAGTACGGCCAGGAGGAACTGCTGGCCCCCTATGTTGACCGCTACCTGCAGGTCTGCGAACTGATCTCGGCCCAACAGGGCATCTGGGCAACCCAGGGCCATGCGGCCAGCCAGGCCGTGCTCACCTACCTGTGGCCCTCGCCGCTCGCCGACCGCGCCTTCATCGAACGCGTCGACAAGTGGGTCGAATCCAGTGAGCTGTCGGAATCGGTGCGCCATGTGATCACCGAACGCCGCGACGCCAGCCTGCGGGCCATCGCCGCCCAGGAGTTCGCGGCCAGCCAGCTGGGCTGATCGCCCACCACCGCACGACTGTCACGAACACGACTGCCACGAAGCGGAAGCGTCACGACGCTGAAAGCGATCGCCCCGGGGAACTCCCCGGGGCGATCGCTTTCAGCACGATGCACGCAGGGACCAATCACCTCGGGCGATGGCATGATGGATTGGACGCGGAGAGATCACCCTCCGCCCATGCGACCATGCACTCGTCGAGGAGATAACGGATGACGCAGACAGCCCCCAGCAGTCAGACCAAGGCCAACATCGGCGTCGTCGGGATGGCGGTGATGGGTTCCAACCTCGCCCGCAACCTGGCCCACCACGACTACACGGTGGCGGTGTTCAACCGCACCTACGCGCGCACGCAGAAGCTCATCGCCGAGCACGGCAACGAGGGCTCGTTCATTCCCAGCGAGAAGATCGAGGACTTCGTGAACTCGATCGCCACGCCCCGCTCGATCATCCTCATGGTGAAGGCCGGCGCACCGACTGACGCAACGATCGATGAGCTGCTGCCACTGCTGTCGCCCGGCGACATCATCATGGACGGCGGCAACTCCTATTTCGGCGACACGATCCGTCGCGAGAAGGCCATCGCCGCCAAGGGCTTCCACTTCGTGGGAGCCGGCATCTCGGGCGGTGAGACCGGCGCCCTGGAGGGCCCGTCGATCATGCCCGGCGGAAGCCCCGAGAGCTACAAGATCCTCGGCCCGATGCTCGAGACGATCTCGGCCCACTACCACGGTGATCCGTGTTGCGCCTGGATGGGCCCCAATGGGGCCGGGCACTTCGTGAAGATGATCCACAACGGCATCGAATACTCCGACATGCAGGTGATCGGCGAGGCCTACGAGCTGCTGCGCGGCGTCGGCCTGACCAATGCGGAGTGCGCCGACGTGTTCGCCGAATGGAACAAGGGCGACCTGGACAGCTATCTGATCGAGATCACCTCCATCGTGCTGCGCCAGAAGGATCCCCGCACCGGTGCCGACCTGATCGACGTGATCAAGGACCGCGCCCAGATGAAGGGAACCGGCACCTGGACCGTGCAGACGGCCCTCGAGCTGGGCGTGCCCACCAATGGGATCGCCGAGGCGGTGTTCGCACGCGCCGAATCAAGTCACGACGACCTGCGTGCCGCCGCGCGCAAGTACCTGGCCGGCCCCGACGGAACCGTGTCGGTGGATGATCGCACCGCCTTCATCGAGGACGTCCGCAAGGCCCTGTGGTGCTCCAAGGTGGTCAGCTATGCGCAGGGCTTCGACGAGATCCGCACCGGCGGGCAGGAATACGACTGGAACATCAACGTGGCCGAGGCCGCCAAGATCTGGCGGGCCGGCTGCATCATCCGGGCGAAGCTGCTGGAGCGCATCCGCCAGGCCTACACCGACGATCCCGACCTGGTGTCGTTGATGGCCGCATCCTCGGTGTCCGCGGAGATGGAGGCGAACCAGTCGGCATGGCGCCGGGTGGTGAGCAAGGCGGCCGAGTCGGGTGTGCCGGCCCCGGTGTTCAGCGCGACGCTGGCCTACTACGACATGGCACGTGCCCCCCGCGTCAATGCCGCCCTGACCCAGGCGATGCGCGATTACTTCGGCTCACACACCTACGAGCGCGTTGACGACCACGGCCACTTCCACATCGAATGGACCGGTGACCACAGCGAGACCCGCATCGACTGAGCACCCAGTCGACCGAGCATTCCGGGATCGCCCACCCGCCACCACACCCCCTGCGGCGGGTGGGCGATCACCTCATCCGGTCGGCGAGATGCACGGCATGATTTCCACCCATCGGGTACAACTTGCTGTGTGACCAAGATTGCACTCGCCATTGCAGGGTCCGAGGCCTCCGGCGGAGCCGGCGCCCAGACTGACATCAAGACCTTCGAGCAGCTCGGCGTCTTCGGCGCCACCTCGCTGACCTGTATCGTCTCGTTCGATCCGAACAACGACTGGGGACACCGCTTCGTGCCGGTGGACCCCCAGGTGATCCATGACCAGATCGAGGCCGCCGTGGCCGTGCACGGGCACATCGACGCCGTGAAGATCGGCATGCTGGGCACCCCCACGACGATCAACGTGGTGGCCGAGGCGCTCAAGGAATATGACTTCGACCAGGTGATCGTCGACCCCGTACTCATCTGCAAGGGCCAGGAGGCCGGCGCCGCGCTCGACACCGACAATGCGCTGCGCGCCCAGGTCATGCCCTTCGCGACGATGACGACGCCCAACCTGTTCGAGACCCAGATCCTGTCGGGCATGGACGAGATCACCAATGTCTCGCAGCTGAAGGATGCTGCCAAGCGCATCCACGACCAGGGCGTACCGAATGTGCTGGCCAAGGCCGGCACCTTGTTTGACACCGGCACCGCGCTGGACGTGTTCTATGACGGCTCCACGCTCGAGGTGCTCGAGGTGCCCGCGATCGGCGAGGAGAGGGTTTCCGGGGCCGGCTGCACACTCGCCGCCGCCGTGACCGCCGAGATCGCCAAGGGTGCCACCCCGCTGGATGCCGCCCGCACGGCCAAGCAGGTGGTCGTGTCGTCCATCGAACACCGCATGCACGGCAATGCGCCGTTCGATTGCGTGTTCCAGGGCTACTACCGCGAGCCGGCGCTGGCCACCAACTGACCACTGGCAACTGACAACAGGCAAGGGCGGGCAATCACCATGTGGTGGTTGCCCGCCCTTCCCGACTCACGATCGTGTCGAACAGGGCCCGGGGCACGCGGCCGACGGGCTGGGACCCTGCCCCTGTGCACGGTCCGGCGTTCGACCTAGGCGCCGTCCCCCGGGGTCGGCAGATATGACCTCAGCTGCTCGCGCACGTCCGCAGGTAGGGGCTCGGGGCGTCCGTTCGCCCCGGCATGCACCAGCACGGTGCGGGCCCGCACATGGGCGGTGCGGTCGTCGGGATCGATGATGGCGCAGCCCAAGGTCGTCGAGCTCGCCCCCACGCGCAGCACCCCGGTCCGCATGAGATAGGGCGAGGACTGCCACCGCAGCTGATGGCGGTATTCGGTGTCCTGGCGCGCGACCACCCAACTGCCCGGCAGCCGCTGGGCCGCATCGACCATGCCCGCCCGGGCCATCTGGGGGGCCATTGCCGTCGTGGCCTCGACGCGTGCCTCCTGCAGCCAGTCGAGCGTGCGCACATTGTTGACGTGCCCGTAGCGGTCCTGGTCGCTCCACCGCGGTTGGAACGCCGTCTCCACGGCATGCTCGTCGAGCCTCATCGCGGGCAGTGGGCTCCAGGGCTCATCGGGGGCCGAGATGGTGGCCAGGGCGTCCCGCTCGCCGGCGGTGAGCTTGCGCACCCGCTGGTGCGGGAAGTCGAAGGGGCACATGGAGGTGGCCGCCCGCACGCACAATTCGCCGCGCTGCACCATCCGGTAGCTCATGATGAACCGGGCGGCACCGATGCTGGTGGTGCTCAATTCGACCTCAACCGGACCGCCGTCCAGCATCATCGGCCGCAGGAACTCCGAGCGCTGCTTGACCACCACGCTGCCGTGCAGCAGCAGCTCGGGATGCGAGCCGCCGGCCATGAAGCGCGCCCGGGCCTCCTGCGCCAGGTCGAGCACGACCACATTGTTCACATGGCCCTGCGGATCCAGGTCGGACCAGCGCAGCGGGATCGTGGCGTGGAAGGAGGCCATGGACGCTACTTACCGCCGGTGAAGGGCGTCAGGTCGGACACCGTGGTCTGCTCGTACAGGTCGTCGATCGTCTTCTCGTAGCGCGCCAGCACCACCGGACGCTTCACCTTCATGCTCGGCGTCAGCTCGCCGGTGTCCTGAGCGAACTCGTGGTCGAGGATCGCATAGCGCTTGACGGTCTCCCAACGGTGGAGCCGCTCATTCGCCTTGCGCACGAACTTGTCGATCGACTCGCGGATCTCGGGAAGCTGGCTCAGCGTCGCATAGTCATCGTTGGGATGGCCATGGTTCTTGCCCCAGCGCATCAGCTGGTCGTGATCCATCGTCACCAGGGCGATCACATAGGGATGACCGTCGGCCACCGCGACGGTCTGCGAGATGTAGGGCACATTGGCCAGCAGGGCCGCCTCCACCTTCTGCGGCGCGACGTACTTGCCGTTGGAGGTCTTCATGAGGTCCTTCTTGCGATCGGTGATCGTCAGATAGCCGTCCTCATCGAAGTGGCCGATATCGCCGGTGTGGAACCAACCATCCTCGAAGGCCTCGGCGGTTTCCTTCGGCAGGTGATAGTAACCATCCGCCACGATGGGGCCGCTGAGCAGCAACTCGCCGTCGGCGGCGATCTGGGCGTCGATGCCGGGCGTGACCGGGCCGACCGTGCCGAACTTCGGCTTGTCGGGCAGGTTCACCGCCGCGATGGCCGCGGTCTCGGTGAGCCCATAGCCCTCGAGCACCAGCAGGCCGGCCGAGTAGAACCAGGTCTGCACCTGGGTGGACAACTTGGCGGATCCCGAGATCATGAAGCGGATCGATCCGCCCAGGGTGTCGCGCAGCTTGCTGAACACCAGTCTGTCGGCCACGGCGTAACGCAGCCGCGCGGGCCAGGGCAGGTGCTTGCCGGCCAACCGGTAGGGACGCGATTCGCGGCCCACCGCGAAGGCCCAGCGCGCAATGCGACCCTGGATGCCGTTCGCCGGGCTCTGGGTGATCACCGCCGACCGGATCTTCTCGTAGATGCGCGGCACTCCGACCATGATCGTGGGATGGGTCTCCCCCATCCCCTCCACGATGCGGTCGATGCGCCCGTCCACCGGCATGATGAAGCCGATGGCCATCTGGGCGGCCAGCAGGTCGCGTCCATAGACATGAGACAGGGGCAGCCACAGGTAGACCACGTCGCGGTCGTCGATGATGCCGCGCCACATGTGGTGCATGGCCTCGCCCTGATAGGTCCACGCCCTGTGCGGGATGCGGACGCCCTTGGGCCGACCTGTCGTGCCCGAGGTGTACACCAGGGTGGCCAGGGTCTCGGGTTCCATGAGATCGAGCCGCTCGTCGAGCGCCGTGGGATGGGCCGCCAGGTAGTCACGGCCGAGCGCGTGGAGCGCATCCCAGGTGACCACCCGATCGCCGCCGGCGTCGGCCCGGTCGATGGGGCGATCATCGTCAAACAGCACGATGTGGTGTACCTGCGCATTGAGCTCTGACTGGTCAACCACCTTCTGGAGTTGCTTCCAGTTCTCGGCCACCACGATGACCGATTCGGAGTCCTGCAGGATGAACAGCTCGTCATCGGGCTGGCTGTTCGGGTAGACGGTCGTCGTGGCCGCGGCGGCGCAGGCGATGCCCAGGTCGGCCAGCACCCATTCGATCCTGGTCATCGCGGCGATCGCCACCCGCTGCTCGGGCTGTACGCCCAGCGCAATGAAGCCTGCGGCGATCTGGTCGACCTCGTCGGCAACCTGCGACCAGGTGAGGTCCTTCCAGACCTCCGGCTCCTGGTGCTGCGGCACCCGGTAGGCCACCGCATGGGGGGCCCGGGCCACCCGTGCACGGAAGGAAGCCGGATAGCTGGGTGGGCAGGCGCTGAGGATCTCCTCGCGAACGCTGTTCATCACTTCACCTTTCGAGGCCCGACAGACCCCTTGATCCTATCGGCGCATCAGGGGAGCCGCACCAGTGCCGACGTGGCCCGCGCCGCTCGTGGTCACTGGCTCACCCCTGCGTGAACGCGCGACGATACGGCCACGATCCCCGCCGGGCTCCCTTAGACTGCTCCCATGTCCGGTGCCACCAACCCCCCATGGCTCACCGCCGACCAGCAGCGGATCTGGCGCAGCTGCCTGGCCGGTGTCGCACGCATCGACAGCCACCTGAACCTCGCGCTCGCAGAATTCGGCCTCGACCTGAATGAGTACGAGATCCTCGTGACCCTGTCGGAGTCCGACAACCACAGTCTGCGCATGTCCGACCTGGCGCAACGCGTCTACCAGTCGCGCTCACGCCTCACCCACACCGCCAAGCGGATGGAGAATCAGGGCCTGCTGCGCCGCGAACGTGCCAATGACGACCGCCGTGGCGTAGTCGCCAGCCTCACCGACGAGGGCATGGCGCTGCTCGTCGAGGCGGCCCCCACGCACGTGCGTTCGGTGCGCGACATCCTCATCGACGTGGCCACGCCCGACGATCTGCGGGCGCTCGGACGCGTCATGGGGGCGGTGCTCGAAGTGGCAGACTGAGGCGCGTGAGTGCATCAGTCCAGTCCATCCCCGTTAACGAGCTGTCTGACCGCGTCGACGCGCTGCGCCGTGAGTTGGGCAGTGATGACTGCCTTGACACCTCCACACTGACCCGGGCCCTCTATTCGACCGACGCGTCGGTCTACCGCGTGGTGCCGACGGTCGTGGCGACCCCGGCCGACACCGACCAGCTGCGCCATGTGGTGCAGGCCGCCCTGGCGGTGGGCCTGCCCATCACCGGCCGTGGCGCAGGCACCAGCTGTGCCGGCAATGCCGTGGGCAACGGCATCGTCGTCGACATGCGCCGCCACCTGAACAAGATCCTGTCGATCGATCCCGATGCCCGCACGGCAACGGTCCAGCCCGGCGTGGTGCAGGACGTGCTGCAGCAGGCGGTGCGCCCCTTCGGGCTGCGCTTCGGCCCCGACCCCTCCACCAGCAGCCGCTGCACCATCGGCGGCATGATCGGCAACAACGCCTGCGGTCCGCGCGCACTGGGCTATGGGCGCAGCGCCGACAACACGATCTCGCTGGACGTGATCACCGGTGCCGGACAGGAGCTGAGGGTCGGGCCCGGCGAGTCCAATGATTTCCCCCGGCTCAATGAGATCGTGGAATCGAACCTGGGCATGATCCGCACCGAATGTGGCCGCTTCACCCGTCAGGTGTCGGGCTACTCCATGGAGCACCTGCTGCCCGAGAACGGCCGCGATGTCGCCCGGTTCCTGTCGGGCACCGAAGGCACCCTGGCCATCATGACGCAGGCAACCGTGCGCCTGGTCGCCGATGCCCCGCACAAGATCATGGTCGCCCTGGGCTATCCGACGATGGTGGATGCCGGCGCGGACACCCCCAAGATCCTGGAGTTCAAGCCCACCGCCGTCGAGGGCATGGACAGCCGCCTCGCGGACCTGGTGGCCACCCGACTGGGCCCCTCGGCGGTGCCTCCGCTGCCCCGCGGCGAGGGCTGGGCGTTCGTGGAGATGGTCGGCGATGACCCGGCCGAGTTGGCCGACAAGGCGCAGCGCCTCACCCGCGAGAGCGATTGCCTCGAGGGGTGGGTGATCGACGATCCCGCCCAGGCCCAGCGGCTGTGGGGCATCCGCTCCGATGCCGCCGGACTGGCCGGCGTCGCCCTGAAGAATCCGGCCTATGCCGGCTGGGAGGATTCGGCGGTTCCGCCGGCCCAGTTGGGTTCCTACCTGGCCGATTTCGAGAAGCTGCTCGAGGAGCACAACCTGCACGGCCTGCCCTACGGCCACTTCGGCGATGGCTGCCTGCACTGTCGCATCGACTTCCCCTTCGACCAGCCCGGTGGCACCGACCGCTACCACGACTTCATGATCGCCGCCGGCAAGCTGGTGGCCAGCCATGGCGGCTCCATGTCGGGTGAGCACGGCGACGGCCGGGCGCGCAGCGAGCTCCTGCCGCTCATGTACTCCGGCGACATGATCAAGCTGTTCGGCCAGGTGAAGAACCTGTTCGACCCGAAGAACCTGCTCAACCCCGGCGTCATCGTCGACCCGCGCCCCACCGACGTGGACGTGCGGGTGGCCGAAACCATCAACGCGCCCCTGCGACTGTCCGATCCGCTGTTCACCCGCCACGTGCACCAGTGCACCGGCGTGGGCAAGTGCCTGGCCAATTCGACCAAGGCCGGCGGCGTGATGTGCCCGAGCTACCAGGCCACCGGCAACGAGCGCGACTCCACGCGCGGACGCTCCCATGTGCTGCAGGAGATGATCAACGGCCGGCTCATCACAGGCGGTTGGCGCGCCCCCGAGGTGGCCGAGGCACTGGACTTCTGCCTGGCCTGCAAGGGCTGCCGTCGGGAGTGCCCCACCGGCATTGACATGGCCGCCTACAAGTCGCGGGTGCTGTACGAGAAGTTCAAGCACCACCTGCGCCCGATGTCGCACTACGCCATGGGCCACCTGCCCACCTGGGGACGCCTGGTCACCAAGCTGCATGTGGGGGCACTGGGCAATCTGTTCACCCAGACGCCGGGACTGCGCCACGTGGTGCGGGCGATGGCGGGGGTCGACCAGCGTCGCCCGATGCCGAAGTTCCGCAAGGGCGCCTCGGCCCGCAAGGATGCCGCCCGCGAGATCGCGCGTCGCGAGCCGCAGGGCAAGCCGGTCGCCATCTGGGCCGACTCCTTCTCCGACGCCTTCGAGGGCAACCAGCTGCTCGGACTGGTGGCCACCCTGATCTCGGCGGGCTATGCGCCCCGGATGATCGAACAGGATGCCTGCTGCGGACTCACCTGGATCACCACCGGCCAGCTCGATGGCGCGAAGGCCCATCTGCGCAAGGCCCTCGATGTGCTCTATCCGATCGCGAAGGCCGGCACGCCCATCGTTGGCATGGAGCCCAGCTGCATGGCCGTCTGGCGCTCCGACGCCGGTGAGCTGTTGGAGGGCGATGAACGCGTCGCGGAGGTGGCACATGCCACCCACACCCTGGCCGAACTGCTGGGCAAGACCGAAGGATGGAATCCCCCGGACCTGTCGGGCCACACGATCGTCGCCCAGCCGCACTGCCACCAGTCGTCGGTGCTCGGTTGGGCTGCCGACCAGAAGCTGCTGGAACGCACCGGCGCCAAGGTGGTCACCCTGGGTGGTTGCTGCGGGCTGGCCGGCAACTTCGGTGTGGAGAAGGGCCATTACGAGGTGAGCATCAAGGTTGCGGAGCACGATCTGCTCCCGGCCATCGACGCCGCCGGTCCCGATGCCATCCTGCTGGCCGACGGCTTCAGCTGCCGCAAGCAGATCAACGACCTGCGGCAGCGTCAGGCGCTGACGCTGGGTGAATTGATCGCCGCGCACCTGTAGGTCGACCAGATCCGATCAACAACAAGGGCCCGTGTCGTCGCATTGACGGCACGGGCCCCCTTGTCTATCCCCTGCGTTTCCGCTCGTCGCGCCGCCGGGGTGCGCAGCCACGACGCCGAGTCAGCCGCGGGTGTGGCGGGCCAGCAGGTACTTCACGTCGGGGTCGGCACCGCGGAAGGTGCGGTAGTCGGCCATCACGTCGACGGAGCCACCGGGGGCCAACACCTCGCGGCGGAAGCGCTCACCCGCTGCGCGGTCGAGTCCGCCGTGCTCGTCGAACCAGGCGCTGGCGTCGGCATCGAAGACCTCTGCCCACAGGTAGGCGTAGTAGGCGCCGTCGTAGCCGGTGGTCCAGATGTGGCTGAAATAGCGCGTCCGGTAACGCGGCGGCACCAGCACGAAGGCCACGCGGCGTTCCTCGAGGGCCTCGTTCTCGAAGGCATCCACCTGTCCGGGTTGGGTGGGCAGTTGCTCGGGCGAGGAGCTGTGCCAGGCCTGGTCGAGCTGCATCGCCGCGACGAGCTCCAGGTCGTCGAAGCCGACATTGCCCTGATCGGTGTTGACCAGGGCCCCCACGAGATCGGAGGGCAGGGGCTCACCGGTGCGCCAATGACGCGCATAGTGGGCGAGCAGTTCGGGATCGCGGGCCCAGCGCTCGTTGACCTGGCTGGGGAATTCGACGTAGTCGATCGGGGTATTGGTGCCCGCCAGCGACGGATAGCGGCTGTCAGCGAACAACCCGTGGAGGCAGTGGCCGAACTCGTGGAAGCAGGTGATCACCTGGTCCCAGCTCAGCAGGGCGGGCTGCCCGGCGCGCGGACGGGTGATGTTGGTGTTGAGCGTGACCACGGGCTTCGCGCCGGTGAGTGAGTTGGCGTTCACCAGGTCGGTCATCCACGCCCCACCCTGCTTGCTCGGGCGTACCCAGGGGTCCAGGAGCAGCAGCCCCAGCACGGTGCCGTCCTGTTCGTGCACCTCGTAGACGCGCACATCGGGGGTGTACCCGGTGAGTCCCTCCCGACGCTCCACGGTGATGCCGTAGAGGCGGTGCGCAGCCTCGAAGACCCCGCGGGTGAGCACCTGCTCGAACTCCAGGTAGGGACGCAGGGCCTCGTCGTCGAGCTCCGCGCGGGCACGCTCACGCGATGCGACCCACGACCAGTCCCAGGGGCCGAATTCCTTGCCGACGGCCAGGTCGGTGAAGATCTCGCGGAAGCGCAGCGAATCCTCGCTGGCCTGGTGTACCGACAGCTTCGAGAAGGGATCGAGCAGGCCGCGGATGGCGTCCACCGTCTTCGCGCAGCCACCATCGGCCACATAGGCGGCGTGGCTGGCGTAGCCGAGCAGGGCGGCCCGGTCGGCGCGCACCCGGGCCAGCTGCACCACGAGGCTGCCGGTCTCATTGCCGCCGGTGGCACCCCGCGACATGGACGCCTCGAAGACCCGGCGCCGCACTTCCTGGTGCGACAGGGAGGCCAACCAGTCCTGGCCGGTGGTGTTCACCAGCTCGAGCAGCCAGCCGTCCAGGTCGCGGGCGCCGGCGGCGCGTTCGGCCTCGGTGCGCTGTTCCTCGCTCAGCCCGGCGAGTTCCGCAGGATCGGTGATGTGCACGGCCGCCTCGTTGCGGCCGGCCACGACGCGCTGGCCGAACTGTGATTCAAGCCTGGCGATGCGGGCGTTGAGCACGCGCAGCCGTTCCTGGTCCTCCGGCGACAGGGCGACGCCGGAGCGTCGGAAATCGCGCAGGCGCTCGTGGAGCCACCAGGTGACCTGTTCGTCGCCCGGCTCGGCGCCGGCCTCCACCGCCTGCGACAGATCGCGTACCCGGTCGTAGAGCCCGGCATCGAGCATGATCGCGTCGTGGTGGGCCGCCAGCTCGCTGGACAGGCGCTCGGCCACGGCATCCAGCTCCGGGCTGGTGTCGGCATCGTGCAGCGTGAAGAACGCCGCCGTGGCACGTGACAGCGCGAGCTCCGCACGTTCCCAGGCCTCGATCGTGTTGGCGACGGTCGCCGGCTCGGGGTTGTCGGAGACAAGGCGCAGGCCGGACAGTTCGGCGGCCATTGCGTCATGCACGATCTGCTCGTAGTCACCGGGCGCCAGGGCGGCGAAGTCGGCAAGCTCGAACTCGGACTGGAGGGGTAGCGAAGAACTCACCGTTCAATCAAACACCCCCGGGCGGGCCAGCAACAGCCCCGTCTAGACTGTCGGCCATGCCGACGCTGGGCCTGACCGAAGCCATCCGAACAATGCCAGACGGCACCGTCAAGCAGGTGAATCCGCTGTCGGGGGTGGAGGTGTGGACCGTGCCGGGCCGCGGCAACCGTCCGCTGGCGACCCCGGTGAATGACCCCAGGGCGCTGAGCGCCGACGATTTCGGGCACAGTTGCGCGTTCTGCGCCGACCGCATGGCCGAGACCCCGCCCGAGAAGGCGCGCCGTGTGCATGGCGCTGACGGCTGGCAGACGCTCACCGGTGTGTTGCCCGAACACCTGCACGACACGGTGGCCGAGTTCCGGCGCATCCCGAACCTGTTCGAGATCGTCGGCTACCCCTATTGGGTGGCCAACTACGACTACAAGCCCTCCCCGGCGGCCATGGCCCGCTATCGCGCCTACCGCAATGACGCCGGCGGGCGGGAGCACCTGCTGGCCATCAGCCGCACGAAGCTGGCGGCCTCCGGGCTCGCACCGGCCCAGGTGAGGGCCACCCCCGATGACGAGCTGCTGGATGACGCCATCGGCTTCTTCGCCGGCGGGCACGACGTGATCGTGGCGCGACGCCATTTCGTGGACGGCGCCACCGACAGCTCGCAGCTGGCGGGCTCCGGTGCCCTGTCCCCCGACGAACATGCCGAGTACATGCGCTTCACCGTGGACACGTTGGCCGACCTGTACCGGCAGAATCGCTACGCCCGCTATGTGGCGGTCTTCCAGAACTGGCTGCGGCCGGCAGGGGCGTCGTTCGATCACCTGCACAAGCAACTGGTCGCGATCGACCAGCACGGCACCCAGGCGGCCGGCGAGGTGGAGCGGCTGCGCAGCAATCCGAATATCTACAACGACCTGCTGCTGGGCACCGCCGTGCAGCACAACCTGGTGATCGCCGAGAACGACAGTGCGATCGTCTTCGCCGGGTTCGGGCACCGCTATCCGACCCTGGAGATCTATTCGAAGTCGGCAACCTGCGAGCCCTGGAACCAGTCCGACAAGGAACTCGACGACATGTCGGCGCTGGTCCATGCGTGCCACGCGGCCACCGGGATGGATGTTCCGTCCAATGAGGAATGGCACCACCGCGCCCCCGACATGGACGTGCCCATGCCATGGCGCATCAACCTGAAGTGGCGGGTGTCCACCCTGGCCGGGTTCGAGGGCGGCACGAAGATCTACCTCAACACGATTGATCCCTGGCATCTGCGCGACCGGGTGGTGCCGCGCCTGCACGCGCTGCGCCGCCAGGGGCGGCTCGCCGACAACATCCTGCTCGACATCGAATGCCCGGCCCAGTACAACTCGCTGATGTACAACCCGCTGCTGCAGCGCCGGGACACGAACCGCGACCGGCCGATCAGGATTCGTTGACCGGGCGTGCGCGACGCGCGACCGTGTCGACCCTGATCTCCTGGCCCTCGGTGAACCGCGCCGCGTCCGGATAGCCCAGCAACAGCGCAATGCCGCGTTGGCGAGCGATGATGGCCCCGTGGCCGGTGTCACCGCCCCGCAGGGTGATGATGGCCCGGCAGCGTGCGGTGTCGGCGGTCGCGGCGCTCAGCGCGTCCAGTTCGGGCAACACCCAGACTCCCGCTGGTGCCTCCCGGGGCCAGCGCAGCGAGGCCCCCACGATTGCCGAGCGCAGCAGGCGGTCGAGTGAGCGCACGTCCTGGCCACGCTCGCGCAGATAGGGGTCGCTGAGCTTGTCAAAGCTGGCGCTGAGTCCGGCCATCGTCGCGGAGACCGCCTCGATGCTGCTGGCTCCCTTATCGATGGCGGAGCTGACGCCCGTGCGCAGCGACGCATCGTTGAGCAGTGCCTTCTGGGCGTTGAAGATTGCGGCGAAGGGGCCGCTGGCCTGATCATCGAGATAGCCGGCCACATGGTGGCGCGCCTGGTCGAAGCGGGCCTGTTCGATGGCGGCGCTGCCGGCCCGGTAGCCGGCGACATCCGGATCGGGATCGATGATGTGCACGGGCCCCTCGACCACCGCGGTGGCCACGGGGGCGGGGCTGGCATCCTGCTGAGGTCGTTCCCCCTCCGACGCGCGACCGGGGGTGTTGCCTGCCTCGGACGGGTTGCCGTTGGTGGCGTCACCGAACTGCCGGGCGGCGAGCTCGTCGAGGGCTTGGCGCGCCTGTGGGGCTGCCGCCCCCGACGCCTCAACGTGCATCACCTGGCCCTGGTGCAGTTGCAGGGCCGCCAGGGATGAGACGCTGCGGGCATCGGCCGGGCCGGCACCGCTGGTGGCATTCGAGATGACGACCCGCGCATCAAGGCCGCTCAGTGCCGAGACCACGGCGGCGGCGGGTCGGGCGTGCAGGCCGTGGACGTTGGTCATCGTGTAGTCCCAGACGAGCCGGTGTCCATCCGCTTGGGTCGGGCCCCCGGCGCCCACTGCGACGGCCGGGGTGGAGTCCTTGGACGGCAATCCGTCCGCGGAGGGGGCCGTGTCCCGGGACGGCGATTCGTCGGCGAGCTGCTCGATCTTCGCGTTCAGCGACGAGCGTGCCTCGGCATCGACACGGGTGATCGGGGCTCCCCCGGCGGCGGTGACCACGCCGGCCACGAGTCCCTCCACCATGGGTGCCGGTGAGATCACCACGCGGGCGGCGAGGTCGGGATCGACGAACTCGAGGGCCATCTGGGCGCTCAGCAGGGCCGATCCGAGGTCGACGAAGACCAGCACCCCGTCGGCCCCGGCCAGCTCTTCGAGGGCGGCGGAGACCGCTGTCGCATCGGTGCCCAGCGAGCCGTCGTCCAGGCCCGCCGCGATCCGGATGGGTGGCCGCTGGTCGGGCGGCACCATCTGCACCGCCAACTCCACCGCTGCCTGTGCCAGCGGGCGGCTGTGGGACACGACGAGCAGTGCGATCATCCTGGCCTCCGGTCAGCTCAGCGTGCGTGCTGCGGATTCAATGAGCATCGTGAGGCTTGCGGCTCCCGGGTCGAGATGGCCCTTGCTGCGCTCCCCCAGGTACGACGCACGCCCGCGTCGGGCCACCAGGTCAACGGTCGCATCGCGTCCCTGCTGGGCGGCGGTCGAGGCATGCTTCAGGGCATTGGCCAGCTTGTCCCCCGCGGCGGCGTCAGCTTCGAGGCGCTCGACTGCCGGCGCCAGCGCGTCAACCATCGTCTTGTCACCCACTGCCGACTTGCCGCGCTGGGTGACGCCCTCGAGCCCGGCCCGCAGCGCCTTCGCGAAGGTGGCCGTGGTCAGGGCGGTGTCGGTGGGAAGCGCGGTGGCCATGCGCAGGAAGAGCGTGCCGTAGAGCGGCCCGGCCGCACCACCGACGGTGCTGACCAGCGTCATGCCGACCTTCTTGAGGTAGGCGCCGGGGTCGGCGAATTGCGCCGGATCGAGTGCGGCAATGGCCTTGACGCCGCGTTCCATGTTGAAGCCGTGGTCGGCGTCACCGATCTCGCGGTCGAGGTCGGTCAGTTCCTGGGAGTGCTCGGTGATCGTGTCGGCATAGTCGTGCAGCCAGGCCGCCACTTTCGTCACGCGTTCGTCGCCCATCAGATTCCCCACCTCAGTCCCGGCGTGTTCACCGGCGCATCCCACAATCTCACCAGATCGTCATCGGCCCTGAGCAGGGTCAGGGAGCAACCCGCCATGTCCAGCGAGGTGATGTAGTTGCCGACCAGGTTGCGCGCCACGGTGATGCCGCGGGCTGCCAACAGGGGTTCGATCTCGCCGTACATCAGGTAGAGCTCGATGAGCGGCGTGGCGCCCATCCCGTTGACCATGGCGATGACCGGCCCGGTGAAGTCGAGGTCTGCCAGCACGGGGTCCACGAGTTCTGCGGCGATCTGGGCGGCGGTGCCCATCTTGACCCGCTTGCGGCCGGGCTCGCCGTGGATGCCGATGCCCAGTTCCATCTCGTCGTCGGCAAGTTCGAAGCTCGGCTTGCCGGCGGCGGGCACCGTGCACGGCGTGAGGGCGCAACCGTAGGAGCGTCCGGTGGCGATGACCTTCTCGCTGAGCTGCTTGATCGATGCGAGGTCGCGTCCCTCCTCGGCGGCGGCGCCGGCGATCTTCTCGAGCAGCACCGTGAGTCCGACGCCACGTCGCCCGGCGGTGTACAGGGAGTCCTCGACGGCCACATCATCATTGACGATCACCGACTCGACGTCGATGCCATCGGCCTGGCTCAGCTCGGAGGCCATGTCGAAGTTCATCACGTCGCCGGTGTAGTTCTTGACGATCTGCAGCACACCGGCACCGTTGTCGACCTGCTTGGTGGCGGCCACCATCTGATCGGGTACCGGGGAGGTGAAGACCTCGCCGCAACAGGCGGCGTCGAGCATGCCCTCCCCGACGTAGCCGGAGTGCAGGGGCTCGTGGCCCGAGCCGCCGCCGGAGATCACCGCCACCCTGCCGGCCTGCTTGGGTTGGGCACGGTAGACGATCTTGTTGTCCAGGTCGACGCGTTGCACTCCCGGGTGCGCTGCGGCGACTCCCCTCAGGGAGTCGGCCACCACGTGCTCGGCATCATTGATGAGCTTTTTCATGGCGCCAGTCTCTCAGTGTTGCGGGGACCCAACAAGGGTTGGGGTCGCTTTGCGGACGCGGCGCGATCCCCGGCGGGGGTTGGGCGCAACGACGGCTGGGCGGGTGCCACAGATGTGCACCCGCCCAGCCGTCTGTCATCGGCACGGAAGCGATCCGGCCGGTGGTGTTGCTCAGTCGCGTGTCAGGCGACGGTAGCGACTCGCGTGGGGACGCGAGGCCTCCTCGCCAAGGCGGGCGACCTTGTTCGTCTCGTAGTCGGCGAAGTTGCCCTCGAACCAGAACCACTGCGGGTCATTGCCGTCCTCGCCCTCGCCCTCCCAGGCGAGGATGTGGGTGGCGACGCGGTCAAGGAACCAGCGATCGTGGCTGATCACCACGGCACAGCCCGGGAATTCCAACAGTGCGTCCTCAAGGCTCTGCAGCGTTTCGACGTCGAGGTCATTGGTGGGCTCATCGAGCAGGAGCATGTTGCCGCCCTGCTTGAGCGTCAGCGCCAGGTTGAGTCGGTTGCGTTCGCCGCCGGATAGCACGCCGGATGGCTTCTGCTGGTCGGGTCCCTTGAAGCCGAAGGCAGCCACGTAGGCGCGGCTCGGCACCTCGAAGTTGCCGACCTTGATGTAGTCCAGGCCGTCCGAGACGACTTCCCAGACGTTCTTCTCGGGGTCGATGCCAGAGCGGTTCTGGTCGACATAGCTGATCTCGACGGTCTTGCCGACCTTCAGCTCGCCGCTGTCGGGGGTCTCCTCCCCGACGATCATCTTGAACAGCGTCGACTTACCGACGCCGTTCGGCCCGATCACGCCGACGATGCCGGCGCGCGGCAGGTCGAAGCTCAGCCCGTTGAACAGGATCCGGCCGTCGAAGCCCTTGTGCAGCTTGTTGGCGTCGAGCACCTCGGCGCCAAGGCGCTTGCCCGGCGGGATGTTGATCTCACCGGTGTCGAGCTTGCGCGAACGCTCCGCCTCGGCGGCCAGTTCCTCGTAGCGGGCCAGGCGTGCCTTGTTCTTGGCCTGGCGGGCCTTGGGGCTGGAGCGGACCCATTCGAGTTCCTTCTCCAGGATCTTGGCACGCTTCGCATCCTTCTGTCCCTCGATCTGCAGGCGCTTGCGCTTGGTCTCCAGGTAGGTGGAGTAGTTGCCCTCGTAGGGGAAGAGCCGACCGCGGTCGACCTCGCAGATCCAGGTGACCACATTGTCCAGGAAGTAGCGGTCGTGCGTCACGCACAGCACCGCACCCGGATAGGCCTTCAGGTGGGCTTCCAACCAGTTCACCGACTCGGCGTCGAGGTGGTTGGTGGGCTCATCGAGGAGCAGCAGGTCGGGCTGCTCGAGCAGCAGCTTGCACAGGGCGACGCGGCGGCGTTCGCCACCCGACATCACGTTCACCGGAGTATCGGGCGGCGGACACTGCAGTGCGTCCATGGCCTGCTGCAGCTGGGAATCAATGTCCCACGCGTTGCGGGCATCCAGCTGCTCCTGCAGTTCGCCCATCTCGGGCAGCAGCGCGTCGTAGTCGGCGTCAGGGTTGGCCATCTCCGCCGAGATCTCGTTGAAGCGGTTGAGCATTCCCTTGAGGTCGGCGACGGCTTCCTCGACGTTCTCGAGCACCGTCTTGTCCTCGGTCAGCGGGGGCTCCTGCTGCAGCAGCCCCACCGTGGCGTCCTTGGCGAGATATGCCTCGCCGTTGTTGATGGGTTCCAGGCCGGCCATCACCTTGAGAAGCGTGGACTTTCCAGCCCCGTTGGGACCCACGACGCCGATCTTGGCGTCCGGATAGAACGACAGTGTCACGCCGTCGAGGATGACCTTCTCGCCAACGGTCTTCCTGACGTCGTGCATCTGGTAGATGAATTCAGCCATATGGGCCTGTGGTTCCTTCGCTTGCGATGTGTGGAGTATGTGCGGCCGAGTGCCCGACGCGCACGTTCCGCACCGGCGCGCAGGCATGGCCAACACGCACGGGAGAGGAAAGAACGCGGGCAGATGTCGGCGCCGCGTGGTCAAGTATGCCAGCGCCGACACATGCGGTCACCTCGCGCGGCCCACCCGCGGGGCTCAGGCAGCCGGCTCGGCCACGCCGTCCTCCACCGAGGCCAGTGATTCCGCCGGCAGCGACTCAGCTTCGTCGTCGGCCCCACAACCTTCCCCGTCCGGTCGGGACTGCGGTGCCGGACCGGAGTCGGCGCGGGGCTCGGCGGGCGCCATCCGTTCATTGCGCGTGAATCGGCTGGTGCCCCTGGCGAGGTCGTGGCCCACGGACTTGGCCTCAAGCACCAGTCGCTCGTGCTGCTGGCCGTCCTGGCCGACCCACCGACGGGCCCTCAGCCTGCCGACGACCACCACCGCCTCGCCCTTGTGCACGCTGGCCCGCACGTTCTCCGCCGTGCGGTTCACCGCCTGCACCGTGGTCCACACGGTCTCGCCATCGGTCCATTCGCCGCCCCGTCGGATCCGTGGCGTCGCGGCCAACCTGAAGGAGGCGAAGGAATAGCCCTCGCCGGAGGTGTAGTCGACTTCGGTGCCAACATTTCCGGCCATGCTGATTGCGGTGTCCATGGTGATTCCCCATTCCGGGTGCCGCGCACCCTCGGTTGTCCCCGGCGCCGCAGGATCGCGACGTCGGATATACCGCAGTGTGGGCTGATTGCCGGAAACATCCCGGGGCCAACCGGGCCTGTGGATGCGTTTCGGCGCGCTTCAGGAATCAGTGGACAAGGCCCGGGAAGTCCCGGAAATGGGGGTGGCGGCTGCTAGGTGTACTTCCCCGGGAGGTTGTGAACGGGTGAGGTAGCGAAGACCTCCGGGCAGGATGTGGGTTACCACACTCACTCTCCTGACCACGGAGGTCTTCGTGACTCACGCTAACGCACCCTTGACACCGGAAGGGCGTCGTCGTCTTGCTGTTCTCGTCGTGGAACAGGGCTGGTCGTTGCGGCGGGCGGCGGAACGGTTCCAGTGCTCGCCCGCGACGGTGAAGCGGTGGGCCGACAGGTACCGGGCAGGGCTGCCGTTGATCGACCGTAGTTCGAGGCCCACCTCGTCACCGAACCGGCTTTCGCGTAAGACGGAGCATCGGATCGTCGCGTTGCGGTTCACTCGCCGGTGGGGTCCGCACCGGATCGCGTATCACCTGCGGTTGCACCGTTCCACGGTCGGTCGGGTGCTCGCCCGATACAAGATGCCGAAGCTGATCAACATCGACCAGGCCACCGGGCTGCCGGTTCGCCGCCCGAAGCCGAAACGGTACGAGGTCGCCGCGCCGGGCCAGCTCGTGCACGTAGATATCAAGAAACAAGGCCGGATCCCCGACGGCGGCGGGTGGCGTGCCCACGGTCGCGGATCCATGCAGGACCGTCACGCGGGAGTGGCCCGCGACAAGGCAGCCCGTGCCGGGGCAGCCGGCTCTCGCGGCTACCGGTATCTGCACCACGCCGTGGACGACCACTCCCGGATCGCGTACTCAGAGATCCTTGACGACGAGCGCAAAGAGACCGCAGCGGGGTTCTGGACCCGCGCGAACGCGTTCTTCGCAGGCCTGGGCGTCACAGTCACCGCGGTGATGACCGACAACGGTTCCTGCTACCGGTCAGGCGCCTTCGCTGACGCGCTCGGCGACGAGGTGAAGCACAAGTGGACCCGGCCATACCGGCCGCAGACCAACGGCAAGGTCGAGCGGTTCAACCGAACCCTCGCCGTCGAGTGGGCCTACGCGAAGCCCTACGCCAGCGAAGCCGAGCGCGCCGCAGCCTACGAGACCTGGCTCCATCACTACAATCACCACAGACCCCACACCGGGATCGGCGGCCAGACTCCCTCAGCCCGCGTTCACAACGTCACGGGGAAGTACAGCTAGGCCGTGGCCGGGCGGCGCTACTGCGACAGGACGTCGATGAAGCCGTCGGCCAGTTCGAACAGGCTGCGCTGCACCGCGAGGCTGGCGCGCCAGTCGTCGGGAACCTCGAGCGAATGGTTGGCTCCGGCCACGTCGACCCAGCTGGTGCCCAGTTCGTCGAGTTCGCCCTCGATATCGCCCGCGCGGCCGATGTGCACCGTGCGCACCGAATCATCGGGGCCCCAATGGGGATCGATGCTGCCTCCGGCGATCAGTGACGGACCGTGGTATTCCAGCAGCGCCGCGCGCACCTCCTCCACGTCGAGCAGTGGGGTGAGCCAGATGCCGCACCAGCCGTTGGCGCTGGCCGTGGACGCTGCCCGTGAACCCATCGACTTGGCGACCACCATCGTCTGGTCGGCATCCGGGGCGTCATGGTCGAGCAGCTCGAGGGCGCGGGCGATGATCTCCTCCTGGTTCGTCTGCGGCGTGAGCTCCCACTGGGCCTGTTGCACCCACCAGCCGTGTTGGTGGGCGATGGTGCTGGTCCAGTTCAGCAGGGGCCGGTCGCACGAATAGCGGACCCCCGGAATCACCAGCATGCGCCTGGCCACGTGGCGGGGCACCTCGTCGGTGCGCCAGAAAGGCACCGTCCGGAGGGTCTCCAGTGCGCCGATTCCCAGATCCACATTCCCGCTCATTGTTCTCCCTTCGCGGTCGCGACGGCCTGCCGCGCCTGCTCATAGCGTTCAAGTTCACTTTCCACCGGCGCGATGACCGCCACATCGGTGACGCGCGCCACTGCCAGCATCAGTGCCTCCTGCGCGTCGGCACTGCGGTGTCGGGCACCGACCTCGACCCCGAGGCGGGCCAGACCGGCCACCACGATCCCGCCGAGTGCGCTGCCCACCATCAGCAGCACCGGCACGGGCATCTGACGCCACCGCGGCACCGGCAGCAGGTCGCCGCCGAGCAGCGCGTTGATGATCATCCAGCCGGCCCCCACCACCAACACGGCGAACAGGAACCACTGGACGATCCGCACCACACCCCACCAACGCCGTCCGCGACCCATCGCCAGCCCGGTGGTGGCGACCGCATGGTCCAGGGCGTCGGCCAGTCCGTCGGCATGGGACACCGACGCCGCACGCACGGCGGTGGCCCAGCCCGCGGGCAGGCCCCGTGAGGCATCGTCGGACAGGGCCCGCACGGCCCTGGAGACCTGCGCCGCCTGCACTCCCCCCGAGGCGCCGGTCAGGGCCGTGCGCTGCACCTGGGCGGGCGGGTTGGCCTGCTGACCAGTCCCCCGGCCCCGCAGGGCCGGCAGGCCGAGGTGCAGGCGTCGCAACGGATCGGGACGGAACCTCCCCAGCCAGCTCAGCACCGGCCAGCCGGTGGCCAGTGATCCCCGGTGTCGCGACGACACCAGGACGGCACGGGTGACCAGGGGGATCCCGGCGGCCTCCGCCAACGCCTGGTCGAGCGCGTCAAGGCGTTCGCGGGGAAGCCTCATCGTGGCGGGCTCCCCGAGCTGGCCCGCCAGCGCGACCGCGGCCTGGTCGATATCGGTGGCGAGGCGTTCGGTCACCACCTTGCGGTCGCGGACCGCCCGGGCAATGCGGCGCCTCAGGTCGTCGACCCCCAGGCCGGACATCGCCGAGGTGACCATGAGCGGCGTGCTGCCCAGCCCATCGGCATCCACCAGGCGACGCAGGTCGCCACTGGCTGCCCGCAGCTCCTCGGGCGTCAGGCGATCGGCCTGGTTCAACACGACGGTCATCACACCGGCATGGGCCGCCAACGGGGCCAGGTAGCGCTCGTGAAGGGCGGCGTCGGCGTATTTCTGCGGGTCGACCACCCAGATGAACATGTCGACGAGCCCGAGCAGGCGCTCCACCTCGACGCGGTGCCGGGCAGAGGTGGAGTCGAAGTCGGGAAGGTCCAGCAGCACGAGGCCGGACAGTTCGGGACGGCCCCGGCCCAGTGGCCTGCGGACGGGCACATTCAGCCAGTCCAACAACTCGGCGGGTTCGGTGTCTCCCCACCAGGCCGCCAGGGTGCGGTCCGTGGTGGGCCGACGGACGCCCGCGGTGGCGATCTGTGCCCCGGCCAGTCCGTTGAACAGGCTCGACTTGCCCGAGCCGGTGGCCCCGGCCAATGCCACCACGGTGTATTCGCCGCCCAGGCCGAGCCGCTCATCGGCCCGCTGCGCGGCCTGCAGCGCCGCGTCCACCAGCGCGTCGTCGACGCGCCCGCGGCACAGGTCCGCTGCCTGCGACAGGGCGGTGATGCGCTCGCCGAGCGGGACCTGCCCCGACTTCTGGCGCCGTCCGAAGATCATTGCTGGCCTGCCTCGTCGTCCCTTGCCGTGTCATCGCGTGCCGTGTCATCGCGTGCCGTGTCATCTCGTGGCGCGCCGGCGGCATTCATGGCCTGCATCAGCGACTGCGCATTTCCAGCGCTGGCGGCATCGGCCCCGGCAGCCGCGTGCCGCAGCGCCCCGGCCAGTTCGGGGTCGATGCCCAGCCGGCGCAGGGCGTCGGTGAAGCGCACGAGTTCGCTGGCCATCAGGCCCTGCACCCGGGCATCGAGGGACTCCTTGGCGGTTGCGGCGAGCCGACGCACCGCGTCGTCGCCGAAGATGGATTCCAGCAGGCGTTGGGCCACCACGGCACTGCCACCGGCCACGCCCACCTCGGCCCCGGTGAGTCCGGCGGTGTGGGCAAAGATCACCAGCATCAGCGCGGCCCCCACGCCGTTGACGCCGGCCGCGGCGATGCGGGCCGTGCGGCGACGGCCGTGGCCCTGTTCGCGCACCAGCTCCAGCACCTCGCCCTGCCAGTCGCGCACCTCGACACCCACCCGGGCGGCGAAGTCGGCGGAGGTGTGGCCCAGCTGTGGGTCTTCGGCCAGCAGGGGCCGACCCGCCACCGACTGGCGCCAGGCGGTGGCGGCCTGCTCCGTGGCGTCCTCGGCAGCAGCGACGATGAGCTGCTCCAAGCCGCTGCTGGCCGCTTCGGCGGCCTGTTCGCCACGTCCGGGCTCACCGCGCAGGGCCCTGCCGATGCGGTCGCGCAGTCGGCCCACCGTGTCATCGATGAAGCGGGTGATCTGGCCGGTGCCCACGTACTCGTGCCAGCGGGCGAGCACCTCGCCGCGCAGCAGGGTGCCGTCGGCGGACTGGGCCGACACCGCCTCGGCACCACGCGTGAAGGCCCCCGTGGCGTCGGCATTGAGCTGGTTGGCGGCCCGGTTCTGCTCGTCGAGGGCGTCGGCCACCCGGGTGCTGCCGCGCACGATGGCCCCGATCGCACCGCGCAGGGTTTGCGCGATCACCTGGCGGCGCCGCTGATTGTTGCCGGCCAACCCGGCGAGGAAATCACGAATAGGCGTCACGATGTCTGCCGGCAGCAGGCCGGAGGCGTCCAGCGTGGTCTCCGGCACGGGGAACAGGGGTGCGTCAGCCAGCCCCTGGGCGCTCATGAGGCGGGCGAGGTCGGCCGGGACCTCTCGCATCGCCTCCGGAGGCACCCGGTCGCAGACAACGGCCACCGCCGCCCCCCGCTCGGCGGCACGGGTGAGATATGACCATGGCACGGCGTCTGCGTAGCGGGCGGCGGAGGTGACGAACAACCACAGGTCGGCCGATTCCAACAGCTGGCCGGCCAATGCCCGGTTGTCGGCGACCACGGAATCGATGTCGGGGGCGTCCAGCAGCGCGAGGCCCTGTGGCAGCGTCGGCTCGGGAACCAATTGCAGGGACTGCGCCCCGACGGATTCAACCGTGGTGCGTACTAGGCCGGGCAGGATGCGGTCATCGGTGAACCAGGCGGCGTCGGCCGGGTTGTGCACCAGGAGTGGGCTGCGCGTGGTGGGACGGATGACCCCGGCCCGGGAGACCGTCCGGCCGATCAGGGAGTTGACTAGCGTGGACTTTCCGGCGCCGGTCGAGCCGCCGACCACCGCCAGGAGCGGGGCGTCGATGTTGGCCAGCCGCGGCAGCACATAGTCAGTGAGTTGGGCGGCCATCGCGGCCGCCTGCCGTTCGCGGTCGGGGGCGTCGGCAAGTTCGAGCGGCAGGCGCACCCTGCCGAGGTCGGCGCGCAGCCTGCCCAGGGACTCACTGAGTGACTCATCGGCCCGGTCACGGGCGCCAGCCGTGGCCCGGCCCTCAGCGATTCCCATGGTGTACCGATTCCCCTCTTCTGCTCAGGACCTCGTGGCCCTCATCTGCCATCCTGCCCGCACGCGCCATCATCCCCAGCGCTGCCCGGCGCCCACGGGCTGGCCTGCCTGCGGGCTGGGCGGGATCACCGGGGTGGCGGTGGGCGGTGGTGCCGGGGGCGGTGTCGAACCGGGACTGCGGCGCGGACGAAGCCGCGCGATGAGACGCCCCAGCGCGGCGCGGATGTTGCGCAACGTCCAGTTGGTGGGCTTGATGTGCAGGCCGTCGGTCTCGCTGAGCCCGGTGCCGCGCGCGTCACGGATGATGGCCAACAGTTCGCGCGAGCGGAGCTGTCCGGCCTCGTCCACGGTGCCCCAGGTGACCGAGGCCCGCAGATAGGCGAGCTCTATCATGGCGCGCTGGATGCGCACGGTGGCGATCAGGGTGCGGGGGCCACGCAGCAGGGCGGCGAGCAGCAGCTTGACGCGTCGGAAGAAGCCGCTGAACACATGGGGATCGCGGGGGTCCAGCCAGCCCTCGCGCACGAAGTCGGCCAGGCGCTGGCCCACCAGCCGGCCCTCCGAGCGCAGGTGGATGAAGTAGCGGATGAGCAGTCCGATCACGCCGCTGGCACCGAAGATGAGCAGGAAGGTCATGGCCGCCCCGGCGTCATCGCCGAAGAACAGGCTCGACCCGTTGAAGAGCATGTGGAGCGTCGCCGCGCACAGATAGCCGGCCAGGGGTGCGCCGACGCGCACCCACTTGCTGCGGTTGCGCATGGCTAAGGCCACTCCAATGGCGGTGCACGTGGTGAACAGTGGATGCCCCCACCAGGTGAGCAGTCCACGCTGCAGGAACATGGCGCGCAGGGCGCTGGTCGGGTCCTGCCCGTAGACCATTGCGGCGGACATATAGGTCTTCAGGTAATAGGTGATGTTCTCTGTGGCGGCGAACGACATCGCCGACAGGCCCGCGAGGGTGACCACCTGGATGGCACTCACCAGGCGTCGACGCACCAGGATCGCCAGCAGGATGAGCACCGTCGCCTTGGCGAACTCCTCCACGAAGGGCGCCACGTAGATCGCAGCCTTCGTCGAGGCGGACTCGTCGTTCGCGCTGTCGCCCAGCAGGGCGGCAACCCAACTGTTGACGAACACCGCGAAGTACACGGCGACGGCGCCGCCCCAGAACACGCAGATGACCTTGAGTAGGAATCCGGTGCGGTGGATGCGGTCGATCAGGAAATAGAGGAACAGCCCGATCGCCAGCGAGATGGCCGCGAGTTGGGCGCATTTGACCACGGCCTCGTTGAACTGGCCGACGGTGGGTTCCACGCGCTGGCCGGCCTTTTCGGTGGCCTGGGCAACCGAGGTGATGGTCTGCACCCGGAACATCAGGTAGACCCGCCACAGCAGGAAGACGCACAGCGGGAAGAAGACGACCAGCAGCCAGGTGGTCGGGCGGTGCAGTGCCGAGGAGAACCAGCCACGTCCGGGCACTGCTGGTGCCGGCAGGCCGACGAGCCTGCGCTCGCGGCGCTCAAGGGCCGTCGGACTCGCAACAGCCTTCGGGGTTGGGGGTGACGTGGGCACGTCGACAGCCTACTGGCCCACGCTTTGCGTCAACTGTCAGGCCATGCGCGATCGTGAGTGGACGATTGCTGGGCGGCCCGGGTGGGAATCGAACCCACGCGCGACAGATTAGAAGGCTGCTGCTCTATCCCCTGAGCTACCGGGCCCATGACAAGCCTAATGGTGTGGAGCGCCCGGGTCGGCGTCGGCCCGTGGTCGCGCCCGCGGCGGGTCGTGCGCCGGTGACAGACTGTCTACTTGTGACGAAACAGAGATGGGGCCGCACGCTGTTCGCGGTCTATGGACCCACTCTGATGGCGTCCATCGGATTCGGGGCCGTGATCCCGCTCGTGGCAATCCAGGCCCGAGCGCTGGGCGCCAGCGTCGGATTGGCCGCCTTCATCACCGCCCTCAATGCACTGGCCCAGGTGATGGGTGACCTGCCGGCAGGCATCGTCGCCGACCGCCTCGGCGAGAAATACGCCATCGTCGCGGCCTGCCTGATCGACACCTGCACGATGGCGATGGTCTTCGTGGCGCGCTCGCTGGTCGTCCTGGCCATCGCCGTGTTCCTGCAGGGCCTCACCGCGGCGGTGTTCAGCCTTGCCCGCCAGACCTACATCACCGAACGCATCCCGGTGCACTGGCGAGCCCGTGCCATGTCGACGCTGGGGGGCGTCTTCCGCATCGGTTGGTTCATCGGACCCCTGGCGGCGGCCGCGGTGATCACCCGCTGGGACCTGATCACCGCCTTCTGCTTCGCCGGGGCGATGAGCTTCCTGGCCGCTGTCGTGACGTTGGCCATGCCCTCACTTCCGGGCGAGCCGACGGGCCTGCGGGGTATCCGCCAGCGCCAGCAGGAGGACCATCCGGCCACCTTCGACATCCTGCGGCAGCACCGCCACGTGTTGTTGACGCTGGGTGTCGGGTGCCTGTGCCTGATGCTGATCCGCTCGGTGCGCCAGACGATCATCCCGCTGTGGTGTGAGGCGCATGGCATCTCGCCGGCGGCCACCAGCCTGATCTATTCGATCTCAATGGGCTTCGACGTGCTGCTGTTCTTCCCCGGCGGATGGATCATGGACCGCTTCGGACGCTGGTTCGTGTCGGTGCCCACGATCGCCGTGATGAGCCTGTGCCTGTTGGCGCTCCCGCTGAGCCACACCGCCGGCACGATTGCGCTGGTCGCCTGCCTGCTCGGCTTCGGCAACGGCGTGTCGAGCGGAATCGTCAACACGCTGGGCGCCGACATGTCCCCCAGTTATGGGCGTCCGCAGTTCCTGGCCGGATGGCGTGTCTTCGGCGACGGCGGCGCCGCACTGGGACCGCTGATCGTCAGCGCCGCGACCGCACTGGTGAGCCTGCCCTTCGCATCGATCCTGGTGGGGGCGATCGGATTGGCCGGCACCGGCTGGCTGGCCCGCTATGTGCCGCGTGAGGTGGTGCCCGACGAGGCCGAGGTGACGGTGGGTGCTGGCGGTGGCCCGGGACCCGAACCGTCGGGTGACGCGTCGACCCGGGGCTAGAGTTGTGCGTTATGAAAGACATGCTCGTGTGGATCGACTGCGAAATGACGGGGCTTGACCTTGCCAACGACGAACTGATTGAGGTTGCCTGTCTGGTCACAGACGGCGAACTCAATGTGCAGGGCGATGGCATTGATGTGCTCGTCCAGCCCAGCAAACACGCCCTCGACCATATGGGTGAGTTCGTGACCGAGATGCACACCAAGTCGGGTCTGCTCGCGGAGCTGAAGAACGTGAAGACGACGATGCGCGAGGCCGAGGAGCAGGTGCTCGCCTACATCAAGAAGTACGTGCCCACCGAGCGCAAGGCGCCGCTGGCCGGCAACACGATCGGCACCGACCGCACCTTCCTGGCCAAGGACATGCCCGAGCTCGAGGCCTGGGTGCACTACCGCAATGTGGACGTGAGCTCGATCAAGGAGCTCGCCAAGCGCTGGTACCCGCGCACCTACTACCAGGCCCCCGACAAGCACGGCAACCATCGTGCGCTGGCCGACATCCAGGAATCGATCGAGGAGTTGAAGTACTTCCGCGCCGCGATCATGGTTCCCGAGCCCGGCCCCACGGCGTCCGAGGCACGTGCGCTCGCCCACAAGTACCAGGGCAGCCTCACCGGATTCTCGGACCCCGACGAGCCGCCCGAGGCCGATTTCGCCGGCGAGCCCGACACCGGTTCGGCTTCCAAGGACTGACTCGGAGGGTCGCCGATTTTGGGTGACCATTGAAGGTCCGCTAACATACAACAGCTGCCCCACGGGGCAGCGATGGTGGATGTAGCTCAGCTGGTAGAGCCCCTGGTTGTGGTCCAGGTGGTCGCGAGTTCAAGTCTCGTCATCCACCCCACCTATGACACGAGGACGGTCCCTGCGGGGGCCGTTTTTGTGTGTTCGCAGCAAAGCACCCTCCGCCGAGATGGGGCGACCCCTAGGTGTTCTTGCCCGCGCAGTTGGGTATGTGGTCGGAGAACGCGGAACATACTCCGTGGCCCGTTCCGGGCGTCATGGACAACTCGCCAGAGGCGCCGACAGGCCAGTCAAAGATTCACCGTTCAGGTAACGATCGGCCTACCGTTTCGCGGCGCCCACTAATACCTGAAACCGTTCCGCAGCCCGGCGCAGTGACCATCCCGCTTCGACGACCACGATCGCCAACCGGCGACGGCCCGCAGGAGTCAAGGGTGCGTTAGCGTGAGTCATGAAGGCCTCCGTGGTCAGGATTGAGTGTGGTAACCCACATCCTGCCCGGAGGTCTTCCCTTACGACCCGAACCGTTCACAACCTCCCGAGGAAGGACACTTAAGCAGGAGTTGGTAGCCGCCACCCGCAACGGTGTGCCGGTCGCGGCGGCGGGCATCTCAAGAAGCACTGCGATCAACTGGCCCTCCAAGGCCGACAGCGACGACGCATAGCAGGCCGACTCACTCACCCGCTTCGAACAAGGCCGCATCCAACAACCCCCGAAACACCCGATACTTCTCCGCCAACCGCACCCGGGTCTCCTCATCGAGCAACGCCGTGCGAGCCGGGTCGGTGTTATCGGCCAGGTCTGCGCGCTTCACGACCATCGCGAGCTCATTCGCGGCAACCCGCGCCGCATAATCGGGCTCGGGCTCCCCCACCCTGCGCGTCAGCGCCAACACCGCCGCCACAACCTCGTCGCTGAACCCGAGCCGACGAAGGTCTGGGCCATCCAGCTCGGTGTCCTCCACCACGTCGTGCAGCCAGCCGACCGCCTCCGCCGCATCGCGGAACCCCGACCCCCGCCCGCCAGCCAGTTCGCCGGCACGCCGCGCCACCCGCCGTGGGTGACCGATGTAGGGCTCCCCCGCCTTGTCCACCTGGCCGGCATGGGCCCGCGTCGCTACCTCGCGCGCCAACCCGACGGCATCGGTGCTCGTGAGCGCGCCATCGTCCACGTTGTCCATGTCACCAGTATGGACAGACCCATCCCCGCATCCCGCTCCATACACTTCTTCCCATGGCCTCAGCTCCACACGACATGATCCGGGTGCAGGGCGCCCGCGAGAACAACCTGAAGAACATCACGCTGGAGATCCCCAAGCGCAAGCTCACTGTGTTCACCGGGGTCTCGGGATCGGGCAAGAGCTCCCTGGTGTTCGACACCATCGCCTCGGAATCGCGTCGCCTCATCGACGAGACCTACAGCGCCTTCCTGCAGGGATTCATGCCCACCCTGGGCCGTCCGGACGTCGACCTCCTGTCGGGCCTCACCACCGCGATCGTGGTGGACCAGGCGCAACTCGGCGCCAACCCGCGCTCCACCGTCGGCACCGTCACCGACGCCGACGCCTTCCTGCGGGTGCTCTTCAGCCGCGCCGGCAGCCCCCACATCGGCTCACCCAAGGCGTTCTCGTTCAACGTGGCCACGATGCGCGGCGGCGGCACGATGACCGTCAAGAAGGGAACCACCGGACAAGCCCAGGCCGTGAAGCGCTCCTTCAACGTGGTCGGCGGCATGTGCCCCCGCTGCGAGGGACGCGGCACCATCTCCGAATTCAAGCTGGCCGAGCTCTACGACGAGGACCTGTCACTGTCCCAGGGCGCCATGCTGGCCCCCGGATACAAGGCCGGCGGCTGGAACTACCGCATCTACGCCGAATCGGGCATGTACAGCCCCGACAAGCCCATCAAGCAGTTCACCAAGAAGGAACTGAACGACTTCCTCTACCACGAGCCGGAACGCCGCAAGATCGCCGGCATCAATATGACCTACGAGGGCCTCGTGCCGCGCCTTCAGAAATCGATGTTGTCCAAGGACCCCGAACAGATGCAGCCACATATCCGGGCCTTCGTCGACAAGGCGGTCACCTTCGCCACCTGCCCCGACTGCGACGGCACGCGACTGTCTGCCGAAGCCCGCTCGTCGAAGATCGACGGCCTGTCGATCGCCGACGCGAATGCCCTGCAGGTCACCGAATTGGCCGACTGGCTCGGTGGCCTCGAGCTGCCGGGACTGGGCCCGCTGGTCACCACCCTGCGCGCGATCCTCACCGCCTTCGACGACATCGGCCTGGGCTACCTGAGCCTGAATCGGGCGTCGGGCACCCTGTCGGGCGGCGAATCACAGCGCGTCAAGCTCATCCGCAACATCGGCTCGCCACTGACCGATATCACCTATGTGTTCGACGAGCCCACCGCCGGCCTGCACCCCGCCGACGTGCACCGCATGAACCAGATGCTGTTGCAGCTGCGCGACAAGGGCAACACGGTGCTGGTGGTGGAGCACGAACCAGAGACAATCCGCATCGCCGACCACATCGTCGACCTCGGACCCGGCGCCGGGTCCCACGGCGGCGAACTCTGCTGCCAGGGTGACCTGGCCGGGCTGCGGGCGTCCGACACCCTGACCGGCCGCCACCTGGACGACCGCGTTGCGGCCAAGCAGGCCTGGCGCACCCCCACCGGAACCCTGCCGATCCGCCACGCCAGCCTGCACAACCTGCGCGATGTGAGCGTCGACATCCCGCTGGGAGTGCTCTGCGTGGTCACCGGCGTCGCCGGCTCCGGCAAGAGCTCGCTGGTGCAGGAATCACTGCCCGCCGACGCCGAGGCGGTCTACATCGACCAGACGCAGGTCAAGAGCTCACGCCGCTCCAACCCCGCCACCTACACCGGACTGCTCGACCCGGTGCGCAAGGCCTTCGCCAAGGCCAACGGCGTCAAGCCGGCGCTGTTCAGCTCCAACTCCGAGGGAGCCTGCCCGAACTGCCACGGTGCCGGTGTGGTCTACACCGATCTGGCGATGATGGGTGGGGTCTCCAGCGTCTGCGAGGTCTGTGAGGGCAAGCGCTTCGAGCCGGGCGTGCTGCTCTACAAGCTGGCCGGCCTCGACATCTCCCAGGTGCTCGCCCTGCCGTTCGACGAGGCGCGCGACTACTTCGGCGCCGGACCGGCCAAGATCGCCGCCGCCCAGAAGATCGTGGGACGCATGATCGACGTCGGGCTGGGCTACCTGTCGCTCGGCCAGCCGCTCACGACCCTGTCTGGCGGAGAGCGCCAACGACTCAAGCTGGCCATCCAGCTGGGGGCCAGGGGCGGCATCCAGGTGCTCGACGAACCCACTGCCGGACTGCATCCGGCCGATGTGGAGCAACTGCTCGCGCTGCTCGACAAGCTCGTGAACCAGGGGCACTCCCTGATCGTGGTGGAGCACGACCTGGCCGTGATGGCCCACGCCGACTGGATCATCGACATGGGCCCCGGGGCCGGCAACCAGGGCGGCCAGGTCACCTTCGAGGGCCATCCGGCTGACCTGGCCGCCACCGGTTCCGGGCCCACCGCCCGCTACCTCGCCGAGTACCTGGGGTCCTGAGCCGGCCCGCCCTGAGCGGCGCCCCCAATCTTCCGGACGAACCCGGGGGTCGGCTTGGTAGCGTCGCCCCGTGACCGCGAACCCTGCCAGCCAACCCGCACCGGGAGCCCACATCGAGCTCGAGTCGCTGCCCAACCTGCGCGACATCGGCGGCTACCCGATCGCCGGCGGCGGCCGGGTGCGCACCGGCGTGCTCTACCGCTCGGCGGCGCTGAGCCGCCTGTCCCCCGCCGATGCCGACGCCCTGCAGCGCCGCGACATCCGCACGATCTTCGACTTCCGCACCGAGGTGGAACGCACCGCCCAATCCGACGTGGTGCCCGACGGCATGCACGTGGTGCTCGCCGACGTGCTGGCCGACGCCGCCAGTGCGGCCCCCGACGAGATGCTCGAGGCCATCAAGGACCCCCTGCGTGCCTCGCAGCTGCTCGCCGGCGACCAGACCGCAGCCATCTTCGACGAGACCTACCGCCAGATCGTCTCGTCCGACAGCGCCCTGCGCGCCTACCGGTCCTTCTTCACCGACATTGCCGACCCGGCGAACCGCCCGGCCCTGTTCCACTGCACCTCCGGCAAGGACCGCACCGGCTGGGCCGCGGCCGCACTGCTGCTGCTCCTGGGCGTCGACGAGGCGGACGTCTTCCACGACTACGAACTGACGAACCAGTACCTGCCACGCAGCGCCGCGGCCATGATCAAGAAGTTCACCGGCGGCGGCGGCGACCCCTCGACGCTCACCCCCGTACTGGGCGTCGACCCCAAGTACCTGCAGACCGCGCTCACCGAGATGACCTCGCGGTTCGGCTCCATCACCGGCTATTTCCGCGACGGCCTGGGCATGGACGACGACGCCCAGGACACGCTGCGGGCAGCACTCACCGCCTGAGCACCCGGCCACATCCCCCGTCACCCCCGGGAGCCCCGGCCGCGGCCCACCGGGCGACACGCTGACCGCCATCCCGGCAAGGCGTTATGCACGGGCTGCCACAATGGGGGCCATGCCGTCGAACAGCTCGAGGCCCGCACCCGGACGAGCCCAACCCATCAACGCCCTCCCGTTCGGCACCGGACTGGGACGTCGCGTCTGGCGCGATGCCGCCATCGGGCTGGGCAACCTGGCCGCGTTGGCGTCGCGGGCCGCCGGACGCGGCACCGGCACCTCGATCCGGGGCCAGGTGATCACCAAGCTCTATCCGCCCGCCTTCGACGAGCTGATCGCCGGGCGCCGCATCGCCGCCGTCTCGGGCACCAACGGCAAGACCACCACCACGCACCTGCTGACCGCCGCCCTGCGCGCCGTCAAGGGCGACCAGAATGTGGTGACCAATGCCGACGGCGCCAACCTCCGCGAGGGCATCGCCTCGGCGATCTCGCAGAACATGTCGGCACCCCTAGCCGTGCTGGAGACCGATGAGCAGGTGGTGCCCGAGCTCATCACCCAGGGCCATCCCGAAGTGCTCATCATGCTGAACTTCAGCCGCGACCAGCTCGACCGCCACCATGAGATCAAGTCACTCGGCAAGAAGTGGCGCGATGCCCTGATCGCCACCGGCACCGCTGGTCCGGTCGCCGTGGCGAACATCCATGACCCCCTGGTCACCTGGTCGGCGGAGGCCGCCCACCGCGCCGTGTGGGTCGACATGGGGGTCGGCTGGACGCAGGATGCCGCGCTGTGCCCGAACTGCGGTTCGGTGCTCATCTACCAGACCGACGACTGGCACTGCCCCGGCTGCCCGCTGCGGATGCACCAGCCCGATTTCACCGTGCGTGGCGACGACATCTCCACCCCGCAGGGCCAGCACTGGACGCTGCACCTGCAGGTCCCCGGACGCTTCAACCGCGGCAACGCCACCTGCGCCTTCGCCGCGGCCATCATCATGGGCGTCGACCCGCAGATCGCCCTGGACGCCATGGCCGGCGTCCGGGCGCCCGCAGGCCGCTTCGCGGTGGGCACCTTCGGCGAGACGCGGGCACGCCTGCTGCTCGCCAAGAACCCGGCCGGATGGGCCGAATCGATCCTCATCATGGACTCCGATCCGGTGATCCTGGCCATCGACTCGGCCATCGCCGATGGCGCCGACGTGAGCTGGCTGTGGGATGTCGACTTCGAGCAATTGGCGGGCAAGCACGTGGTGTGCACCGGCCCGCGGGCCCAGGACCTGGCGGTGCGGCTTTCGTACGCCGAGGTGGAGCACTCGATCGTCCCTGACCTGTCCGAGGCACTGCACGGCGACTATCCCGGCCAGGTCGACGTGCTCGCGACCTATACGGCCTTCCTCAACCTGTGCCGGATGGGTGGCGTGACATGGTGAAGCCGATCAAGATCGTGGTGGTCTACCAGAGCCTGCTGGGCATCTACGGCGACCGCGGCAATGGCATGGTGCTGGCCAAGCGCCTGTCGTGGCGCGGCATCGCCTCGGAGCTCATCATGGTGGAACCGGGCCAGCCGGTGCCCACCAACGGGGCCGTCTACCTGCTGGGTGGCGGCGAGGACCAGGCCCAGATCGCGGCCGTGGACGCCCTGCGGGCCGATGGTGGGCTCTTCCGGGCGCTGGACGACGGGGCCGTGCTGTTCTCCGTCTGCGCCGGCTACCAGATCCTGGGGAACAGCTTCACCGTCGGCGACGACGACACCGTGATCGAGGGACTCGGACTGCTGGATGTGGACACCCGTCGTGGCCCGGTCCGCGCCGTCGGCGAGGTGCTCAGCCACTGGATGACGCCCGAGGGCGACGACTACCTGCTGACCGGCTTTGAGAACCATGGTGGCTATACGACCCTGGGTCCGAAGGCTGCCCCGTTCGCGAGGGTGGAGCTCGGCGTCGGCAACCGTGGCGACGGCACCGACGGGGCCGTCCAGGGGCGTGTGATGGGCATCTATCCCCATGGCCCCCTGCTGCCGCGCAATCCCCTGCTGGCTGACTACCTGTTGGGCGTCGCCCTGGACCGCAGGCTCGAACCGCTGCCCAACGAACAGGTCAACGACGAGCTGGCGACGCTGCGCCACCAACGCATCAATGTGGTGCGCCACACCAAGAGCCTGTCGGAGGACACCCGCTGGCTCGGCGAGCGCAGCTGAGGGAGCACCGTCGCGGCGGGTCCGGGAAGGTGGACCCTTACCGGACGAGCGCCCCGAACCATCACCGAACAGACGAAGAGGCTCCTTCCGGATGATCCGGAAGGAGCCTCTTCGTTCAATCTCCTGCACTGTGCGCCGCCAGGGACTCGAACCCTGAACCCTCTGATTAAGAGTCAGATGCTCTGCCAGTTGAGCTAGCAGCGCGTGCGACAAACAACTATACGAGTGGATGGCCTTTCATACAAAATCGAGGTGCCATCTTCACAGGTAGAGCCCGGTTTCGGCGTCGGACAGCTGCTCATCGGCCACCGCGTGGAGGTCGCGTTCGCGCAGCAGGACGTAGACCTTGTTGCGCACCTCCACCTCGGAACGCTCGGCGGGGTCGAACAGCACCCGGTCGCCCACCTTCACGGCGCGCACGCTGGGGCCGACGGCCATCACGCGGGCCCAGGCGAGGCGATGTGCCATCTGCACGGTGGACGGGATGAGGATGCCGCCCTCGCTGCGATGTTCGCCCTTCTCGGACTCCATCGACACGAGTACGCGCTCGTGCAGCATCCGGATCGGCGGTTCCTCGAGATGGCCCGCATCAGGCACGTCCGCCGGCGCCGCGGCCTGCAGGGTCGACGAGGTGTCCTGTGCGTCCTGTGCGACGGGAACGGGGTTCGCCCCCGCCGTCGCAGGTGTCACGGGAATCTGGTCGTCGGACATCTGTGTACCAAGCGCCCCGGGAGGGGTCACTTGCCGCGGATGACGCGGCCCAGGCCACGCACGGAAATCGCCAGCACGATCACGCCGGCAGCAGCCAGTGCCACGGTGCCGATGCGGTCCCAGCGGGGGCCGTTCTCGTCGATGAATGCCGACTTGGCCTCGTCGGCCTTCTCGGAGGCGAATTCCTTGCCCTCGTCGATGGCGCGGTTCTTCAGCGCCGTCGGGTGGACGGTCGAGATGAGCGTCTCAATGCCGTAGGTCAGGTCGTCGCGGGAGGCGGCAATGCGTTCCCGGATCCGGTCAATATTGGTTTCGGGCTGAGCCACGGCGTCCTCCAGTCGATGACGATAACCGCCACAGGCACACGAATCGCGCGCGACGGCCTTTTCTGTTCGCCCCAGACTATTGCAGATCACGGTGTCCTTCACCCCACACCCCCGGGATAGCGTGGCCACAGTGCAATGCGGGGTCGACTTCGCCGGTGTCCTAATCTGGGAGCATGTCGACGCTTGCCCCCGGTGACCCGGCCCCTGAATTCGCACTTCCCGACGCCGATGGCAACATCGTGCGGTTGTCCGACCACGCCGCACGCACCGTGGTGGTCTACTTCTACCCCGCGGCCCTCACCCCCGGATGCACCGTGCAGGCCATCGACTTCACCGCCTCACTCGACGAGTTCACCCAATCGGGCGTCGACGTGATCGGCATCTCACCCGACACCACCGACAAGCTGGCGAAGTTCCGGATGCGCAAGAACCTGCGCGTCACGCTGCTGGCCGATCCGCAGCACACCGCCATCGATGCCTACGGCGTGTGGGGCACCAAGATGATCTTCGGCAAGCCCATCGACGGGATCATCCGCTCCACCTTCGTGGTGGACGTCGACGCCGACGGCAGGGGCACTGTGCGCGAGGCCCTCTACGACGTGCGCGCCGCCGGCCATGTGGACCGCCTGCGCAAGAAGCTCGGCATCCCCGCCGCGGTCTGAGCCACCGCGCCCGCAACGGCGCAGCTGCCCCGTCCTGTCCACGCCGGGGGCCACGGCACCGGTCGCTACACTGGTCGCGCTCAGCCGGAGTGGTGGAATTGGCAGACACGCAGGATTTAGGTTCCTGTGCCGAAAGGCGTGAGGGTTCAAGTCCCTTCTCCGGTACCCGGACGCGGCGATTCCGCGCCCCACGCGACACGCCCGGTTCCGCGGGCGGGACAAGGCAAGCCGCATGGCAACACTCAAGGACTTCTCGCAGGCCACTCGGGCGGAGGTCCGTGCCGTGCGCGAGGTCGTCGCCGCACTGCACGACCAGTTGGTGGCCTGGAACCTCGTGATGTGGACCGCGGGCAATGTCTCGCAGCGCCTCCACTCGGCCGACCTCCTGGTGATCAAGCCCTCCGGCGTGCGCTACGAGCACCTGACCCCCGAATCGATGGTGGTCACCGACCTGCAGGGCAACCTCGTGGACGGCGCCGGCTCGCCCTCCTCCGACACCTCCTCGCATGCCTACATCTATCGGCACATGCCCGAGGTCTTCGGCGTATGCCACACCCACTCCACCTATGCCACCGCCTGGGCGGCCACCGGGAAGTCGATCCCCTGCGCGCTGACCATGATGGGCGACGAATTCGGTGGCCCCGTGCCCGTGGGACCCTTCCGCCTCATCGGATCGGAGGCGATCGGAGCCGGTGTCGTCGACACGCTCAAGCAGTTCCCCAGGTCGCCCGCCGTCCTCATGCAGAACCATGGGCCATTCACCATCGGGCGCGACGCCGAGGCCGCGGTCAAGGCCGCCGCGATGACCGAGGAGGTGGCGCACACGATGTGGGCCGCCCAACAACTCGGTGGGGTGATCGAAATCGCCCCCGACGACGTCGACAAGCTCAACGACCGTTACCAGAATGTCTACGGGCAGCATTGATCCCGAGGTGCTGGTCCTGGGCGGCACCCGGCTTGCCCGGCAACTGGCCCGGACTCTGACCGACGCCGGCATCAGCGCCCTGACCTCCCTGGCGGGCCGCACCCGGGCTCCGCGGCAGTTACCGGGCCCCACGCGCCATGGCGGCTTCGGCGGCGTCGAGGGGCTGGCCCGGTGGCTGCATGACAATCGGCCACGCGTGGTGGTGAACGCCACCCATGCCTTCGCGGCCACCATCAGCGCGCACGCGGCCCGGGCCTGCCGACGGGCCGACCTTCCGTTGGCCCGGCTGGTGCCCACCAGTTGGGCGGCACAGCCCGACGCCGCCACCTGGATCTGGGTGGCCGACAATGCCTCCGCCGTCCGGGTGGTGCGAGCGCTGCCCGATCCGGTGCTGCTCACCGTGGGCCGCCAGGCGACGGCTGAATACCTGGCCCTGGGTGATCGCGACATCACCCACCGGGTGATCGACGCCCCCGACGAAGGGCTCCCGCCGCGATGGCGGCTGCTGAACGCCCGCGGCCCCTTCAGCGAAGCCGCCGAGGAGGCGCTGATGGACGATCCCGGTCATCGCATCGCCACCCTGGTGACCAAGGACTCCGGCGGGGATCAGCCAGCCGCGAAACTCGTGGTGGCCGCCCGCACCGGTGCCCGCGTGGTGATGATCGCCCGTCCACCGGTCCCTGACTACGGAATCGTGCTCCATGACGTGGCCGACACGCTCGACTGGGTGCGTTCCGCGCTGGGTTGAGCCCCCGTCGACCATGACCGGCCCACCCGGAACCGATACCGCCACGGGGGCCACGGACGATAGCCTGAACCGGTGACCACTGACCCTGATTCGAGCCTGTTGGGCCGCACGCCCGGGCTGCCCGAAAGCCATTTCGTCCATGACGGGTTGATCACCAAGCACCCGATCCGGGCCGTCGCCCTGGCGGCGCTGCGTCCCCTGCCCGGCCAGATGCTGTGGGACCTGGGCACCGGGGCC
This sequence comes from Propionibacterium freudenreichii subsp. freudenreichii, assembly GCF_000940845.1. Lineage (NCBI taxonomy): Bacteria > Bacillati > Actinomycetota > Actinomycetes > Propionibacteriales > Propionibacteriaceae > Propionibacterium > Propionibacterium freudenreichii. Next base: position 860,870 of record NZ_CP010341.1, on the reverse strand, counting down.
GGATCCATCGCCATCGAGTGGTGCCGCACCGACCCGGGATGCGGCGCAATCGGCGTCGAACAGCGCCCGGATCGTGCCGAACACGCCCGCCAGAACGCGGCCAACCTCACCCTGCCCGGCCAGGTGACGATCGTGGAGTCCGACATCGAGCAGGCCCTGCCACAGCTCCCGGATCCCGATGCGATCTTCATCGGAGGCGGGCTCACCGCCAGCCTTGCCGCCCGCTGCATCGACGCCCTGCACACCGGGGGTCGTTTCGTGGTCAACGCCGTCACCCTGGAGGCCGAGCTGGTGATCGGACAGTTGGCACTCGACCATGGTGGCGAGCTCATGCGCCTCGAGGTGCACAACGGCGATCACATCGGTGCATTGCACGGCTTCAAGCCGCTGCGCATGGTGACCAGCTGGACCTGGGTGAAGCCGTGACTCGTCCGTCGGTCACCCATTGCGCGGGAACAATTTGCGCGGTGGTCGGCCGCGCGGGAACCAACTGCCTGAAGACCAACCACACGGAGACCAACTGTGAGTGATTACCTGAACCGCGGATCGGATATCTACCGCGAGTCGTTCCGCATCATCCGCGACGAGGCCGACCTGTCGCGGTTCCCCGACGACCTCGAACCGGTGGCAGTGCGCATGATCCATGCCGCCGCCGATCCGGCGATCGCCGCCGACATCGCCTTCACCACCGGCGTCGGTGAGGCCGCACGCACGGCCCTGCGCGCGGGGGCCCCCATCCTGTGTGATTCCTCGATGACCGCCACTGGCATCATCCGGTCCCGGCTGCCCCGCGACAATGAGGTGATCACCCATATCAAGGACCCCCGCCTTGCCGGCATCGCCGAGGAAAAGGGCGTCACCAAGACCTCGGCGGCCGTTGACCTGTGGCATGAGGAGGGCCGGCTCGAGGGCTCGATCGTGGCCATCGGCAATGCTCCGACGGCCCTGTTCCGAGTGCTCGAGCTGGTGCACGAGACCGGCGAGAAACCCGCCGCCGTCATCGGGATTCCGGTGGGCTTCGTGGGTGCCGCGGAGAGCAAGCAGGCGCTGGTCGATGATGATGCCGGCCTCGATTACCTGACGCTGCTGGGCAGGCGTGGCGGGTCCGCCATCGCGGTTGCCGCCATCAACGCGCTTGCCTCCAGCGCCGAGCTCACCAACGAGCACCGGGAATGAGCGCCGGCCAGCCCGATGCCACCGGCTCCGACGCCGGCCAGCCCCACACCCACGGTCGGGATTCGGGGGCGACACCGGCACCCGCCGGCGAGCCGCCACACCATGTGACAAGCGCCGATGCTCCTGCCGGGCCGGGCAATGATGCCCGCCTGGCCCGCGAGGGGCGCCGTGCCCAGACCAGCGGCCGTGAGGCGCAGCTGACCTCGTCCGGCCTGCGTCCTGGGTGGACGACCGGCGCCTGTGCGGCCGCCGCAGCGCGCGCGGCCTGGTCGGCCCTGCACACCGGGAACTTCCCCGATCCGGTCGAGGTCGAACTCCCGGCAGGACGACGCCCCGCCTTCGCCCTCACCTTCGAGCAGCTGAGTGCCGATACGGCCATGGCAGCCATCACCAAGGACGCCGGCGACGACCCCGATGTCACCGACGGGGCCGTGATCCGGGCCACCGTGGAACGCGGACGCCCCGGCAGCGGCATAACCTTTCGCGCCGGAAGCGGCGTCGGCACCGTCACCCGACCGGGATTGCCCCTGTCGGTGGGCGAACCGGCCATCAACCCCGTGCCGCGCACCTATATCGCCGAGAACCTGGCCGCGGCCGACCGCTCGGCGGGCGGCAATGGCTCACCCGACGTGGTGCTGACAGTGTCGATCGACGACGGGGAACAGATCGCGCAGCGCACCTGGAATCCGAAGATCGGGATCCTGGGTGGCCTGTCGGTGTTGGGAACCACCGGGGTGGTCGTCCCCTACTCATGCTCGGCATGGATCGCCAGCATCCACGAGGGAATCGACGTCGCGCGCGCCGATGGGGCCAGCCATGCGGCGGCCTGCACCGGCTCGACCTCGCAGCGCATTGCCCGGGAGCTCTACCCCGACGTCGAGTTGTTGGACATGGGCGACTTCGCCGGCGCCGTGCTGAAGTACCTGCACTCCCATCCCCTGCCGCGCCTGACGATCTGTGGCGGCTTCGCCAAGATGTCGAAGCTGGCCAATGGCTACCTCGACCTGCACTCCCATCGCACGAGCGTCGACCAGGAGCAGTTGGCGCGACTGGCCCGGGTGGGTGGCGGCGATGACGAACTCGTGGCAGCCGTGGGGGCCGCACACACGGCCTCGCAGGCCTACCAGCTGTCCCGCGACGCCGGCATCGAGCTGGGTGACCTCGTGGCCCGCGCCGCGGCACAACAGGCGGCCATCACCGTGGACGCACCCATCGACATCGAGGTGATCTGCACCGATAGGACAGGCACGATCATCGGCCGGTCACCGTTCACTGCCGCGGCACACTGACCGGGCCCGTGCCCGCCGGGGGCGGCGCCACTTAGACCTGGAGCGCCTTGAGGAGCTCGTCGCGCACCCGCACGCTGCGGCGGGGATTGCGATGGCCCACCACGGCCACGGTGATTCCGCCGGCCTCCTCGGTGGCCGGTGTGTACGCAGTGCCGTCGGACGACTTGTCGGAGCGCACGCAGAACACCCGCTGGCGCTCGGCCTCCGCCGAGACCCGGGCGTTCACCTCGGGATCATTCGAGGCAGCCAGCACGAACCATGCCTCGTCGACGTCAGAGTCGGTGAAGCCGCGCTGTTGCCAGTCGACGCGCCCTTGCTCGGCCAACCGGGCCACCCGGATACCCGCGTTGGGGGCCACGACGCGCACCCGGGCGCCGGCCTCCAGCAGGCGCGGGATGCGTCGCTCGGCCACATGCCCGGCACCGACCACCAGCACCCTGCGTCCGGCCAGGCGCAGGCCCGACAGGTAGACGGGGGCGCCATCGCCGTTGCCGGGTTCGCCGACCTGTTCGCGATAGCGGTCGGCGAAGACCTCGGCGATCAGGGGGCTGGGCCCCAATACATCGCTGATGCGCACCTCGATGCCCGGATGGGTTTCCAGCCACGCGTCCACCTGCTCGGACAGCCAGGTGCGCAGGCGCCCGCGGAACAAGAAGTTGGGGCCGACGAGGATCTGCGTGGCACCGGCGTCGACGGCCATCGTGAGCGCCTCGGGCACGGAGGGGCGCACCACCTGGATGAACGACGGGAAGGCACCGGCGAAGCCGACCTCCTCGCCGACATAGCGGGTGAGGCGGTAGTGCTCCGCGTTGGCCCGCGTGGTGAGGGCACCGCGCCCCACCAGCACCAGGCTGGTGTCGTCGGCGCGCCACGCCGGGCCATCGGCAGGCGCGAGCGCCGTATTGATGCGCTTCTCGAGCACCTGGCGCACACGCGGATCGGGCAGGAGGGGTCCGCCGTAGGACACCCGGTGGCCGTCGCGTCCGGCCTCGATGAACTCGGGGATGTCACTGTTGACGTGTCCGCCCGTGTTGAGCATGAGCGGCAGCACCACCAACTCGGGCTCGTCGGAGGGTACGGCGTGGGGGATGTGGGCCAGTGCATTGTGCACGGCACCGGCCACGTCAGGTTCCGCCAGTTCGACGAAACCGAGCTCCACGTGCACCCCGGGCAGGGCCGCCCGCACCTCGTCGGCGAAGGCGCGTGTCTGGGCCAGGCCCTGTGCGTCACGGGTGCCGTGCGCGGCAATGACCAGTGGGACGAGATCAGTCATGGGAATCCTCCTGGGTGGGGACATCGGAGCCGGGCTGGGCAGCCGTGGTCCGGGACTGGGTGACCTGGGGCAGGGCGGACTGGGGCTGCGCGGCGTCGGCCTGCGGGGCGGCCTGCCCCTTGAACTCGGCACGCGACACACGGGGGCGGCTGCCGTGCGGGTAGTTGAGCCGCTTGTGGCCGCTCACCGCGCCGTCCATCCAGTGGTAGTCGCGCGGCGTCACGATGATGCGACGCCCCTCACCGCTGGTGGCGAAGGTGGTGGTGTCGGAGCCGACGATCACGATGGTGTTCATGTCGACCCATTCGGGCTGGAAGTCGGCCAGCGACGACATGTGCACATGCTGTTGCGGCCGCTCCGCCTGCGACACCGAGGCGACAGGGGTATCCGGGCCGCGGTATTCGGCAATGATCGCCAGGGCATCGGGCAGTTGGTGGATGCGCGAGCGGGAGCGCGGGTTGTACAGCGTGATCACGAAATCGCCCTGTGCCGCGGCCCGCACCCGCTTGAGGATGAGATCCCAGTCGGTGTGCAGGTCGGACAGGCTGATGGTGGCGTGGTCGTGGCCGAGCGGTGCCCCCAGGATCGCGGAGGCCGCCAGCTCGGCGGTGACCCCCGGCACGATGTCGACGTCGACCCCGTCGGTGCCCATCTCGAGGGTGGGGCTGGCCATCGCATAGATCGCCGGGTCACCGCCCGACAGGAAGGCCACATCCAGCCCGGAGCGGGCGGCGTCAATGGCCGCGCGGGTGCGCTGCTCCTCGGTGCCCATCTTGGTGGCCATCACCTCGGCATGGGGACTGACCAGGTCGCGCACCTGACGCACATAGGGTCCATAGCCGACCACCAGGTTGGCATGACGCACCACATTGGCGGCGCGCGGGGTGAGCAGGTCACGCGAACCGGGGCCAAGACCGACCACGTGCAGGCGACCGCGCGCAGGGATGCGTCCGATGGCGCAGGTGGCCTCAGTGCTCTTGTGCTTCTCGACGATCAACTCGGCACCGCGGGCCAGCACACTGGCCTCCGACACGGAGCCGCTCCCGATCTCGCGTTCCACGACGGCCGAGGGGTTCGGCGCGTCCTGCTCGGCGAGCTGATCGGCGGGATAGGTGACATAGGGCACGCCCAGCTCGTCGGCCAGCTTGATCAAGCCCAGCTCGCCGGCCTTCGCATCGACGCTGACCAGCGCCGCGATGGATTCCTTCGCCAGGCCGGCACCGGCCAGCGTCGCGTCAAGCAGCTCGCGCAGCGCCTCCACCGACGTGCCCTTGTTGCAGCCCATGCCGACGACCAGGCTGTCGGGATGCAGGACCACCGTGGGCAGCTGGTCGTCTGATGCGCCGCCTGCTGTTGGCGCGGCGCGGTCGGTGACCACGACGCGCCCCACGGTTCCGGGTGCGGCCGGCTCGCCGGGGGCGGGCACCAGGACATTGCCCGGCAGGGGCGGCATCGGCCACAGGTGCTCGCGCAGCACCGAGACCGGGGCGCCGTCGATGATGGCGGCGGTGACACCGGCGACGTCGCCGCTGACCGCCCAGCCGAGCTGGTCGAGCGCCGGGATGCCCAGCGAGTCGGTGGCCGTCGAGACCACGGCGGTGGCGTCCAGCGCCTCGCCGATGCGGCGGGCCAGCTCATTGGCTCCCCCGATGTGGCCGCCCACCAGCGGCACCGCGAAGTGTCCTGCCTCATCGACCACGACGACGCCGGGGTCGGTGTGCTTGTCGGCCAGCAGTGGCGCGATGAGGCGCGTGGTGGCGCCCAGTGCCAGGTGGGAGACGATCAGGTCGCATTCGCCCCAGGCGGCCACCAGGCCTGCCGAGGCGGGGCCGTCGTAGCGCTTCGACTCGACGCCGAGGGCCTGGTCGATCTGGTCGGCCTGGTGACGGGCGCGGGTGGTGTTGACCACCTGGCCGATGATCGGGGCGCGGTCCGAGCCGTCGGCACGGGTATTGCTTGCCGGCTTGGGATCATCGGGGCCCGGGGCATTCGGGTCGCCGGCCAGCTGCGGGCTGTGGCCCACTGCCTCGGCGGACTCGGGGGCGGCGTCGAGGATGAGCACCACATAGGGGCTGGCCAGGTCATCCTCGTCCACGGTCAGGGCAGCAGCCTCGTCGAACACGCGGACGCGCTCGTCGGCCTCGCCGAGTCGCTCGGCGACCACGAAGTGCTTGTCGCGGCCGCGAAGGGCTGCCACCAGTTGGGCGAGTCCCTTGCCGGGGGCGGTGAGCACGCCGACCTTCGGATGCACCCCGGCGATGCGGATCGCTGCCTCGATGCCGCCCGAGTGGGCGCTCACCAGTTGGGCATCGTCCCAGGGCAGGGCCACGGCCGCGAAGGCGGCCTGCAGTGAGGTGATGGTGGGCACCACCTCGCAGTGCAGGCCGGCACGGCGCAGCGGACGCAGGATGCCGAAGAATCCCGGGTCACCGGACGCGATCACCACCGCCAGCTTGTCGTCATCCAGGGCCTTCAAGCGCTCGATGGCCGGGGCCAGGGCGCCCAGCTCGACCCGCTGGGCGGCGAGCACGCCGGCGTCGTCAAGCTGACGGCGCCCACCGACCACCAGGTCGGCAGTCGCCAGATCGGCGCGCAGGGCCTCACTGATGCCGCCGAGGAAACCATGTACGCGAATCATGCCTGCTCGCCTTCTGTCGATCGGTGTGCCCCGGTGGTGTCGTTGCCGGCGCCGTGTTGGTTGATGGCCTTGGAACTGTCCGCATTGATGCCGAGGGCACCGTGTTCCCTCAGCTCCTTGCTGGCCTGCGGCTCGGCGTCGCGGTATTCGTGGCGGAATCCGGGGTGGTACAGGTGGCTGCGCGTGGCAATGGGGCCCTCGGCCAGCGCCGGACCCACGAGCACGATGGTGTGCTTCCACAGCTTGTGTTCGCGCATGGTGTCGGACAGCTCGTCGAGGCGGCAGCGCAGCATCATCTCGCCGGGCCAGGTGACCTCGAACCCGATGATGCACGGAGTCGCGGGTGCATAGCCGCCCTCGATCAGCGCCTCCTGGAGCGCACGATTGCGCGCCGCCGACAGGTAGACGGCCATGGTGGCGCCGTGGGCCGCGAAGGAGGCGATGGTCTCCCCCTCGGGCATCGGCGTACGGCCGCCCTCCAGGCGCGTGATGGTGATCGACTGGCTCACCTCGGGCACCGTCAACTCGACGTTCATCCGGGCGGCGGCCGCGGAGAAGGCCGAGATGCCCGGCACCGTCTCGAACGCCAGGTCGAGGCTGCGACACAGGTCGCGCTGCTCGGCGGTGGCGCCGTAGATCGAGGGATCGCCGGTGTGCACGCGGGCAACCAGCAGGTCCTCGTCATGGGCACGGGTCAGCAGCGGCTCGAGGTCCTCCAGCGACAGTGCCGCCGAATCGACCAGTTCGGCGCCCGGCTTGTGGTCGGCCACCACGTCGGGCAGCACCAAGCTGGATGCCCAGATGATGATGTCGGCCTGCGCGATGACGTGGGCACCCCGCACGCTGATCAGGTCAGCGGCACCGGGGCCCGCACCCACGAACACGACCTTGCCGCGCAACGGGGCCGCCTCGTTCCCGGCAGCGGGGTCGGGCTCGTGCGAGCGGGTATCGCTCATGGTCTTCTGGTCTCCTTCGTCGCGCCGGCTCACAGGGCTCCCCCGGTGGACTTGCGCTTCGGCACCGACAGGATGGTGGAGAAATAAGGCAGGGTCTCGTCGGCGGACAGCTCGTCGGCATCGACGAGGCTCTGGGTGGGCAGGGAGACGTCGGTGCCCACCACCGAGTTGCGATCGTGGGCGTTCAACTGGGCGATCACCTGCGGCAGGGTGCGTCCGCCCTTGTAGATGGTCACCGAATCGGCGACGTCGAGCACGGCGTCAAGGCGCTCCGGACCCACCGTGGCCGGCACCAGCGCCAGGATCTCGCGTCCCTCCACCAGGGGCAGGTCGCTGGCCGCCGAGATGGCCTGCATGGCGGTGATGCCCGGGATCACCTCGAAGGCGATGTCGGCAAGCGCCTCGGCGACGGTGCCGCGCAGGTAGCTGAAGGTGGAGTACACGCTCGGATCGCCCACGGTGGCCAGCACCACGGCACGGGCCCCGCCCTCGAAGGCGTCGAGGGCAGCCCGGGCGCTGGCCTGCCAGCTGCCACTGCGCTTCGGACCGACACCACGACGCTGCGCCATCGAGAACGGCACCCGCACGATGCGCTCGGCGACCTCGGGGGCCACGTCGAGCACGATCTTCTCGGCCCGGCCCGGCCCGCTGGCCGATGACCGCTCGGTGGCCGGCACCAGGATGACATCAGCAGCCCGCAGGGCACGCAATGCCTTCAGCGTCACAAGTTCCGGATCGCCCGGGCCAACGCCCACGCCGATCAGCCGGCGCTCGTCGTCCTCGTGCACGTCATGGTCAGCCATGTGGCCTCCTCAGGTACCTCGCCCAATGGTCAGCGGCACCGGCGGAGTGTCTGACTCGCCGGCTTCACCGGCTCACAGTGGCGGGACCGTCGCGGACTCCCGGGCGGCCATGGCCCCCGGTCACCGGCATTCCTCGCGCTCGTTGCCGCGCTCAGTCTTCCACATCGATCATCCGGTGCCCGGGAGCGTCTGCGCCCGACCTCGCGCGCACCCGGGCGCGCCCACGCGCGAGCGCGCGCGAGTGAGTGAGGGCCTGTCCGCCCGAGGCGGAACTTGTGTAGGCTAGTAGTGCTGGTTCGGCTGCCCCACGGCAGTCGTCGCAAGAGGGAATCCGGTGTAATTCCGGAACTGTCCCGCAGCGGTCAATGGGAACGACACAACGTAAGGCACTGGGCGGCAACGCCTGGGAAGTAGTAGTGGAGGAAGTCGGGAGTGATCTCGCAATGCCCATGAGTCCGAAGACCTGCCAGCAGCGACAACATCTGTTGACGCCCTCGCGTTTCCAGATGTCCGATCCGGCCCGGGAGGGCCGTGTTTGGCATTCGGGGACGATTTCAGATGCCGAGGAGCACCTGTGAATCACATTGTCGGCAACGTGGCCCGCAAGCACGCCCCCACGCAGCGCGAGGTTAACGCCTCGCTCCCCTGCCACTGCGGCGCAGCCCCCGGGCACCGTGGGTCCCCGACCCCGGACGGCCTGATCGCCGCCCACGAGGACCCGGTCGCGCTGTTGGTGGTGCCATGCCCCGCATGGCATGCCCGGCATCGCATCGCCCGGCAATCAGTTACCGGCACCCCTCGGGGTGCCTTGACCCTTTCAGGAGCAGGAGTCGCATGAGCAGCACGGATCAGGGGACCAACCCCGCCGACACTGACGACCTCACTCCCACCACACTCAGTCTGGCCGGGGATTTCCCCAAGGCCACTGAGGAGCAGTGGGAGCGCGAAGTTGAGAAGGTATTCAACCGTGGTCGTCCACCGGAGAAGCAGCTGACCTTCGCCGAGTGTCTGAAGCGCCTGACGGTTCACACCGTCGATGGCATCGACATCGTGCCGATGTACCGTCCGAAGGACGCGCCGAAGAAGCTGGGTTACCCCGGCGTCACCCCCTTCACCCGCGGCACCACGGTGCGCAACGGCGACATGGATGCCTGGGACGTGCGCGCCCTGCACGAGGATCCCGACGAGAAGTTCACCCGCAAGGCGATCCTCGAAGGCCTGGAGCGTGGCGTCACCTCCCTGTTGCTGCGCGTTGATCCCGACGCGATCGCACCCGAGCACCTCGACGAGGTCCTCTCCGACGTCCTGCTGGAAATGACCAAGGTGGAGGTCTTCAGCCGCTACGACCAGGGTGCCGCCGCCGAGGCCCTGGTGAGCGTCTACGAGCGCTCCGACAAGCCGGCGAAGGACCTGGCCCTCAACCTGGGCCTGGATCCCATCGGCTTCGCAGCCCTGCAGGGCACCGAGCCGGATCTGACCGTGCTCGGTGACTGGGTGCGCCGCCTGGCGAAGTTCTCGCCGGACTCGCGCGCCGTCACGATCGACGCGAACATCTACCACAACGCCGGTGCCGGCGACGTGGCAGAGCTCGCCTGGGCACTGGCCACCGGCGCGGAGTACGTGCGCGCCCTGGTCGAGCAGGGCTTCACCGCCACCGAGGCCTTCGACACGATCAACTTCCGTGTCACCGCCACCCACGACCAGTTCCTCACGATCGCCCGTCTTCGCGCCCTGCGCGAGGCATGGGCCCGCATCGGCGAGGTCTTCGGCGTGGACGAGGACAAGCGCGGCGCCCGCCAGAATGCGATCACCAGCTGGCGTGAGCTCACGCGCGAAGACCCCTATGTCAACATCCTTCGCGGTTCGATTGCCACCTTCTCCGCCTCCGTTGGTGGGGCCGAGTCGATCACGACGCTGCCCTTCACCCAGGCCCTCGGCCTGCCGGAGGACGACTTCCCGCTGCGCATCGCGCGCAACACGGGCATCGTGCTCGCCGAAGAGGTGAACATCGGCCGCGTCAACGACCCGGCCGGTGGCTCCTACTACGTCGAGTCGCTCACCCGCAGCCTGGCCGACGCCGCCTGGAAGGAATTCCAGGAGGTCGAGAAGCTCGGTGGCATGTCGAAGGCCGTCATGACCGAGCACGTCACCAAGGTGCTCGACGCCTGCAATGCCGAGCGCGCCAAGCGCCTGGCCAACCGCAAGCAGCCGATCACCGCGGTCAGCGAGTTCCCGATGATCGGGGCCCGCAGCATCGAGACCAAGCCGTTCCCCGCCGCTCCGGCGCGCAAGGGCCTGGCCTGGCATCGCGACTCCGAGGTGTTCGAGCAGCTGATGGATCGCTCCACCAGCGTCTCCGAGCGCCCCAAGGTGTTCCTGGCCTGCTTGGGCACCCGTCGCGACTTCGGTGGCCGCGAGGGCTTCTCGAGCCCGGTGTGGCACATCGCCGGCATCGACACCCCGCAGGTCGAAGGCGGCACCACCGCCGAGATCGTCGAGGCATTCAAGAAGTCGGGCGCCCAGGTGGCCGACCTCTGCTCGTCCGCCAAGGTCTACGCGCAGCAGGGACTTGAGGTCGCCAAGGCACTCAAGGCCGCCGGCGCAAAGGCCCTGTACCTGTCGGGCGCCTTCAAGGAGTTCGGTGATGACGCCGCCGAGGCCGAGAAGCTGATCGACGGACGCCTGTTTATGGGCATGGATGTCGTCGACACCCTGTCCTCCACCCTTGATATCTTGGGAGTCGCGAAGTGAGCACTCTGCCCCGTTTTGATTCAGTTGACCTCGGCAATGCCCCGGTTCCTGCTGATGCCGCACGACGCTTCGAGGAACTGGCCGCCAAGGCCGGCACCGGAGAGGCGTGGGAGACGGCCGAGCAGATTCCGGTTGGCACCCTGTTCAACGAAGACGTCTACAAGGACATGGACTGGCTGGACACCTACGCAGGTATCCCGCCGTTCGTCCACGGCCCGTATGCAACCATGTACGCGTTCCGTCCCTGGACGATTCGCCAGTACGCCGGTTTCTCCACGGCCAAGGAGTCGAACGCCTTCTACCGCCGCAACCTTGCGGCCGGCCAGAAGGGCCTGTCGGTTGCCTTCGACCTGCCCACCCACCGTGGCTACGACTCGGACAATCCCCGCGTCGCCGGTGACGTCGGCATGGCCGGTGTGGCCATCGACTCCATCTATGACATGCGCGAGCTGTTCGCCGGCATTCCGCTGGACCAGATGAGCGTGTCCATGACCATGAACGGCGCCGTGCTGCCGATCCTGGCCCTCTATGTGGTGACCGCCGAGGAGCAGGGCGTCAAGCCCGAGCAGCTCGCCGGGACGATCCAGAACGACATCCTCAAGGAGTTCATGGTTCGTAACACCTACATCTACCCGCCGCAGCCGAGTATGCGAATCATCTCTGAGATCTTCGCCTACACGAGTGCCAATATGCCGAAGTGGAATTCGATTTCCATTTCCGGCTACCACATGCAGGAAGCCGGCGCCACGGCCGACATCGAGATGGCCTATACCCTGGCCGACGGTGTTGACTACATCCGCGCCGGCGAGTCGGTGGGCCTCAATGTCGACCAGTTCGCGCCGCGTCTGTCCTTCTTCTGGGGCATCGGCATGAACTTCTTCATGGAGGTTGCCAAGCTGCGTGCCGCGCGCATGTTGTGGGCCAAGCTGGTGCATCAGTTCGGGCCGAAGAACCCGAAGTCGATGAGCCTGCGCACCCACTCGCAGACCTCCGGTTGGTCGCTGACCGCCCAGGACGTCTACAACAACGTCGTGCGTACCTGCATCGAGGCCATGGCCGCCACCCAGGGCCATACCCAGTCGCTGCACACGAACTCGCTCGACGAGGCCATCGCCCTGCCGACCGATTTCAGCGCCCGCATCGCCCGTAACACCCAGCTGTTCCTGCAGCAGGAATCGGGCACGACGCGCGTGATCGACCCGTGGAGCGGCTCGGCATACGTCGAGGAGCTCACCTGGGACCTGGCCCGCAAGGCATGGGGTCACATCCAGGAGGTCGAGAAGGTCGGCGGCATGGCCAAGGCCATCGAAAAGGGCATCCCCAAGATGCGCATCGAGGAAGCCGCCGCCCGCACCCAGGCACGCATCGACTCCGGCCGCCAGCCGCTGATCGGCGTGAACAAGTACCGCCTGGAGCACGAGCCGCCGCTCGATGTGCTCAAGGTGGACAACTCCACGGTGCTCGCCGAGCAGAAGGCCAAGCTGGTCAAGCTGCGCGCCGAGCGCGATCCCGAGAAGGTCAAGGCCGCCCTCGACAAGATCACCTGGGCCGCCGGCAACCCCGACGACAAGGATCCGGATCGCAACCTGCTGAAGCTGTGCATCGACGCTGGCCGCGCCATGGCGACGGTCGGCGAGATGAGCGACGCGCTCGAGAAGGTCTTCGGACGCTACACCGCCCAGATTCGCACCATCTCCGGTGTGTACTCGAAGGAAGTGAAGAACACGCCTGAGGTTGAGGAAGCACGCGAGCTCGTTGAGGAATTCGAGCAGGCCGAGGGCCGTCGTCCTCGCATCCTGCTGGCCAAGATGGGCCAGGACGGTCACGACCGTGGCCAGAAGGTCATCGCCACCGCCTATGCCGACCTCGGTTTCGACGTCGACGTGGGCCCGCTGTTCCAGACCCCGGAGGAGACCGCACGTCAGGCCGTCGAGGCCGATGTGCACGTGGTGGGCGTTTCGTCGCTCGCCGGCGGGCATCTGACGCTGGTTCCGGCCCTGCGCAAGGAGCTGGACAAGCTCGGACGTCCCGACATCCTCATCACCGTGGGCGGCGTGATCCCTGAGCAGGACTTCGACGAGCTGCGTAAGGACGGCGCCGTGGAGATCTACACCCCCGGCACCGTCATTCCGGAGTCGGCGATCTCGCTGGTCAAGAAACTGCGGGCTTCGCTCGATGCCTAGGCCGTTCAATGTCCCCGAGCTTGTTGACGAGGTCCTCGCCAACAAGCGCCCGGGCCTCGCGCGTGCGATCACGCTCGTCGAGTCAACACTGCCGGCTCACCGGCCGTTGGCTCGCGAGCTGCTCGCCGCCCTGCTCCCCCATTCGGGCAACGCCATCCGCGTTGGCCTGACGGGGGTGCCGGGGGCCGGCAAGTCGACGTTCACCGACGCCATGGGCGTGCGGCTCATCGATCGTGGCCACAAGGTCGCGGTGCTGGCGGTTGACCCGTCCAGTTCGCGCACCGGCGGCTCGATCCTGGGCGACCGCACCCGCATGGGCAAGCTGGCTGAGTCCGACAGCGCCTTCATCCGCCCCTCGCCCTCGGCAGGCCACCTCGGTGGCGTGGCGCGGGCGACGCGGGAGGCGATGATCATCGTCGAGGCCGCAGGCTATGACACGGTGATCGTCGAGACGGTCGGTGTGGGTCAGTCCGAAGTGGCGGTGTCGGGCATGGTGGATACCTTCCTCATGCTTGCGCTCACCGGTTCGGGCGACCAGCTGCAGGGCATCAAGCGAGGCATTCTGGAGCTCGCCGATGTGATTGCCGTGAACAAGGCCGACGGGGACAATGCCGGCGAGGCGCGGGTGACCGCGCGCGATCTGTCCATCGCCATGAAGCTCATCAACGACGAGGCCGATGGGTGGCGCACTCCGGTGCTCACCTGCTCGGCCTACACCGGTGATGGGCTGGATGATGTGTGGAAGGCCGTTGTCGAACACCGTGACTGGGTGGACAAGACGGTGGGCCTCAAGCAGTATCGCGCCGATCAGCAGGTGGATTGGATGTGGTCGCAGATCCAGAGCGCTGTTCTGGATTCGCTGCGGTCCACGCCCGAGCTGCTGAAGCTGGGCCACAAGCTCGAACACGAGGTTGCGGAGCAGCGCACCAGCGCCCTGGAGGCGTCGATGGAGTTCTTGTCGACCTATGCCAAGTCGGTTCCCGGATTTGAATGGGATCCGTCATAGGCATTCGCTCACTCCCGTGAATCTCCTGATGTGAACAGGGCGCCGTCCGCAGCTGCGGACGGCGCCCTGTTCCTGTCTCCCCCCATGTACCCGGCCGGCCGTGTTCCTGCCGAGCCGTGTTTCTGCCTGGCCATGTTCCTATCCGGCCCTGCTCTTGTCTCGCCGTGTTTCCCCCGGCCAGGCACGGGTCCACCGCCGATCCCTCAGCCGGGGTCGGAGGTACCGGGGGTGCTCGTCCCCCTGTCTGCCCCTGTATCCGGGGTCGGCGACGTCGGACGCAGGCGGGCCCAGCCGGGTCCGTGTTCGGGCTCGGCCTCCTCGTCCGGGTGGTCGAATTCCATCGGCAGCAGGCCGGCGCGATGCAGGGCGGGGTCGTCGGCACGCAGGGAGCGCACGGGTCCGATCCCGGTGCGACGCGTCTCGAAGCGCACCGTCACCACTCCCAGGCCCGATCCCCACACCCAGCCGCGGCCGTGCTCGTCATGCTCCACCTCGGCCCCGGGTGACCAGCTCTGGGAGCCCCGCCGCAGCGCGGAGGCCACCTGGCGTTCCTCCATGACCGGGGCCACGGATGCCTGCTGGTCGTCGAGCACGAACAGCTCTTCCTGGGCGGCCTGCGCGAAGCCGCCCACGCCGACGCCGATCAGGCGGAATCCCTGCCCGATGCGCACGCCGGTGATCAGCGCCTGGGCCGTCGCCGCGATCCGCTCCGGGTTGTCCGTGGCGCCTGACAGCGTGCGTGAGCGGGACAGCGTCGTGAAGTCGGCCAGTCGGACCTTCACGGTGACGGTGCGGGCGAACAGGCCCGCCCGGGTGAGCCTGCCGGCCACCGCGCGCGCATCGCGCTCGATCACCGAGGCGATGACTGCCGGATCGGTGAGGTCGGAGTCGAAGGTGTCCTCCACCGAGATCGACTTCGCCTCGCCGCGTGGGCTCACCGCCCGGTCGTCGCGTCCCGAGGCAAGCACGTGCAATGACTCCCCCACGGCCTGCCCCAGCTCGCGCACCAGCTCCGCGACGCTGGCCTCCCGCAGGTCACCCACGGTGCGGATCCCCAACCGTGACAGCCGGTCCATGGTGGCCGGCCCGACCCCGGGGATGGCGTTGGCCGGTAGCGGCGACAGCACATCGCGTTCGCTACCCGGTGGCACGATCAACTGCCCATTCGGCTTGGCCCGCTCGCTGCCGAGCTTGGCCATCAACTTGCTGGTGCCGACACCGACCGATGCGTGCAGGCCCTCGGTGCGATGGACGATCTCGGCGCGCAGCTCACGCACCAGGCCGGCGATCGCCTCGGGGCTGGTGTCCTGGCCGCCGGCCTCCAGGTCAACGAAGGCCTCGTCGATGCTCAGGGGCTCCACGAGCGGGCTGAGCTCGCCCAACAGGGCCATCACGATGCGGCTCGACTGCCGGTAGGCGTCGCCCCGCGGGCTGAGATAGGCGGCGTGCGGCGCCAGGTGACGGGCCTGGGAGGTGCTCATCGCCGAATGCAGGCCGAGCTTGCGGGCCTCATAGCTGGCGGTGGCCACCACTCCGCGGTCCCCGACGCCCCCGACGGCAACCGGCTTGCCGCGCAGGGACGGCTTGTCGCGTTGCTCAACCGAGGCGAAGAAGGCGTCGAGGTCGAGGTGCAGGATGCTGGCCGTGGCCCGCATCGCTCAGTGGTCGGCGACCGCGTCCCCCGTGGCGGGGGGCAGCGGACGCGGTGCGCTGATGCGCGCATAGTGCACGAAGTCGAACTCCCCGTGCGGCTCGCTGCTGGTCTGCGACCAGTCCTGCGCGCTGATCTCGGGGAAGGTGACCGAGCCGTCGGCCGGTTCGTGCACGGCGGTGATGTCGAGGTCGGTCAGCCAGTCCCAGGCGGCCTTGTAGATCTGTCCCCCGCCGATCACGTAGATGCGCTGGTCCAGCCCCGAGGCCACCGCGAGTGCCTCCTCGATGCTCGAGACGGCGATGCCATGGGAGCCCTCCGGCGCCTGATCGGGCCAGGTGACGGCCTGGGGTGTGCGACTCACGACGATGTTGGTGCGTCCGGTGAGCAAGCCCATGGCGTCGTGGGTGCGTCGTCCCATGATGAGCGGATGGCCGAGCGTCACGCGCTTGAAGCGGGCCCAGTCCTCGGGGAACTTGAAGGGCTGGTCGTGCCCATCGCCGATCACGCCATTGGTCGCCACCACGGCGATCGCGACCACCCCGGGGGCGTCCTCGTCGCGCAGCACCCGCTTGGGGGCATTGTCATGGCTTGCACTCGCATCGGTCATCATCTGCTCCTCGGTGGTTCGGCTCATGGAATGTGGGCAACTCAGGAATGGACGCGCGGGCCGTGGGCGACCTCAAGCCGGGGTCGCAGCCCCCGTGGCCACCCGGCGGAAGGCTCACACGGCGATGGGGGCCTTGATGGCGGGGTCGGGTTCGTAGCCCTCCACGGTGATGTCGGACAGCTCGAACTCGTCGATGTTCCTCACCTGCGGGTTGAGCGCCAACCGCGGCAGCGCCTTGGGCGTGCGGGACAGCTGTTCGGCCACCTGGTCGAAGTGGTTGTGGTAGATGTGCGCATCACCCAGGGTGTGGACGAAGTCGCCGACGCCCAGGCCGCACACCTGCGCCACCATGTGGGTGAGCAGGGCGTAGCTCGCGATGTTGAACGGCACGCCCAGGAACAGGTCGGCGCTGCGCTGGTAGAGCCCGCAGGACAGCTTGCCGGGCTGCCCGTCCTCGCCGGGGGTCACGTAGAACTGGAACAGCAGGTGGCAGGGCGGAAGCGCCATGTCGTCGACCTCGGCCACGTTCCAGGCCGAGACCACCAGGCGGCGTGAATTGGGGTCGTTCTTGATCTGGTCGATCACCTTGGCGAGCTGGTCGACGTGGCCGCCACCGGGCACCGGCCAGCTGCGCCACTGGTGGCCGTAGACGGGCCCCAGGTCGCCGTTCTCGTCGGCCCATTCGTCCCAGATGTGCACATTGTTGCGGTGCAGCCAGCCGATGTTCGTGTCGCCGCGCAGGAACCACAGCAGCTCGCCGAACACGCCACGGGTGTAGATCTTCTTGGTGGTGACCAGCGGGAAGCCGTCGGCCAGGTGGAAGCGCATCTGGTGGCCGAAGACGCTGCGGGTGCCGACGCCGGTGCGGTCGGACTTGTCGATGCCCTCGTCCATCACGCGGGTGAGCAGGTCAAGGTATTGACGCATATCAGGGCTCCAGGGGGGTGACGCCGCCCGATGGCAGGTCGCCCAGGTTGGCACCGCTCGTGGGCTTGCCGACCGCCGGGATGGAGGCGGTCCATTCGCTGGGCGGTGCGGTGGGGGCCGGACCGGAGTTCTGCGATCCGGGGACGATCTCTTCCTCGTCGTCGAGTTCCTTGGGGGCCGCAAGGCCGAGCTGGGCCGCCAGGATCGGCAGCATGGCGCGCACGGAACGTCCGCGATGGCTGATCGCGTCCTTCTCGGCAGCCGACATCTCGGCGGCGGTGCGCAGGCGTCCCTCGGAATCGGGAACCTGCTCGTCGGGCACGAAGATCGGGTCGTAGCCGAATCCGTGGGAGCCCTTCGGGCGCGTGGTCAGGTGCCCGGTCATCTCACCCCGGGTGGTGAACTCGCGGCCATCGGGCATCACCAGCGCCATCACCGACACGAATTGGGCCTGACGACGCCCGCGGGGCACGTCCTCGATCTGGCGCAGCACCAACTCCATGTTGGCGATGTCCTCCTGCTCGGGGCCGTCCCAGCGCGAGCTGCGTACCCCGGGCATGTGGCCCAGGGCGTCGACGCACAGGCCGGAATCGTCGGCGAGTGCGGGCAGTCCGGAGTGGATCATTCCCTGGCGGGCCTTGATGAGGGCGTTGCCCTCGAAGGTCCACTCGGTCTCCTCCGGCTCGGGATAGCTGGCGATGTCCTTCAGCGAGAGCACCTGGATGTCCATGTCATATTCGACGATGATCCGGCGCAGCTCGGTGAGCTTCTTGGCGTTGTTGGTGGCCAACAGCACTTCAGAGGTCATAGCTGGGCCTTCCCGTCGGCGGCGGCGATCACGCGTTGTTGCAGGTCGGTCAGCTCACGATTTCCCTTGTCGGCCAGGTCGAGCAGGCGTCCCAGCAGCTTGCGGTCGAAGGTGGCGCCCTCGGCGGTTCCCTGCACCTCGACGAAGTCGCCGGTGCCGGTGGCCACGATGTTCATGTCGACGTCGGCGGTCGAGTCCTCGTCGTAGGCCAGGTCGAGCATCGGCACGCCCTTGACGATGCCCACCGAGATGGCCGAGACGGAGCCGGTGAGGGGCTCGCCTGCCAGCGAGCCACGCTCGCGCAGCCACTCGACGGCGTCGTGGAGGGCTACATAGGCGCCGGTGATCGAGGCGGTGCGGGTGCCGCCGTCGGCCTGCAGCACGTCGGCGTCGACGACGATGGTGTTCTCACCCAGCGCCTTGTAGTCGATGACGGCGCGCAGGCTGCGGCCGATGAGGCGGCTGATCTCGTGGGTGCGGCCGCTGATCTTGCCGCGCCGCGACTCGCGGTCATTGCGGGTATTGGTGGCGCGCGGCAGCATTTCGTATTCGCTGGTCACCCAGCCGAGACCGGAGCCCCTGCGCCAACGCGGCACGCCCTCGGTGACCGACGCCGCCACGAGCACCCGGGTGCGGCCGGCCTCGATGAGGCATGAGCCCTCGGCATGGTCAAGCCAGTGCCGGGTGATGGAAACGGGACGCAGCTGATCAAGTGACCGGCCATCGCTCCGCGTTACGGACTTCGTCGATTCAGACACGCCTGCAAATCTACCTGTGATGCCCCGTTCGCCCAATGCTGGCCGGACCGGGCCGCAGACGCTCGCGACAACCCTCACCCGCACCGGGCCGGACACTTTCGCTACAGGCCCACCCCGAGGGTGCGCCGGGCCATTGACCCGGCTGCCCGGGGCTCACAACTCGGCGGGTTCGGACAACCTCAATTGGCGCACGCCATTGACGAAGCCACCCATGAGGCGACGCCCCAGGCCACCGAACTGGGCGGGGTCGCCGGTGGTGAAGAATTCACGCTGCGGCTCGTGGGGTTCGGTGCGCAGCAGGTCGTCGCGGGTGAGCTCGGCGAACACGGCGCGGGCACACTCATCGGAGCTGGACACCAGGGTGACGTCCTCACCCATCACATAGCTGATCACCCCGGACAGCAGCGGGTAGTGGGTGCAGCCCAGGATGAGGGTGTCGATGTCGTCGGCCTGCAGGGGCGCGAGGTATTCACGGGCGAGTTGCAGCACCTCGGGGCCGGTGGTGATGCCGGCCTCCACGAACTCCACGAAGCGCGGGCACACCTGGGTGAACAGCTTCACCGGCGAGGCGGCCAGGGCATCGTTGTACGACCGCGAGATGGCGGTGCCGCGGGTGCAGATCACCCCGACGCGTCCGTTGCGGGTGATCCGGGCGGCCTTGCGGGCGGCCGGCAGCACCACTTCGGTGATCGGCAGGTCGTAGCGCTCACGCGCGTCGTGCAGGGCTGCCGATGATCCGGTGTTGCAGGCGATCACCAGCGACTTCACGCCCCGGGCGACCAGGCTGTCGAGCGCCTGCAGCACGAACTCGCGCACCTCGGCGATCGGACGGGGACCGTAGGGGGCACGGGCGGTGTCGCCCAGGTAGATGATGTCCTCGCGGGGCAGCAGGTCGACCACGGCCCGGGCCACGGTGAGCCCGCCGAATCCTGAGTCGAAGATTCCGATCGGCGCGTTGACGTCCCTGTTCACCCGACCAACTCTAGACGGGCACCCTGAATCGTCGGGATCGGCCGACCGGCCACACTGCCGCCGTGGGCGCCGCGCGGGCGCCCGGGGTCAGTGCAGGCAGTCGAGCAGGGATTCCTGCACCCAGCCCAGCCATTCATAGATGGAGAAGACGGCGGTACGGGGATCCTCATCGGGCAGTTCGCCCAACTCGTCGGCGTCGGCTGAGGTCTTGATGCCCAGTCGCACGGCCACCGCCACCCGCAGCGCGGTCAGCGTCTTGAGCCAGTCGTTGACATGCTCGTCAGGCACGGCGCAGCGCCCGTCGTGGCCCACCTGGTTCATATCGGACAGCATGGCAACGGCCGCGTCGAGCTTCTCGTCACGCTCGGAGGCCTGGCTGAAGCGGCGGAACTCGGTGGAGGCGCCCTCGTCGTCGCGGTAGGCATCGGGGAAGAGGCGACGCAACACGGGGTCAACCTCGGGATTGGTGGCGAAATCGGCCTTGACCTCGCACCCCATCTGGTTCTCCAGCTCGGCGAACAGGGCCTCGGGAGAGCAATCGCTGGAATCATTCCAGGAGCTGGCACGCACCGGCGGCATCGCATCGGAGCGCAGCAATTGGAGCAATGTCTTGGTCAGGGAGCACAGGATCGTCAACTCCGTGTCCTCGAAGGTGCAGGTGAGCTGGCCGCGGCGGCGCCGGAAACCATGCATCATTCGGCCCGCGACACTGTTGCCCACAGGCCAAAGCCGTGCATGGCGTTCACATCCCGTTCCATCTCCTCACGCCCTCCGGAACTGACCACTGCCTTGCCCTCCATGTGCACCTGCATCATGAGACGCTCGGCACGATCGCGGGAATAGTGGAAATAGCTACAGAAGACGTGGGTGACATAGCTCATCAGGTTGACCGGATCGTCCCAGACCACCGTCACCCACGGGTTGGCGCTGAGGGCATCCTCGGCAGGACGCTCGGCGAGTGCCGTGCCACCTTCCGGGGCAGTCATCGGTGCAGATTCGGACATGTGTCTATCTTTACCCATCACGCAAAAGGCCCGGGTGATCCGGGCGCAGTCGGTGCTCCCGCGCCGGTGTGACCCCCTGCGGCGCACCCCGCGCCCTAGTCTGGAGCCATGACCTCCACGGCTCTGATGACCGATATGTACGAGCTCACGATGGTGCGGGCTGCCCTGCACACCGGCCAGGCCTTCCACCGCACCCTGTTCGAGCTGTTCCCCCGCCGCCTGCCCAGCGGACGCAGCTACGGCGTGGTGGGTGGCACCGGTCGGGCACTCGAGGCGATCGAGAACTTCCGGTTCGACGACGAACAGATCGACTACCTGGTGGGCGCCGGCGTCGCCGACGACATGCTGGCCGAATACCTGGCGAGCTACCGCTTCACCGGCAACGTGACCGGCTATCCCGAGGGTGAACTGTTCTTCAGCGGCTCCCCCCTGCTGCAGGTGGAGGGCAGCTTCGCCGAGGCGGTGCTGCTGGAGACCCTCATGCTGTCGATCTACAACCACGACTCGGCCATCGCGTCGGCGGCCAGCCGCATGACGATGGCCGCGGAGGGCCGCCCGATCCAGGAGTTCGGGGCGCGACGCACCCACGAGGAGGCTGCCGTGGCGGCCGCCCGCGCCGCATGGATCGCCGGCTTCAGCGGCACCTCCGACCTGGAGGCCGGCCGGCGCTGGGGCCTGCCGGTGAGCGGCACCGCGGCCCACGCGTTCACCATGCTCTACGACACCGAGGAGGACGCCTTCCGCGCCCAACTGGAGTGGCTGGGCGCGGACACCACCCTGCTGGTGGACACCTACGACATCGACGCGGCCATCCACAAGGCGGTGGAGCTGACCGGCGGCAAGCTCGGCGGCGTGCGCATCGACTCGGGCGACCTGAGCACCGAGGTGAAGCACGTGCGGCGTCTGCTCGACTCCCTGGGTGCCAGGCAGACCAAGATCATCGTCACCAACGACCTCGACGAATACCAGATCGCGGCCCTGCGCGGTGCCCCGGTGGACGGCTTCGGCGTGGGCACCAGCCTGGTCACCGGCTCGGGCCATCCCACCTGTGGCTTCGTCTACAAGATGGTCGCCCGCACCCTGTCGGACGATCCGAACGCGCCGATGGCCGATGTGGCCAAGGCTTCGACCAACAAGAAGACGCTCGGTGGACGCAAGTTCGCCAGTCGCGCCCTGGATGACCAGGGGGTGGCGCAGGCGGAGGTGATCGGCATCAATGCCGCCCCGCGCGTGGGCTCGAACGACCGCATGCTGCTGACCGAGCTGGTGAGCGACGGGACGATCGTCGGTGCCGAGCCCCTGCAGGCGGCCCGTGACCGCCACGAGGCCGCCCGGGCCGAGCTCCCCCTGGATGCGCACCGCATCTCGAACGCCGAGCCGGCCATCCCCACGATCATCCTCGACGAGCAGGGCCACGACCTGGAGAACGTCTACCAGGCCGGCCCGGCGCCGCAGAACATCTGAACTGCAGAACATCTGAGCTGCGGGGCGTCCGGACCGCTGGGCATCCGGTCCGCGGCCCCGCACGGCAGCGCCCGCCGGGTGATGGTTGGGCCCGTCCGTGTCGACACCCCCGGCGAGGTGGCGGTGGGCGATCCGGTCGGCCCGGGTGATAATTTCGCAGCTATGAGCAGCCTTCCCGGTGTGTCCGACACCTTTGACCCGCAGCGCTGGCGCGAGATCCAGAGCGAAGACGATCCCCTCGTCGACACCACCTACCACCGACTGATCTCACGGGGCGCCGCCGATGGCGTCCCGGCCGGCGTCGACCTGCCGGTGGTGCGCATCGCCATCGATCGTCCCGAGATCCGCAACGGCTTCGATCCCCGCACCGTCGACGAGCTCTACCGCTGCATCGACGATGCGCGCTCCACGCCCGATGTGGCGGCGATCATCCTCACCGGCAACGGCCCCTCCCCCAAGGACGGCGGCTACGCCTTCTCCTCGGGTGGTGACCAGCGCTCGCGCGGCACCGACGGCTACCAGTACCTGGCCGACCAGACCCCCTATGGCGAGCGCGGCGCGGACCCCGCGGGCATGACCGAGCAGCGTCGCTCACGCATCGACCGCGGCCGTCGGGCACGGATGCACATCCTTGAGGTGCAGCGCCTGATGCGCTCGACCCCCAAGCCCATCATCGCGGCGATCCCCGGTTGGACCACCGGCGGGGGCCACTCCCTCATGGTGGTCTGCGACCTGGCGGTCGCCAGCGCCGAACATGCCGTGTTCAAGCAGGTGGACGCCAATGTGAGCTCGTTCGACGCCGGCTACGGCGCTGGCCTGCTGGCCCGTCAGGTGGGCGACAAGCGCGCCCGCCAGATCTTCTTCCTGGCCGAGCCCTACACACCCCAGGAGGCCGAGGCCTGGGGCGTGATCAACAAGGTGGTGCCCCATGCCGAGCTCGAGGACACGGCGATCGACTGGGGCCTCACCGTGGCCACCAAGTCGCCGCAGTCGATCCGCATGCTGAAGTATGCGTTCAACATGATCGACGACGGCATCGCCGGCCAGCAGGCCTTCGCCGGCGAGGCGACGCGCCTGGCATATATGACCGAGGAGGCCCAGGAGGGACGCGACGCCTTCCTGCAGCACCGCGCGCCGGACTGGTCGAAGTATCCCTACTACTTCTGAGCCGGCCATGACATCCCGGCCCACCGGCGGCCCGACCTGCGCCGCGGACGGCGTGACCACACGGGGCCTGCGATGACACCCGACCCGGCCTCGAGGGTGCAGCTGCTGCGCGTCGAGCGCACGCAGTCGTCGATCGATGCGCTGGCGGGCGCCGTGCATCGGCTGCTGTGCGAGCGCGAGTCCCCCGTGCTGATGCCCCTGGGCCCCGATGAGGACCCGGTGGCGCTGCGCGACGACCTCGCGCGACGCATGGTGCGTCTGCCGGACGATGTGCGGTTGGTGATGCGCACCTCCGGCTCGACCACCGGCCACGGGCGTCTGGTGGGCCTGTCCGCCGCGCAACTGCGGGCGTCCATCCGCGCCACCGACCAACGACTGGGTGGTCCGGCACGCTGGCTGCTGACGCTGCCCGCCCACCACATCGCCGGCCTGCAGGTGGTGGCCCGCTCCGTGCTGGACGGGACTCGACCCGGCCTGGTGCACCACCTTGACGCGGCATCCTTGGCCACGGCGGTGGGCGCCGCGCGCGCCGGGCGGCCCGAGGCGTGGGTGAACCTCTCGCTGGTGCCCACGCAGCTGCGCGACCTGCTGGATGATGCGGCCGGGCGCGACGCGTTGCGCTCGTTGTCGGCCGTGCTGGTGGGCGGCGCCGCCACCGACCGGCAGCTGGTCGACGAGGCGCTCGCCGCGGGCGTCGCCCTGCACCTGAGCTATGGCATGAGCGAGACCTGCGGGGGTTGTGTCTACGACGGCAGGCCGCTGCGGGGGGTCGAGCTGTCACTGGGTGAGCGTCCCGACGCCGGCAGCGATCGCGGCACGATCTGGATTGCCGGTCCGATGGTGATGAGCGGCTACCTGGACGGCGAGCCCGGAGTGTCGCAGCTCAACGGCACCAAGTGGCTTGCCACCTCCGACCTGGGCCACCTGCGCCATGGGCGACTGGAGGTCACCGGCCGCGTGGACGATGTGATCATCACCGGCGGATTGAAGGTCGCCGCCGACCAGGTGCGGGCGGCAGTGCTGTCGGCACCGATGGTCGCCCGGGCCGCCGTCGTGGCACTTCCCCATCCCCGCTGGGGGCAGGTGGTGAGCGCCGTGGTGGTGCCCACCGATGCGTGGACCCAGGACTCACCGGCGGCGCTGCGTGACCTCGTCGGAGAGCTGTTGGGACGCCAGTTGGCGCCGCGCGTGGTGGTGGTGACCGACCACCTGCCGATGCTGGCGTCGGGCAAGCTCGATCGCCTGGCGGTGCGCAACCACGCCGAGCAGGTGCGCCGCGACGGTGGGGCATGGACGAGCGATTGACTCCCCCGGCAGCGATGGCGCCGTCACATGCAACCGGGCGACAGGCTCCCGTAGACTTGGGCGCCGTGGCCCCTGCAGACGATAACGAACGAACCAAGGACGGTCGACCGTTGCATGACGAGGCCAAGCTGCGCCACGTGGGCAATGCCGAATGGCTGGGCCAGATCCTGCAGAGCGCCCCGTCCGATGTCACCGCCGAGGAACTGGAGCGTCCCTGGGTATGGGCCGCCCCCGATGACGGTCCCGCCCTGGTGGGCTGGGGCGAACAGGCCCGCTTCGAGGCTTCCGGCGATGCACCGATGACCCATGCCTGGCAGGACTTCGCCCAGTGGGCAGGTGAGGGTCGCGACCGACTACCGGCCTTCGGATCGTTCCCCTTCGACCCGGCCCAGCCGGGCTTCCTGGTGGTGCCCCGGGTGCTGGTGATGCGCGAGCGTCCGGGGGCGGCCACCCGGGTGTTCCCCGCCGACGCAGCCGATCCCCGCCCGGCCGATTTCGCGGTGGCCAGCGAGCTGCACGTGGACTTCACGCTGCCCCGGGGGTCCCGGGAGCACTGGACCGAGGCCGTGGACGCAACCCGCGCGGTGCTGAGTGAGCCGGTCGGGAGCGACACGGGCGAGGTCATGCAGAAGGTCGTGCTGGCCCGACGTGTGCACGCCCGGGCCGACCGTGCGCTGGACCAGCGACGAATCCTGGCGACCCTGGCGGCCCGCTTCACCGACTGCTGGACGTTCTCCCACGACGGGCTGGTGGGGGCAACCCCGGAACTGTTGGCCGAGGTGCACGACGGGGTGTTCCACTGCCGGATCCTGGCCGGCACGCGCAAGCCGAAGTGGGATGAGGAGCTGCTCACCGATCCCAAGGAGC
Source organism: Propionibacterium freudenreichii subsp. freudenreichii (assembly GCF_000940845.1). Taxonomy (NCBI): domain Bacteria; kingdom Bacillati; phylum Actinomycetota; class Actinomycetes; order Propionibacteriales; family Propionibacteriaceae; genus Propionibacterium; species Propionibacterium freudenreichii. The sequence continues at coordinate 835,262 of NZ_CP010341.1, read as the reverse complement.
GCCGCGAACACGAGCTGTCGGTCACCTCGGTGACCACCCACCTGGCCCAAGCCGGCCTGCTCGATGCGCAGGTGACCGGGCCGTTCCTGCTGCGGCTGCCCAATGTGACCCACCTGGCCACCGACATCCGGGCCACGGTGCGTCCGGGACATGGTTCGGCCGACATCTCCGACCTGCTGTACCCGACGGCGGCGATCTGTGGGGCGCCGCGTGACCTCGCCTTCGCACAGATCCAGCGCGTCGAGGGCCTCGACCGTGGCCGCTTCAGTGGCCCGGTCGGTTGGCTGCGTCCGGACGGATCGGGCCAATGGGCCCTGGCGCTGCGCTGCGCCCAATTCGACGACGGATCGCGCAATGCCGACCTTTTCGCCGGGGCCGGGATACTCCCCGATTCCGATGCCGGACGCGAATGGCTCGAGACCGATGCCAAGATGGAGCCCATGCGTCGCGCCCTGTCGGCCGGATAATGGCACCATGCAGGCCTGACAACCGCACCATGGTGCGCCCCGCGCTCACGCTGAAATAGTTTAATGACCAGTCGATCTCGTGACTACTCCGCTTATCGGCTATTCCGTTTGTTGACTAGTCCACCTTGCAGTTTGCTTGATAGTCGAGCTGTAGCAGCCCCGCGTCGCCCAGCTCCAATGCCGCGATCTCGGCGTCGACGCTCTCCCTGAAGTCCGGGGCGCCGGCCTTCGCATACAGGTGCTTTTCCTTGATCGTGCGCATCTGCGCCAGGCTCTGTTGCGCATGTGCCGCTGGGTCCTGCACGTAGTAGTTCACCCACGCGCACCACCACGTGGAATCGGCTGCCGAAAAGCCCTCCCCCGGGAAGCTGTGCACCGGATAGCCGTCGCCGGTACCGCCGTCCTTCTCCGTGAAGTTGGAACCCGGGTCGGGGAAGCCCTGGGGCCAGGTCAGCGTCGCCGCCTCCTGACGGTATTCCGCATCCACGCCCGCGCCGTCGATCATGCCGGAATCGTGCGACGAGGAACAGGCACTCATGGCAATCATTGCGGCACCGGCACAGCACGCGGCGATAACTCGTGACATCAACATGGGCCATTCCTCACTGTCCGTTCCGCTCATTCTGGGCAGCCCGGACAAGACCGGTCAAGGGAATTCAGGAATTGCGCGATAATACCCTCCGGTGGGCTGGCGATCCACGAGCCGCCTCAACCCCCGGCGCCATCTGCGCGTCCACCGGGGGTGGGAGGCCGTGGTCCCGCTCAGCGATGCCGGGGAGCCTGGTCCTCACGCAGGTAGCGGCCGATCACCGACTGAGGGTCGTCCATGATCTGCGACGGCGTCCCGGTGGCAATGATGCGACCACCGGCCTCGCCGCCCCCGGGCCCGAGGTCAACGATGTAGTCGGAGTTGGCGATCACGTCGAGGTCATGCTCGATGACGATCACCGTGGCGCCGTGGTCGATGAGTCGCTCGAAGACGCCCAACAGCACCTCGACGTCGAGGGGGTGGAGTCCCACAGTCGGCTCGTCGAACACGAAGACGGCGTCGCGCTGGTCACGGCCCAGTTCCGAGGCGAGCTTCAGCCGCTGGGCCTCGCCGCCGGACAGCGCCGGCGTGGCCTCCCCCAGCGTGAGGTATCCCAGACCCAGGTCGCGCAACACCTGCAGCCGGGCATGCACCTTCGGCAGGTCGGCGACCCTGGCCAAGGCATCATCGACGGTCAGCGCCAGCAGGCTGGGCAGGCTGAGGGCACCGGCATCCTCGTCCTCCCCGGCCCCCGGACCGGGCTTCGGCGGGCGAAGGACATCGTCTGCGGCCGGTGCATAGCGTCGGCCGTGGCAGTCGGGGCACACGATCGTCACGTCAGGCAGGAATTGCACATCCAGCGAGATCTGCCCGGTGCCCTCGCAGGTGGGGCACCGCAGCTTGCCGGTGTTGAACGAGAAGTCCCCGGTCTTGTAGCCCAGGCGACGGGCATCGGGCGTCTGCGCATAGGCCCTGCGCAGGTCGTCGAGCACCCCGGAGTAGGTGGCCACGGTGGAGCGCACATTGATGCCGATGGGCGAGGAATCGATCAGGTTCGTGCGCGCAACGCCGGGCGCGTCCAGGGCCCTGACGTGGCTCGGCAGGCGCTCTCCCCCACCGGCCGCCCGCAGCGCCGGCACGAGCGACTCCAGGATCAGCGTGGTCTTGCCCGAGCCCGATACCCCGGTGATCGCCGACAAGCGGCCCCGCGGCAGGTCGAGCGACAGGGCGTGCACGGTGTGCAGGGGTGCGGTCTCCAGGTGGATGCGGCCCTCGGTGAAGACCCTGTCGGGCGTCACCGGGGTGCGCACCTCCACCCGCCGCGCCCCCGACAGGAAGCCCCCGATGCGCGAGGCGGGGTCGTCCGACACCTTCTCCACGGTTCCGGTGGACACCACGGTGCCGCCCCCCGAACCCGAGCCGGGACCGATCTCGATGAGCCAGTCGGCCTGGCGCAACACGCGCACGTCATGGTCGACGACCACCACCGAGTTGCCGTCGTCGAGCAGGCTGCCGATCACCGACAGCAGGCCGTCGACATTGGAGGGGTGCAAGCCGATCGACGGCTCGTCGAGCACATAGAGCACCCCGGTGGTCTGGTTGCGCACGGCGCGGGACAGTTGCACACGCTGCCGCTCGCCGGTGGACAAGGTGGCGGCGGCCCGATCGAGCGCCAGGTAGCCGAGTCCCAGGTCGAGCAGTCGCTGGGCGTTGCCGGTGAGTTCGCCGATGATCGACGCCGCCATGGGACGCATATCGGCCGGCAGCCACGGCCCGATGCCGGGCAGCCATGCGATGAGCGCGTCGAGGGTCTTCGCGGTGACCTGCGCCAGGTTGATGCCCAGCACCAGCGGGGCGCGGGCGGCCGGCGACAACCTGCTGCCATGGCATTCGGGGCACACCTGCACCGACAGGAAACGGTTGATGCGCGCCAGCTTCTGCTCCGAGTTGGCCTTGTCGAGGGCCTTCTCGACCGCATCACGCGCATTGCGGTAGGTGAGGTTGAGGTCGAACACCTTGCCGCTCTTGGAGGGGATCGTGACCTCGCGCTTCACCTCCGGGCCATGGAAGACGATGTCCAGTTCGCGGTCGGTCAGCTGGTTGAAGGGGACGTCGATCCGCACGCCGAGCTGCACCACCGCCTGCTGCATCACATCGCGGATGCCGAACATGTGCCACGGCGCCACCGCCCCCTGGTCGATCGTCAGGGTGGGATCGGGCACCAGCGTGGAGTCGTCGACGTCACGCACGATGCCGGTGCCCTGGCAGCGCGGGCAGGCCCCCTCGGAGTTGAAGGCCAGTGACTCCGCACCCGGTCCGTAGAACTGCACCTGGCAGACCGGGCAGGTGATGGGCTTCATGAGCGCCACGTTCATCGTGGGCGGCACATGGTGCCCGTTGGGGCACTGGTGGCTGGCCAGCCGCGAGAACAGCAGGCGCAGGCTGTTGAGCAGCTCTGTGGAGGTGCCGAAGGTGGACCTCACTCCGGGCACGCCGGGGCGCTGCCGCAGCGCGAGGGCGGCCGGCACATGCTCCACCTCGTCGACGCTGGCCCGTGCGCTCTGGGTCAGGCGTCGGCGCGTATAGGTGCTCAGCGCCTCGAGATAGCGACGCGACCCCTCCGCATAGAGCACGCCCAGGGCCAGCGACGACTTGCCCGAGCCCGACACCCCGGCGATCCCCACGAGCTCGCCCAGCGGCACCGACACATCGATGTTCTTCAGGTTGTGGACGCGCGCGCCGCGCACCTCGATGGTGGTCGGCCAGTCGCTCATGTCGTGGCCGCTGATGATCTCGTGTGGCATGGTCCCATCATCTCCCCCGCCGGTATGGGGGCCGCGGACCGGACATCGGGCGACCGGGGCCCGGATCGGGACCGGAATCGCGCCATCTCACCCCAGCGGGGGCGGTATCACCCCACCGGGGGCAGTTCGACCTCCACGATGCTGGCGCCGCTGATCGGCTCGGACAGGACCTGCGGCAGTTCCAGCACATCTGTCACATGCCGGTAGGACGCCCCCACCGCTCCGGCCAGCTGCCGGACGTCGAGCACCTGGGGTGTCAGGAAATAGCGCGACAGCAGTGCGGGGGCCGCCGATCCGTGTTCGAGTCCCGCGAAGATGGCGCCGCCCCGGTCGGCCAGCACCACCACCTGCACGTCGGGCACGGCCTCGTTCATCCCCCGCAACAGGCCCAGGCCGTCGTGGGCCAGGGTGAGGTCGCCCACCACCGCACGCACCGGACGCCCGGTGCCGGCGGCGACGCCGATGGCTGTGGACACGGTGCCGTCGATACCGGCCAGCCCACGGTTGGCGATCACCAGGGGGGCATGGTCCCCCGGGACGGCCCGGCGGTCGAAGGAGCGGATCACTGCCGAGGCCCCCAGCACCAGGGCCGGGGCGTCGGGCGCGCCATGGGCCTGCCAGATCAGTCGTGCCGCCGTGTCCTTGGTGCTGCGCGGCGCCGGCTCGTCGGCCCCGATCCACCGTGCCAGCCACTCCCCCTGCGGGTTGTTGGCGATGTGCACCGGGCCGCGCACCACCTGGGCAAGGCCGGCCACATCGGTCCACCGGGAACCGCAGGTGACCGCCACCATCCGCACGTCGTCGCGGGCCAACAGCGCCGAGACCGGACGTGACAAGGTGGGATGCCCGAACACCAGCACGCCCTCGATCTGGGGGGCGAGTGGTGAACCCAGCAGTTGTTGGTAGTCGGTCAGCGCATTGGCGCCGAAGCGTGCGCCCGACGACGGCTCGGCCAGCAGGGGCCATCCCCCGGCGGTCGCTGCCTGCTGGGCCTGATCGCCGGCACCGTCGCCGGCCACCACGACGGTCCTGTCGGGCATGGGCAGCTCGGTGGGTGCGCCGGGTGCCTCCCGGTGGGGCTCCGGCGCAGGCGCTGGCCCGGGCAACCACTGGTCGTCGGGCTTCAAGGGCTCGCGCAGGCAGACGTTGAGGTGCACGGGGCCGGAATTCCCGTTGAGGTTTCCCAGGGCAGCCGTCATGGCCCGTCGGACAAGGCCCGACAGGCGCCCGTCCACGGGGAAGCCGGCCGGGATGTCGGCCTCCTGGCGCACCGCATGGGCGAAAATCCCCAATTGTTCAGTGGTCTGGTTGGCCCCGGTGCGCCACATCTCGTGGGGACGATCGGCGCTCACCACCACCAGCGCGACCCCGGCGGCATCGGCCTCCAGCACGGCCGGGTGGAGGTTCGCCACCGCGGTGCCCGAGGTGGTGACGACGGCGACTGGTCGCGCCGTGCCCTGCGCGGCCGCCGCCTTGGCGAGTCCCAGAGCCTGGAAGCCGGCAGCGCGCTCGTCCAGGCGCACCGCCACCCGCAACCAACCGGCATGCTGTGCCGCGTCCAGTGCGTAGGCAAACGGCGCGTCGCGCGAACCGGGGCAATAGACCACGTCGCGCAGGCCGTGCGCCACGAGCGCCGTGACCAGCGCCCTGGCCAGGGCGGCCGAGCGCACCGGGGGCCCGCCCGGCACGGCCTGCCCCACGGCAGCCGCCGGTTCGCCGGAGCGCGCCTGCGGGGGGTTCTGGGGATCTGCGGTATTGCTCATGGGTGTCTTCCTGTGCCTGCTTCCCGTGTCAGCTCTTCTCGCCGGCGCTTCTCATCAACTGCTCGTGTCGTCCCCGGGGTCACCCCCGTGTGCGGTGTTCGTCCGACGGTCCTTCCGGCGTGGCCTAGAGCTCGTGGCAGATGGCGGTGAGTCGCTCGACCCACCGATCGACCAGGGCCCGGGGGACGTCCTGGTGCACCGGCTGGTCCGCCTCGACGCGTCGGGGCACGAGGGCCCCGCCCTCGGGCAGGAGTGGACTCGTGGTGACATCGCCGGTGAACAATTCGATGGTGGCCAGCCCACAGGCATGGCCCAGCCGCGGCAGGGACGCTGCCAGGGCGGTGCCGATGCCCAGTCCGACCGAGGTGTCCAGGGCCGAGGAGACCACGGCATCCAGGCCGGCCCGATCGACCACGTCCAGGGCGCGTGCCACGCCACCGAGCGGCTGCGCCTTGACGATCACGATGTCGGCGGCCCCGGCCCTGGCGACGGCCACCGGATCGTCGGCGCGGCGCACCGACTCGTCCGCCGCGACGGGCACGGTGATGCGTCGGCGCACCCGGGCGAGTTCCTCGACGCTGGGGCAGGGTTGTTCCACGTACTCAAGGCCCTCTGCTGCTGCGTCGAGCTCGATCACCGCAGCCACTGCCTCGTCGACCGACCAGGCAGCATTGGCGTCCACGCGGATGCGGCCCTCGGGCCCCAGCTCGGCGCGCGCGGCAGCAACCCTGGCGCAGTCCTGGCGCAGGTCAGATCCCGGGTCGGCCACCTTCACCTTCGCGGTCATGCAACCACCGCTGGCCGCGATCAGCCGCCGCGCCTGGGTCGGTGAGACCACCGGGATCGTCACATTGACCTCGACGAGGTCGCGCACGGGGGCGGGCAACGGCCGGGTGGCGGCTTCCAGGCCCGCATGCAACCAGCTCGCGGACTCCGTCGCGCCGTAGTCCCAGAACGGCGAGCACTCCCCCCAGCCCTGCTCGCCGTGCAGGAGCAGCCCGTCACGCACCTCGATGCGACGGAAGCGATGCCTCAGCCCGGCCTGAAAGACCAGCACCTCGTCGATGCCGCGGCGGCGCAGCGCCTCGGGCACCTGCACATGGGTGAGCGCGGCGGACTTCATGCCCGGTCCTCGAGCGGCCGCGACTCCGGGTTGGTGGAGCGCCGCCATGGCTCGGGTGTCGTGTCCAGGCCGTTCAGCACGGCCGACAGCCTCATCGGGCGTTCCATGGCGTAGACGTCCTCCAACAGCAGGGGCTTGCCGTCTGCCCCGCACAACGGCACCCGCCAATTCGGGTACTGGTTGACGGTGCCGGGCTGGTTCTGGATGCGCGCATCGCCCACCGCGTCGACCAGGGTGGCATTGAGCACGCGCGAGGGGGTCCAGGTGAGCACCTTGTACAACCCGAGCACCATGCGTTCCACGGGATCGACGACGGACGGATCAAGCGCCCCGCGCGACTCCAGGTAGGCCCGCCAGCGCTCCAGCTCCTGGTCGGCCAGCTCATTCTCACGCTCCAGCGGCTCGGTGAGCAGCCCGAGCCGGTCGCGCAGGGCCACGTGGGCCTTCGTGAGGTATCCGGCGGTCGGCGGCAGGTCGTGCGTGTTGACCGACGCCATCGTGAGCGCCCGCCACTGCTCGGCAGGCACCGGATTGCCCTGGTCGTCCTCTTCGAACCACAACACCGAGGTGCCCAGGATGCCGCGTTCGGCAAGGTAACCACGGGTCCACGCCTCGACGGTGCCCAGGTCCTCGCCGATGACCACGGCGCCGGCCCGTTGGGCCTCCAGCGCGAGGATGCCGACCATCGCCTCATGGTCATAGCGCACATAGGTGCCCTGGGCCGGCCCCATCCCCTCGGGCACCCACCACAGGCGGAACAGGCCGATGATGTGGTCGATCCGCACGCCACCGGCGTGGCCGAGCGCATTGCGCACCATGGTGCGGAAGGGGGCATAGGCCGAGGCCTCGAGCCGATCGGGACGCCACGGCGGCTGGCCCCAGCCCTGCCCGAGCTGGTTGTAGGCATCGGGTGGGGCGCCGACGGTCATGCCGGGGGCATACAGGTCCTGCATCATCCACACATCGGCGCTCGACTGCCCCACGCCCACGGCAAGGTCGGTGATCACGCCCATGGCCATGCCCGCATCGGTGGCGGTCTCCTGGGCGTCGGACTGCGCCTGCGCCGCCACCCATTGGAGCCATTCGTGGAAGTCGACCTCGGCGAGGTGCGCCTGCCGGAACGCCCCCACATCGGGTGAATCGGGATGGCGGAAGCGGGGCTCCCAGGTGCGCCAGTCTCCCCCGAGGTGTTCGCACAGCACCGCCCAGGTGGCGAAGTCGCGCAGCATCCTGCCCTGATGGTGGCGGAAGGCGTCAAAGCGCATCTGCCGGTCGTCGCTGCGACCTGCCGACCAGATGATCTTCAACGCACGCCGCTTGTGGTCCCAGCACTTGTCACGCTGGATCTGGTCGTCGCCGACCAGTTCCCCCCGCAGCGAGCTCAGCAGGGCGCCCACCCGGGCGCGGTCGGAATCGTCGAGGTCGGTGTATTCGACGACTGTCTCGGGACGCACGTAAATCGGGTTGACGAACAGCCGGCTCGTGGGCAGATAGGGCGACGGCTCCATCGGCGGAATCGACTCGGCCGCATGCACGGGGTTGATGAGCACATAGTCGGCCTGTTGCTCGGCGGCGGACCATGCCGACAGGGCGGCCAAGTCGGCAAAATCGCCCACTCCCCACGATTGGCGTGAGCGCACGCTGTAGAGCTGGGCGGCGTAGCCCCAGACCCGCGAGTTCTTCATGCGCTCGGGCCAGGCCAGGTGCGGCGGGGTGATGATGAGCGTCGCCTCGGCATGGCGGTCATCGGAGTCGAGGATCAGCCGGTGGTAGCCCAGCGGCAGGTCGCCGGGAAGTTGGAAGGTGGCCTCACCGATCATCTGTCCGTCGATGTTGCGGGGCGGTTCCCAGTTGTCCACCTGGTTGGCGTCGCGCTGGCCACCGTCCTCAAGGCGCACCACCAGCCGGGCGGGGCGCCCGTCGTGCACATGCAGGTTGACATAGGGCACGGCCCCGGCACGCGCCACGGTGACGGGCGGCAACATGGCGCGCCAGGCCTGGTCGCGGCGTGCGGCCAGCGCGCTGTCGATGGCGTGGGGACTGGATGCATCGACGCCCATAGCGCCGAGCACGGCGATCACCGAGGCGTCGTCCACCTCGGTGTGACGGCCCTTCCAGTCCCAGAACTCCGTGGCGATCCCATACTGCTCGGCGAGTTGCGCCAAAGCGGCGTCACTGTGCGCCATGGCCCAATCCCCCCTGAAGAAAACTGCTCACATCATTCCGACCATCCCGACGCTGCGCGGCGGCCGAAGTGCCAGCTTTCCACGTGCACCGAAAAGCCCCAAACCATGGCCGGCAACGGCCATCACCGGCTCAGGGACGAATGGAGACGACCTGGGTGCGGGCCACCATGTCGTGCCAGGTCTGGCGGCGACGCTGGAACAGCGGCCACAGGCCGTTGACGACGATCAGGAAGCCGACGACGTAACTTGCGGCCTGGATGAGCGCGTAGACGCCGTTGCGGATCAGGGCCGTGGACCAGGACAACCGGTAGGGACCCGTGCCGTGGTCGACCGGCACCACGCGCAGCCCGAACAGCATCTGTCCCAGTGTGGCGGCGAAGAACTTCTGCAGCAGCACGCTGTAGGCGAAGCTGATCACCACGCTGACCGTCAGCAGGATCACGAAACTATGGCCGTACTGCGGGTCGGTCGGCAGGGGCACGGCGGAGGTGTTGCCGCTCGCCGCGGCGGACATGATGTCGTTCCACCAACGCTCCATGCCACCGCTGATGGTCGAGCTGAGGAGCCACAACACGATCGAGTTGATGATGTTGAGCACGATGCCGTCGACGATCAGCGAGCCGAAGCGGGCCCACCATCCGGCCAGTCGCACGCCATCGGCGGTCTGGGGCACCCCATAGGGGGTGAATCCGCCCTGGCTGCGGTAGTAGGGCGGCGCCCCGGCTGCGGGATAGCCCTGTGGCCCATAGGGATTGGTGCCCGGTTGACCCTGTGCCCCGACGGGCTGGCCCTGCGGGCCGGTCGCCTGGCCATAGGGGGCCGCCGGCTGGCCGTAGCCGCCGGGAGCCTGCTGCCCGTAGGTGGGTGCCTGCTGGGTTCCCGGCGCGGCGGGGTTCGCCGCGGCCCGGGCCGCAGGGCCCGCTTGCGGGGCGGCCGGCGCCGGCGGACGCGTCTGCTCGGTCCAGGCGTTCCCGTCCCAGTAGCGCTCCAGCTGGCTGCCCGCCGGATCGGCGTACCAGCCGGCCGGCTGCAGGCGGCGCGACTCATTGGTCCAGTCCTTGCCGTCCCAGTAGCGCTGGGAGCCGGAGTCAGCCGGGTCGGGGTACCACCCCGCGGGGGGCAGCGTCGGGCCCGAACCGCTCTGGCCGGGTTGGTTGTCAGGCTGGAAGGTGGAATCGCTCACGGGCCTAGCATGCCATGCGACCAACCGAACCAGCGCCCATGGAACGCCCACGAATCCATCGATCGCCGCTACATGGCCGGCGGCCGAGCAGGGGCCGCCCCGGCCGGCAGGCCGCGAGCGGCCACGGGCCGGTCCCACCACCGTTCAGCCCGACGGCGTGGCGGCCACGCACCTCACCAGGACTTCTGGGGGCCCACCCCTGCCACGTCATTGCGCACGGGCCCGATGCGCAGCGCCGAGATGATCGAGGCCGCCGAGCAGGTGACGGCCACCACGAACACCGATCCGAAGACGAGCTGCCACGAATGGCCCATCAACGCGGCGTAGAACGATCCGGCGATGCCCACGATCACCGAGTTGCCCATGCCCTCGGCCACCTGCAGCGACGAGGTGGAGCGTCCCAACTGGGCGGGATGGCTCAGCGTCATCACGGCAAGCGAGGTGCTGGCCACCACCAGGCCCATGCCGAACCCGCCCAGCGCGTAGCCGACGATCAGGATGACCAGTGGAGACCCCTCGATGGCGACGCAGGCGAGCATGGCGCCCAGGCCGGCCGTGTTGATCACGGCACCCAGCGCGATGATCTGGTCGCGTCGCAGCCTCAGCCACGGCTGCGCCTGGATCCAGGAGGCCAGGCACCAGGTGGCCGCGCTGAGGCACAGCAGATAGCTGGCATGTTGCAGGCTGAACCCGCGGGACTGGGTGAGCACCAGCAGCAGATAGCTCTCCGAGGCCATGAAGGCACCCGATTGCAGGCCGCGCACCGGCATCACCGAGGCCAGGCCCGGCCGCAACCGGAAGAACCCGGTGGGCATCAGGGCGGGCAGCGCCACGACGAGGGCGGCGATCCCCACCACCGCCACGGTGATGACGATCCAGTCGATGCGGTCCACCCGGTGACCGGCCCACTGCAGCAGTGCGGCCCCACCGGCACCCACGCCGGCCGCCCAGATCGGCACCGGTCGCGAGTCGGGCCCGCGGGGGGCGTCGAGGTCGTCGAAGGACGCGGCCCCGTGTGGCAGCTCCACCCGCCGCAGGGAGATGGCCCCCAGCACCACGGCCGCCACCAGGATCGGCAACAGTCCCCAGAACACCCAGTGCCAGCTGAGCTTCTCGGTGATCGCCGCGGCGATGGGCGGCCCGGCGAAGCTCGGCAGCACCCAACAGAATGAGAAGGCGGTCATCAGCCGCTGGCGCTGTTCCTCGCCGAAGGCCTGGGCCACCAGCACCATGAGGGCCACATTGAGTGCGCCGCCGCCGAAGCCCTGCACGCCGCGCATCGCCAGCAGGAAGTGCATCGACGGGGAGGCGCCGGCCCCCAGCAGTCCGATGCCGAAGATCACCGAACCGGCGACCAGCGGCACCACCACGCCGGTGCGGTCGGCCATCCGTCCGCCGATCACGATGGCGAAGACCTGGGCAATGGTGAAGATGGTGAAGGCCCAGTCGTAGAGGTCGAGGCGGTGGAACTGACCGGCGACGGCGGGCATCGCGGTGGCCGTGCCGTATGCCTCGAAGGCGATGGCGAGAACGCCCACCAGGATCGCCACGATCAGACCACGATTGGGTCGGGTGCGGGATTCGCCGGTGCGGGATTCAATGGCGTTCGTCACGATGGTCCATCCAATCAAACCGGGCAAACCGATGGGAAGTTCGCGGGCCAACCCGCCGTCGGTGATGCGCACGGCCGGTGACGAATGTGCGGTGTCGGAATGTCTTGTGTGACTGTGCCACCATGGAGGCATGACTCAGTTGGCACCCGGCTCGGAAACGATCACCAAGGAACGCACGCAGCCCCTGCGCGAAGAGGGCGACGAGGAGCGTTTCAGCCACTATGTGCCCAAGGGCAAGCTGATGGAGGCCATGGTCAATGGCACTCCGGTGGTCGCCCTGTGCGGCAAGGTGTGGGTGCCCTCGCGCAATCCCGAGCGGTTCCCGGTGTGCCCCACGTGCAAGGAGATCTGGGAGTCGATGAAGCCGGGCAAGGACAAGGGCCCCGACGCCTGAGCCGACACCGGCATCGCTGGCATCAGGCACTGATGCGGGCGCTGCCCAACGCAGACCGTGAATATCGCGACCCCGCTCCGGTGGGGTCGCGATATTTTTCTGTCCTGATTCCTCTGTGCTGGCGGTGCCGGGGGGGCGCCTCCCTCAGGCCACTGTCAGGCCGTCGTCGGGCGTGCCGGGTGATAGTCCTCGTCGCGGATATCGGGCTCGAGGTAGATGTAGCGGCACATCGGCTCTGCGGTGCGGATGTTCACCTCGGCGGCGTCGATGGTGTCGGCAAGCTGCTCGGCACTCTCGCTGGACGCGACGTCGATCTTGGCGGCCACCATGATCTGTTCGGGGCCCACGTGGACGGTCTTCAGGTGGATCACGCCGCGCACTCCGGGGGTCTGGTCCAAGGCCGCCACGATGGCGTCCTCCACCTCGGGCATCGCCGATTCGCCCAGCAGCAGGCTCTGCATCTCGACGCCGAGCAGCACGGCCACCGCGATCAGCAGCAGGCCGATCATGCCCGAGCCGATCACGTCGAACAGGCCATTGCCGGTGATCAGTGTGAGCCCAACGCCGAGCAGGGCGAAGACCAGGCCGATCAGCGCGGCGGAGTCCTCCAACATGACCACGGGAAGCTCGGGTGAGCGCGAGCGACGCACGAAGGCGATCACTCCACGATGGCGCTGGCGTGCCTCATGGGTCTCACGCATCGCGGTGCGCAGGCTCAGCCCCTCGGCGATCAGGCTGACTCCCAGCACGGCCAGGGGCACCCACCACCACTGCGAGCTGAGCAGCTGGTTCTCCTCGCCATGCGCGACGTCGCCGATCTTGCGGATGGCCTCGTACAGGGCGAACAGGCCGCCGACCGAGAAGAGGATGACGGCCACCAGGAAGGCGTTGATGTAGCGCTGGCGCCCGTAGCCGAAGGGATGGGCGCGGTTGGCCTGCTTCTTCGCCTGGCGTCCGCCGATGAGCAGCAGGATCTGGTTTCCCGTGTCGGCGAACGAGTGGATCGCCTCGGAGAGCATCGAGGCCGCCCCGGTGAGCAGCCAGGCCACCAGCTTGGTGATGGCGATCGCCAGGTTGGCCGTCAGCGCGGCAATCGTCGCCCTGGTACCGCCATGCTCGCCCGACGCGGGCTGCCCGGTTGCCGGGGACCCATTCGACGCGGACTCGTCCGCCACGGATTCGGCTGCTTCACTCATCTGCCCGACGCCTCCATCAGCTGTGCACGTCACCTTCATGAAAGTCCACATCCACGGGTCGGCCATCCGCCGCCAGCCCGTGGACGCGTCAGTGGACCGGACAGGGGGCGACTACGCGCCCAGTCGGCGTCCCAGGCCGATCGACAGGTAGGCGGCGCCGTACCGGCCCTGCTGCAGCAGCGAGACATAGCAGTCCAGGTCGGAACCGCGCCCGGCATCCAGCGTCACCACGCGCACATCGTGCGCCCGCGCGGCGGCGACCAGCCGCTGGCGTTCGACGTCCATCTCCGGGGAGTTGGCCTGGTCGTCCAGGATGATCAGCACCGGACGCAAGGCCGGGCCGGCACCGGGGTCGGCGAAGGGGTCACGCGGTGGGGCCCCCTCGATCACCAGGAGCAGTTCCTCCGAGCCGCTGGCCAGGGCTGCGCGGCCACTGGCCCTGCGCAGCGCCTCGGCGACCCGTCGTCCCGCGCGGGCGGCCAGCACCGATCCGCCCCACACCAGGGGTTGTGCATCGGCCAGTGCCACGGCCAGGTCCTTGGCCGGGTTGTCGGACAGGTCACGGAAGGGACTCGCGTTCTCGGCGGCCATGTCGGCGACCTCGGCGGTATCGGCGGGCACCACCTCGGGACCGAGCCGGATGTCATGCAGGATCGACATCACGGCGATGGCCGCGGCCAGCGGATCGCCCGTGCGGGTGGCCACCAGCTGGGTGGCCGAGCTCCTGGCGGCGCGGGCCACCAGGGAATCCTCCTCGGCAGCCACGATCAACGCCGCACCGCGCTTGACGGCCTCACCCACGGTGGACAGCAGCGAAGGATCATCGCCGGCGCCCGAACCGAGCACGATCACGAGGTCGAGGGCACCCACCCAGGCCGGCAGGCCGGCGAATGGCCAGGCCACGAACGGCACCCGGCTGGTGGGTTCGAGCACGGCCCGCACCAGGCGGGCCTCCTTGCCGACGGTGACCACGCCGCGCAATGACGACAGGCCCTGCGAGCTGCAGGGCGTCACCGCCGCGGCCTCGGTGCGGATGCGTGCGCCCACCGAGGCCAGCTCACGCATCAACGTGTCGGCAACGGTGAGGGCCTGCGGATCGTCGAGGGTCGAATCATCGAAGTCGCTCATGGAGGTGTCAGATCTTCTTGGTGGAACGGGCCTCGTCAACGAGCAGGATGGGGATGCCGTCGCGCACCGGATAGGCAAGCCCGCACAGGCTGTTCGTGCAGGCAAGCTCGCTGTGCTCGTAGTCCACGGCCAGCTTGGAGTGGCACTGCGGGCAGGCAGCGATCTCCAGGAAGGTGGTCGGCATTTCCAACTCGGCGGTCAGGGCCATCGTTGTGCTCCTTCATTCCTTTCTGCCTCAGGTGATCTCTGATGCGCCGATTGCGACGCATCAGGCGGACAGCAAGAGCTCTAGGTCAGCGGGCTTGCCGGCTCGCAGGGAAGGAATCAACCTGTGCAGATATTCAAGAGTGTCATCAGGCCCGGTCACGGCGTGGCAGGGCACGCCGAGGGTGAGCACGGGGTGGTCATTGCCACCCGGCTGCAAGCGGTCGCCGATGAACAACATGTCGTGCAATGCGATGCCCGTCTGCTCCGACAGGGCCCGCATTCCGTAGGCCTTGTCGATGCCCTTGCGGGTGATGTCGATCGAGGTGGAGCCGCCGGCCCGCACCTCCAGATCGGGAAGGTCGGTGGCGACGGCGGCACGCAGCGCCTCGCGCTTGGAACCGTCGGGATCCCACGCCTTCTTGGCGTCGACGGCGGCGTTCTGGCCCAGTGCCGAGTAGGTGATCTGCGAGCCGCGGTCCTCCACACGGGGGCCGGTGACGATGTCGTCGGGCTCCCACAGGTGGAGCTGCTTGGCGCGGGCCTCCAGCGACGCGATCGCCTGGTCGCGTTCGGCGGCATCGAGGTCGTGCGCATAGGCCTCATGCCAGCCCTCGCCGGTGAAGCGCTCGTAGCGGGTGCCGCAGGTGGGCATCAGGTGCAGGTTGCCCAGTGGCGCGTCGGCGGGCATGCGCTCCAGCACCTGGCTGATGAACTGCTGGAAGCGTCCGCCGGAGATGATGCAGACCGGACGCACCGCGAGCAGTTCGCTCAGTGCCCGGGCCATGGGACGCGGCAGCGGCGACTTCGACGGTGCGAGGGTGTCATCCAGATCGAAGGCAACCAGCGCCGGAAATGCCGGGGAAGCCGATTCAGTCATGCCGGCCAGCCTAATGCACCGGGGAACCCGTGCCCGGGCCTGCGGAGGTCCCGCCGGGCGACGACGGTGGTGCCGCCGACATCGCGGTGCGACGAGCGAATGGGGTGGGTCACCGTCAGCGGGCCCGCTTCTGGTCGGCGATCACGCGCAGGTGGCCACGGTGGGCCAGCTCCACGATCCCCGATTCGTCGGGTTGGCGCACCGGGGCCGGCGCGGGCATGGGCGCACCGCCCAGGCCGATCTCACGCACGGCGTTGGCCAGGGCCAGCAGGTCGTCATCGTCATCGGGTACCGGCACGGTCTCCGCGATGTCGGCCAGCCGGATGATCTGCCAGCCACGCGGCACGCTCAGGGTGCGCGCGTGGTCGGCGCACAGGTCGTAGGTGCCCGGCTCGACCTCGCCGGACAACGGACCCACCACTGCCGTGGAATCGGGATACGAAAAGGTGAGTGTCGCCACGGCGCGCTCACTGCAACTGTTCCGGGAACAACGCCGAGCCTTCACCCGCACAAGGTTAGCCACTGCGGTGACAAAGCCCTTGTCACGACGCGCCCCCGCCACCCACGTGTGCCTTGGAACGCGTGTCCCGTGGAACGCGCGCCCCGTGAAACACACGTCGTGCGCCTCACCTGTCGTTCGCCACGGCCGGCCCCACCGTGGCGAACGCCTAGGCTTGGGAGTATGCGTACTCGCGACCGTCACGGACGCGGCTTGCGCGGGCCGCTGGCCCTGCCCAATCCGTACACCCACCGCCCCATGCCGGTGCCCCAGGCACCGCGTGGCACCCGGCTCTTCCTGGCCTGCGTCGAGGATGCCATTGCCCGGGTGGCGTCGCATGCCCCTGATGTGATTCGCAATGTCGACATCGGCGTCGACGAGGTGCCCGACGTGCGGGCGCTGTGGAGCAACGGCGACTACGGTGACGCCATTCCGCTGGCCTCCGCCACGGACGCACAGCCGGGTCAGAATGCGCGCATCGTGCTGTTCCGCCGGCCCCTGGAGCATCGGGCCGCCGATCAGTCGCAGTTGCGCGAACTGGTGCATGAGACGCTCGTGGACCAGCTGGTGGCCCTCACCGGACGCAGCATTGACGAAATCGATCCCGATGACGGGGACCAGTAGCGCACTCGTGTCCGCCTGCACGGGCCCGGCGCCCACCGCGCCGGCCATGCCCGTCGGGCATTGAGCGGACTCCGCCGGGGGGTCAGCGCTGGAGCAAGCCCCGCTCAGCGGCCCAGGTCGACGGCGGGCCGCGCCGCCAGCTCGCCCTGCGTTGCGCGGATGGGTTGTGCCGGGATCAGGGTCAGTCCGGTCTGTGTCACCGCAGCGCCGGCCACGAAGGGTCCGCCGGTGCTGATCTCGGCGGTTCGGGCGTCCTGCGGGGTGAACAATGCCAGCGTCGCCTGCGCGGCGATCGTGCGGCGCAGCGGGGCCTGGCCGGCACCCCAGTTCACCGTCACCTCCCGTGGCCCATCGGCCAGGTTCGACACGATCAGGCGCGCCGGGCCAGGCAGGGCCAGGCCGGCTGAATCACCCGAGGTGATCGACGAATCGGTGCGTCCGGCCAGCAGGCCCACGTCGGTGCCGAGTGTCACCACGGCGCTCACGGCGATGTTGCTGCGGGCGGTCACGGTCAGCGCGGCCGATTCCGCACTGACTGATCCGGAGACATCGACCGCCACCGTGCGCTCGGCCTCGATGAGGATCGTGCCGTTGCCGGGGTCGAAGGAGCCGGACTCCCCCACTGCGGAGATCTTGGCCGAGGTGCGCACGGTGTCCGGGTTGGTCAGCAGCAGGGTCACCTTCGAGGCACCCGAGGGCACGGCGGCCACCGTGGAGGTGCGGGCCAGGCCGGTGCTGTCCTGGTAGTCGAGTGCACCCGCCGAGCCGGAGCGGGCGACGGCGGCGACGCGTCCCTGGGTTGCCCGGATGCGGGCACCCACCTGGGGCAGGCCCCGAATGCGCGCCGACAGGTCGAGGGTGGCGGTGGTGTGCGCGGGGACGCGCACGTCACGCAGGTCGTCGGCGGCCAGTGCTCCCTGCGGGCCGGTCAGGGTGATGCTGACCACCGCCTCGAAGTTGTCGGGGTTGCTCACCAACAGGGTGGCCTCGCCGCCCGGCACCTGCACCACCTGGTCGGTGCGCGATTCCGCGCACGGGCTGAACCAGCTCGCGGCACCACTGACCCCGTAGACGCCGCCTGATGCGGCAGCCTGCGTGTCGGCCGGCGAGATGCGCTCGCTGCCGGCACCGACCTGCTGCGACAGCGGGCTGTCGAGGGTCTGGGTGGAGGCTCCCGAGACGCGCAGCTGCCCCTGGCTGGCGGTGGCCAGCAGGGTGCCCGGCTCGGTGGCCGCACACGACTTGGACAGCCCGATGCTCACCGGCACGGAGGCGGGCGCGGGCAGCTGGGCGCGCGGCACGATGGCGAGCACCGCCAGCAGCACCACGACCGCGGCGGCCACGATGCCGAGTTCGCGCAGGCGCAGGCGTCGTTCGCGGTGGGTCTCACGCTGCCAGGCGTCGCGTTCGGCGAGGTCTGCCGCCGTTCCGGGTGCGGCCCGGCGTCCGGGGCTCATGATTCAGCCGCCCGTCGTCGCGCCGGTCGCGGCGCCTGGTCGGGGCCGGCGTCGGGAATGGTGAAGCCCTCCGGGTCGGCGATCCGTCGGGCCGGGCGGGCCGGGGCACGGGAGGCCAACGCCCGGCGCGGCGCATTGGTGCGATTCGTCGCCGCCGGGGCGGCCAGCACCATGGCCAGGACCAGCGCGATCACCTGCCAGGCGCATCCCGCCCAGCCCGTGGCGGCGTGCCAGCTGACCGGCCCCGAGGCACTGCCCAGCGCGAAGGACTGGCGCCAGTCGCCGCTGTCGGCGCGGCGCAGCTGGTGCCCGTCAACCGTCGCATGCCAGCGTCCGCTGGCCGGCTCGGCGACCACCAGGAGCCGGTCGCCGTCACCGGGCGGGACGACACCGGCGGCGGGGGTCTCCTTGCCGTCGGCGCGCACCACGGAGCGGGCCACGGGCTCGTTGAGCGTCCAGACGGTGGTGTCCTGGTCGGCCACGGCCGCGGTCATTCCGGGGGTGTCGGCCAGCGACGACCTGGCCTCGGGTGAGGCACCGCGTACCCACACGTGTGCCACACCGAGCTGGGCGAGGCGTGCCGCCATGTCGTCAGAGGGTGCGCCCCGGGCGATCTGGCGGGCCAGCGACGACACCTGCTCGCGCAGCCGGGGATCGGGCGAGATGGCGTCGGATTCGCCGCCACCCCAGTGCGGGGATCGCGCGTCGGACAGGGCGTAGCGGACGGTGCCCTGATTGCCCTGCGCGTCAATCTGCACCATCAGCGTGCGGGTATCGCGTGGCGAGTTCTCCACCGCGTCGACGTAGCTGGGCACCGGCGAACCGGCACGATGCAGGCTGCCGGTGGCACCGCCGGCGACCCACCACACGGAGCCGATGAGCACCGATGCGGCGATCAGGAGGCCCTGCGCGATCTGGGCTCGGGTCAACAGGCGGTCCTGGGCGCGCTCACCGTGCACGGGCACGGGCCGTCCGATACCGAAACCGGTCAGGGCCAGCGCCACGAAGACTGCCGCCAGGTACCACTCGACGCCGGTGGGACGCACCGGCGAGTCACCCAGGGTGACCACCAGGTGCGGCAGGGCACAGGCCATGACCAGTGCGCCGGCACCGGCCAGGGCGATCACCCTGCGCGTCGTGGCATCCAGCTCGTCGGCTGGGGCGCGCAGGTAGCCGATCACGGCGCCGGCGCCGACCAGCCCCAGGAAGGCAAGGGAGACCCACCAGGGCGTGTTGGCGCCCAGCCCGCGTCCGAACAGCAGGGCCAGGGGTGACGCTGCGTCGGCCGCGACGGCGGCGCTGGGATCAATGCCGGTCAGCACCCGACCCGGCGTGGTGACCAGCCTGATCAGCCAGGGCGCCACGATCACGAACGGACCGCCCAGCGCCACGAGCGCCCCGCGTCGGTCGTGGCGGGCGTGGGCCAGCCCGCCGGCCAGCACCAGCGATGCGAGGGCGAGCGCGGGGAAGAACATGGCGATGAGGCCCGTCCACAGGGCGACGGCCCCCGGCGCCCGCCAGCCCTCGGCGCCGGTGATCGGTCGCTGGCGCCAGCGCAGCAGCGCCGTGCCCAGTCCCGGTAACAGCACGGCCAGTGCCACCAGGTCGATGCTGCCCTGCGAGATGGCTCCACAGACCGGCAGGGCCAGGCCCCAGGCCAATGCCAGGCCGTTGGCGAACCAGCCGCGCCCGCAGACCTTGGCGAACAGGTGCGACGACACCCAGGTGGCCAGGCCGACCGAGCAGGCCAACCACACGAAGATGAACAGATCGGGCTTGCCCAGGGCCAGCGTGGAACCCAGCGCCGCCAGTCCCAGCCAGGGGGCGTTGGCGCCATGGGCGCCCGGCAGGGGCACTCCCCAGGCCGCCCAGGCCTGTGACAGCTCGCCGGGCGCCGGGAGCAGTCGGGCCGCGACCAGTGGATCGGAGCCGAACAGCCCGCGCACCGCCAGCAGGCTGGTCACCACGGCAATGAGCACGGTGAGCAGTCGTGCCGACAGCACCCGGCGGGTCACCGCCACGTTGGCGTAGTCGCTCCCGGTCAGCTCGTCGAGGCCGGAGCCGCCCTCGTCGTTGCGCAGCTCGTAGACGGCGTCACCCATCCGTCCGGCCAACGTGTCCGCCGCGTGGCGCACATTCCAGGCACGGTCGGGCAGCACCCCGGCAGGCAGCACCGCATGGGCGGAGGCCGGGCCGACCCTGTCAGCCAGGCGTTGGGTCTCATCGCGGGACGCCCGGAGCTGCCGCAGGGCACGCAGTTGGTCAGCAGCCCGTCCCGGTGACTTTCCGATCACATAGGCCAGGGCGGTGCCCCATGAGCTCGCCGTGATGGCACGGGAGGCGCGCCCCGGATGCGGCGAGTGGGCGATGGCCACCCGCATGCCCGCCACGGCGTCGGCGATCTGGGCGTTGGGCGCCACCTGCGAGTCGCGCAGACCCACCCGTCCGGCCTCCCGATGGCGGAAGGCTGCCTGAGGGCAGGAGCGCACGACGAGTCCGGCCTCCAGCGCGCGCCATCCGAAGTCGACCCCGTCCCGGTACAGCGGGATCGCCGGGTCAAGTCCACCGAGCTGCCGCCATGCCGCCAACCGGATGAACATGCCGGCGGTCGAACCCCCGAGCACCGGGCCCGCGTCGAGTTGGTGCTGGTCGATGTCGCCGGATTCGACGCTGGGCACGCGGGCCCCGTTGGGCGCGATGGATTCGCCCAGGGCGCTCATCTGGTCGGCATGGTTGCGCAGCCGCGGATGCAGCAGCTTCGGCACCAGGACGTCGGGAGCGGGCATGCCCTCCGGTGGGTTCGCGGCGCGCAGGAGATTGTCCAGGGCGCCGTGTTCAGGTTCCAGGTCGTCATGCAGCAGCCACAGCCATTGCGGTGCGTTCTGACCGTCCTGCGATGGTGCATCGAGGTCAAGGGCGCGGTGCACCGACGCGCCGAACCCGACATCGCCCGGGCCGCTGTAGGCGGCGTCGAGGATGCCCTCGTGCACGGCCCGGTTGAGCAACCGGGCGGAGTCGTCGTCGGAGGCGGCATCGAGCGCGATCAGACGTCCGGGACGGGTGCGCAGGCCGGCAAGCGCCACCAGGGTGCGCGGCAGCCAGTCCGCGCCGTTGTGGGCGATGAGCACGCCGAGCACGGCATCGGCGCCGTGCGGGGTGGCGGGTGGATTGTGGGGGCGGTGCGCCCAGGCCCACGGATCCCGGTCGTCCCGGGAATGCTCGTCTGGCTGAGTCACGCGCCACACCCTACCGGTGCACGACCGGCCCAGCCACGCGGTCGGCGGCGAATTCGGCCGCCCGGTGGGGGCCGGTGGGTGATGGCTCGCGAGGCGCGCGACGGTTGCGCGGATCGAAGGCCTTGTCAGGGGCGATCACGGTGCGCCGCCGGGACGATTTCCCCCCATCGGTGGGAGGGTACCGGGCGCGCGGGGGTCAGCTGGCCTGGGTCCTCAGGCGGCGGCGTTCGCGTTCGGACAGGCCGCCCCAGATACCGAAGCGCTCATCGTGGTCGAGGGCGTAGGAGAGGCACTCGGTGCGTACCGGGCATGACTGGCAGACCTTCTTGGCCTCGCGGGTCGAGCCGCCCTTCTCGGGGAAGAATGCCTCCGGGTCGGTCTGGGCACACAGGGCGTGTTCACGCCAGCTCAGTACGTCCTCCTCGCTCGGGTCATCGAACGACGGCAACTCCAGCATCACACTTCCCTCCGATCAATGGCCGCACAGGGCCCAGGCGATGAACCATCGCCGCCCTGAGGGGGTTCTGCGTCCCGGCGGAACCGCCCGGGACGAACTACACAGGTGAAATTACATTCCCTGACGGAGCGAAGGTCAAATGAGATGCCAGTCGCCGCGCCCATTGGCGTCGAGAAATTTGACAGCTTTTCACGGCGTGTCTCGCACCCGCGCAAGTAGCACGTCGAGGGGACGGCGTCACTTCAATGCTCCGCGCGTCGGCACATCTGATCGCTGACAGCTGAATTCATCGGGCGGTGCCACACCCCATGGGGATTGGGCCCGGGACCGGCTCAGGAGTCCTGCGCGGGACGCCCCGGGTCAGCGCCGTGATCCTCGTCGGGCTGTTCCAGCTGCGCGCCGTCGGCCCGTTCCCGGGCGGTGAAGGTCACCGGTCCGGTCTCGGCGCTGTTGTCGGGCATCGCGGAGGGATCCGCCGCGTCGAGCTTGATCAGCGAGGGGGTTCGGGGAGCCTGCCCCTGCTGGGGGGCAGCGGGCGGCTGGGAGGACGACGGGCCCCCGGCCGGGGCCTGCGCGGCGGCCACCGACGATGGTGGCCATTGGGTGGGCTGCGGTGGCTGGGCTGCCGGCTGCTGTGCCCCAGGTTGTTGGGCCGGGGGTTGCTGACCGACGGGCTGGCCCTGGTCGGGTGTGGCGCCGCGCGCTCCCCCGAACACCGACGAGAGTCCCTGCATGCCGCTTCGCCAGTCGGGCGGCTGGCCCGGATTCGTCGCGAGGCCGCTTGCACCGGGGGCGACCCCCACCGGCGCGGCAGGGGTGCCGGGATGGGCCCACTGATCGCCGACGGCCTCCTCCGCCTGCCATACGGGCGCCAGGCCCGGCTCGGGCGCGGTCACCACCACGGGAGCCTTCCTCGGCCCCTTCAGCACCACGGACATCCGCCACAGGAAGAGGGCCAGGACGGCCTTCACCGACATTGCCAACAGTGCGCCGATGATCTCCAGGGCGATCGATGAGAAGGTGCCCCCGCCGGTCAGGTCGGCCACCAGCAGGAAGAGGTCGTAGGCCACCACGACGCTGGTGACCAGTGCGGCCACCCGCGCCAGGAGCTTGGCATGGCCGGTGACCGGCTTGATGTAGGCGCAGGCGCAGACCAGCAGCACCACGAGCACGAGCCAGCCGGTTGCCACCGACGACGACAGTGCCCGCGCCGCGCGTCCGAAGCCCATTCCGCGTCGGAACAGGTTGAGGAGGATCTCGACCACGCCGCCCACCAGGAACCCGATGGTCAGCAGGATGGACGCCCAGGTGATGGGTTCACGCCAACGCAGCAGTCGGGTGCCCCACGGCACGCGGGGTGCCTTCGGGGTCTGGTTCACGGTCGATATCTGCTCGCTCATGCCAGCTCCGCATCCACCTCATGGGCGACTCGTCCCACCAGTGTCTTCACCTGCTGGGAATCCTTCAGCGGGCAGCTGAGGGTGGCGGCCGCGGTACGCACCACGGCCATATCGCGAAGTCCGGCGACAGCCAGCACCGAATCGCCGACGTCGGCGTTGATCAGCAGGCAGTCGTGGGTGTCCTCGGCGATCACCGCTCCCTGCACCACGTTGCCATGTGCGTCATGGGGCAGCTCCAGGTAGAGGCTGGCGAAGCTGCCGACGTCGGCCCAGCGCGTGTCGAGGGCCACCGCGACGACATGGGCCTGCGCCTTGCCCTGGCTCACCGGCTCCATCACCCCGTAGTCCACCGAGGACTTGAACAGCTGCGGATAGATCTCCGCCAAGCGTTCGGGATGGGCGGCCAGCTCCTGCACCGCGTCATAGGTCTGCGGCAACAGCACCTTCAACTGGCGCAGCAGCGTCTCCACGCGCCAGACGAACATTCCGGAGTTCCACCAATAGCGTCCCGACGCCAGGTACTGGGCCGCGGTCGCGGCGTCCGGCTTCTCCTTGAACTCGGTCACCCGCGAGACATCGACGAAGCCGGGCACGTCGGTGCCCCGGTGCAGGTATCCGTAGCCGGTGTTCGGACTGGTGGGCACGATGCCGAAGGTCACCAGGGCGTCGGCGTCCTGTTCGGCCACCCGGAAGGCGGTGTCGAGGCGTTGGCGGAAGACCTCCACCGGCTCGATGATCTGATCGGCGGTGATCATCGCGGTGACGGCCCCCGGGTCCCGGCGCGCCAGCACGGCCGCCGGCCAGGCCACGGCATTGAGGGAATCGCGCCCCACGGGCTCGCCCAGCAGATTGCGGGATTCGACCTCGGGGATCTGCCGGGCGACCTCGTCGATATAGGCGGCACCGGTGCAGATGAGGATGTTCGCGGGGTCGACGGCGCCCGCCACGCGCTCGAAGGCGAGCCGCAACAGGCTCTTGCCGTCGATCATCCGCAGCAGCTGCTTGGGCTCGCCCTGACGGCTCAGGGGCCACAACCTGGTGCCCGAACCGCCGGCCATGATCACCGCATATCTCACCGGTCCACCTTATCGGGCGACCCCGGCCATGCCCGTCAGGAGGATGCCCCGGCCCGTCGCACCGTGGGGTACACCGCCGGTGGTTTCATGGCGGGGCGTGATGCGCGACCGGTAGCGTGTCGCCCATGGCCGAACAGAATGACGAGGGTGAGCAGAAGGCTGACCTTGACTGGCTGTATCGCCGCGGGCCGGAAGAGGCCCCCGATCCGCTGGCAGGACGCCCGGCACGCGTGACGAGCACCTTCAACCGCGCCGACGTCCAGCGTCATGAGCAGGAGTTCCTGGCCGAGCGCGCACGCCGCCAGGCCCAGCAGCAGGCCCGCCCGGCCCAGGTCCAGCCCGGTGGGTCGGCACAGTATGCGAGTCGCGGACAGCAGCCCGGCGGGTATGGGGCGGCCAACGCCGTGCCCCGCCATGCCGGGTCCGGACCGACCGGCGGCGGCAATGGTGCCCCGCCGCGTCGTCCCGTGCCGGCCCCCGTCCCCGCCACGCAGCCTCCCCGACGCCGGCGACCGCGCCATCCGGTGCGCAACTTCTTCCGCACCTTCTTCATCGTCCTGCTGGCGTGGCTGGTCTATACGGTGGCGGTTCCGGTGCGGGCCTTCGCCTCCATGCCCCAGGTCGACTGGGAACCGGCCGCCGCCGGTCGGCCCTCGCAGCAGCCGGGCACGGCGATCCTGCTGGTGGGCAGCGACTCGCGCGAGAACCTCACCGAGGCACAGAAGGCGGCCCTGGGCACCGGGGACGCCGAGGGCCAGCGCACCGACACGATCATGATCCTGTACACGCCGCCGTGGGGCGGCCGTTCGGTGCTGATCAGCGTGCCCCGTGACTCATATGTCACGATTCCGGGCTACGGGCGGAACAAGATCAACGCGGCCTATTCGTTCGGTGGCGCACCTCTGTTGACCCAGACGATCGAGGGGGCAACGGGCCTGCGCATGGACGGCTACATGGAGATCGGCTTCGCCGGCTTCGCCGACATGATCGACGCCGTGAAGGGCGTGCAGGTGTGCCTCGACGAGCCCATGGCCGACCCCCTGGCGAATATCGACCTGCCGGCCGGATGCCAGACGCTCAACGGCGACAATGCGCTGGGCTATGTGCGCCACCGCTACGGCGATCCCGAGGGTGACCTGGGCCGCGCCAAGCGCCAGCGCGAGGTGATCGCCAAGGTGGGCAAGAAGGTGATGTCACCCACCACCGTGGCCAATCCGGTGCGCTGGTGGAATGTGAACGAGGCACTGTCCAAGGCGATCACCCGCGGCAAGGACATGGGCCCCGGCGTCGCCCTGGGGGCCGGACGCGGCATGGTGAGCGTGGCCGGCGGCAAGGGACTGACCCTGCAGGTGCCCGTCTCGAACTCGTCCGGCTGGTCGGACGACGGTCAATCGGTGGTGATCTGGGATTCGGCCCGGGCGTCCAGGATGTTCGGGCTGCTGGCGCAGGGCGACACCAAGGACATGGACCAGTTCGCCAGCTGAACGGCGACCGGCCCACCGGGCACAGCGTCCTCGGGACCTACGCGCGCACCGTCTTCGAACGCACTGCCTCGCCCTTGCGACGCGCCGAGTCCGCCAGGTCGTGCTGGAACTGCACCATCTTGTCCGTGAGCGCCGCGTCGCCGGCCGCGAGGATGCGCACGGCGAGCAGCCCGGCATTGCGTGCATTGCCGATTGCCACGGTCGCCACCGGCACCCCGGCCGGCATCTGGACGATCGACAGCAGCGAGTCCATGCCCTCGAGGTTCTTCAACGCCACCGGGACGCCGATCACCGGCAGCGGCGTGACCGCTGCCAGCATCCCCGGCAGGTGGGCCGCCCCCCCGGCGCCGGCAATGATCACGCGCAGCCCCCGCTCGTGTGCCCGATGGCCGTAGGCCAGCATCTCGTCGGGCATCCGGTGGGCCGAGACCACGTCGGCCTCGAAGGGCACGCCGAATTCGGTGAGCGCCTCGGCGGCCGCCTGCATGGTGGGCCAGTCCGAGTCGGAACCCATCACGATGCCGACGAGCGGCTGGTCGTCGCCTGCGGCACCCGATGCCTGTTGCGCCCCTGCGCCCTGCGCTTGCGGATCACTCACCGTCGTCCTCCATCACGTCGTCGTCACCCATCAGGTAGTGGGCCGCGGCACGGGCGCGCTCCTGCACGTCCTCCAGGTCGGCCCCGTAGGCGGTGACATGGGCCATCTTGCGTCCCTGGCGCCATGCCTTGCCGTACAGCTGCACCTTCAGGCCGCCATCGCCGAGCACGGCGGGCAGTGCGGCCAGCAGGTCCTTGCGGGCCCCGCCCAGCACATTGCGCATGGTGCACCACGGCTGGCGTTCCTCGGTCCAACCCAGGGGAAGGCCGGCGACGGCGCGCAGGTGGTTCTCGAACTGGCTCGTGGTGGCGCCGTCGATGCTCCAATGGCCGGTGTTGTGGGGGCGCATCGCGAGTTCGTTGATCACGACCTCGCCGCCGGGCCGCTCCATCAGCTCCACGGCGAGCACTCCCACCACGTCCAGTTCCTTGGCGATGTGCAACGCGAGGGCCTGGATCTCGGCCTCGTGGTCACTGCTCATCATGGGTGCCGGGGTGGTGGTCTCCACGCAGATGCCATTGGCCTGCACGGTCTCGCTCACCGGATAGGCGACCGCCTCGCCGTCGGGATTGCGCACGGCGATCACCGACAGCTCCCGCGCGAAGTCGACGGACTCCTCGGCCAGGATCTGCACCTGCTCCCCGGCACTGACCGCCAGCGAATCGGTGAAGGGAATGGAGGCCGCGCCGGGACCGTCGAGCTTCCACACGCCGTGGCCGTCATAGCCGCCGCGCGATTCCTTGGCAATGATCGGCCAACCGATCTCGTTGCCGAATTCCGCCAGGGCGGCGGCGTCGTCGCAGATGCGCCACTTCGGCGAGGGCAGTCCGAGCTCGTCGCCGAGCTTCATGCGCATCAGCGCCTTGTCCTGCGCGTAGACCAGCGCCTTGGGGCCCGGACGCACGGCCACGCCGTCACGCTCGAGTTCGCTGAGCAGCTCGGTGGGCACATGCTCGTGGTCGAAGGTGACCACGTCGACGGTCCTGGCGAAGGCCTTCACCGTCGCGGGGTCGGTGTAGTCGCCGACCGTGACGTCGTGGACCACCTCCGCGGCACTCACATCGGGACCCTCTGCCAGCAGCTTCACCTCGAGCCCCAGGCCGATTGCTGATTCATACATCATCCGGGCCAGCTGGCCGCCGCCGATGATGCCCACCGTGTGCACAGATTCCACGCCTCCAGCCTATCCGGCGTGCCCGGACCGGCCCGCGGGCTCGGTGGACGGCGTGAGATCATGACGTCATGAGCACTCACATCGTGGCAATGGGTGGTGGCGGCTTCTCGATGGCGCCCAACAGCGCCCCCACCAGCCTGGATCGCTATCTGGTGGACGTGTCCGGCGAGCGTTCGCCGCTGGTCTGCTTCGTCCCCACCGCATCCGCCGATTCCGCGCCCTACATCAACCGCTTCCTGATGGCCTATTCGGGCCTGGGCGTCCGCACGATGGTGCTCACCCTGTGGCAGGGAGCTGCCGAATCGGTGAAGCGCCTGCCGGAAGCCGACGTGGTGCTGGTCGGGGGTGGCAACACGGTGAACATGCTTGCCCTGTGGGACGCCCACGGCGTCTCCCGCACCCTGAAGCTGATGGCTGCCGACACCTCCCGCACCATGGTCCTGGGCGGGCTCTCGGCCGGCGGGGCGTGCTGGTTCGAGGGATGCCTCACCGATGCCTTCGGCGACCTGCGCGGCTGGCGTGGTGGGCTGGGAATGCTGTCGGGCAGCTTCTGCCCGCATCTCGACGGCGAGGATCGCGGGGCCATCTACACCCAGGCGATCGCCACCGGCATGCTGCCCGGGGGCTATGCGGTGGACGACGGCGTGGCCGTGCACTTCGAGAACGGCAAGTACACCGACGTCCTGGCCGAGCGTGAGGGCCCCACGGCCCTGCGCCTGATGCCCAGCACCGAGCCCACGGCCAGCGGGGTGCTCACCGAGATACTGGAGCCGGAAGTCCTCTAGGTGTACTTCCCCGTGACGTTGTGAACGCGGGCTGAGGGAGTCTGGCCGCCGATCCCGGTGTGGGGTCTGTGGTGATTGTAGTGATGGAGCCAGGTCTCGTAGGCTGCGGCGCGCTCGGCTTCGCTGGCGTAGGGCTTCGCGTAGGCCCACTCGACGGCGAGGGTTCGGTTGAACCGCTCGACCTTGCCGTTGGTCTGCGGCCGGTATGGCCGGGTCCACTTGTGCTTCACCTCGTCGCCGAGCGCGTCAGCGAAGGCGCCTGACCGGTAGCAGGAACCGTTGTCGGTCATCACCGCGGTGACTGTGACGCCCAGGCCTGCGAAGAACGCGTTCGCGCGGGTCCAGAACCCCGCTGCGGTCTCTTTGCGCTCGTCGTCAAGGATCTCTGAGTACGCGATCCGGGAGTGGTCGTCCACGGCGTGGTGCAGATACCGGTAGCCGCGAGAGCCGGCTGCCCCGGCACGGGCTGCCTTGTCGCGGGCCACTCCCGCGTGACGGTCCTGCATGGATCCGCGACCGTGGGCACGCCACCCGCCGCCGTCGGGGATCCGGCCTTGTTTCTTGATATCTACGTGCACGAGCTGGCCCGGCGCGGCGACCTCGTACCGTGTCGGCTTCGGGCGGCGAACCGGCAGCCCGGTGGCCTGGTCGATGTTGATCAGCTTCGGCATCTTGTATCGGGCGAGCACCCGACCGACCGTGGAACGGTGCAACCGCAGGTGATACGCGATCCGGTGCGGACCCCACCGGCGAGTGAACCGCAACGCGACGATCCGATGCTCCGTCTTACGCGAAAGCCGGTTCGGTGACGAGGTGGGCCTCGAACTACGGTCGATCAACGGCAGCCCTGCCCGGTACCTGTCGGCCCACCGCTTCACCGTCGCGGGCGAGCACTGGAACCGTTCCGCCGCCCGCCGCAACGACCAGCCCTGTTCCACGACGAGAACAGCAAGACGACGACGCCCTTCCGGTGTCAAGGGTGCGTTAGCGTGAGTCACGAAGACCTCCGTGGTCAGGAGAGTGAGTGTGGTAACCCACATCCTGCCCGGAGGTCTTCGCTACCTCACCCGTTCACAACCTCCCGGGGAAGTACATCTAGGCCTTCCCGGAACACTGGGCCGGAAGTCCTCCGGGCCTTCGGGGGGGCGCTACCTGCGGAAGGCCTCGACCAGGGCCCGCACGGCACGTTCCAGGCCGGCGGCAACCTCATGGGAGTCCATGCCGGCCTCCACCTGCTTCATGCAGGAGTTCAACAGCCCCCCGGTCATGGCCGCACCCAGGCGCGCATTGGGCGCGGAGATCTGCGCCCATGCCTCCCCCAGCCCGGCGAACATGTTCTGGTGGGCCTGGTTCACGGTTCCTGCGGCCTGCTGGTTCAGGCGCTTGTCGCCCACCTTCATCAACCAGCCGTGGCCGGCGATGGTGGCCTGTTCCAGGTTGGTGAGCGCCCACGCCACGATCTGCTGGGCCGGGTCGGACGTGGCATCCATGGCCTCCTGGACGGCCCGGAACCACGCCGGCATGTAGCGCTCGACCACCAGTCCCCGCAGGTCGTCGACGCTGTCGACGTAGCGGTAGATGGAGTTGCGCGCGACACCGGCCCGCGCACTCACGGCGCTGGTGGTGAACTGGTCGGGGCCCTCGTAGCGCAGCACCTGCTCGGCTGCGTCGATGAGGCTCGTCAACACCCTTTCGTGATGCTCTCGCACCGTGGGGGCATTGATCTTCGGCATGGACGGCCCTTTCTCGATGCCCGTCGAGCGGGCACACCCTTGGCGGACGGGAACATGACCCGCCCACTCAACCGTAGCGGCTCAATATGGCAGGTCGGGAGCGGCCGGACGCGACTCCGCGACCAGCTGGCTGACGGCCTGGTGCAGGGCAATCACCTGGGGCATTCCGATCAACTCAAGGCGGGCGCCCGATGCGGTGGTGACAACCAGCGTGCCGCTGCCCCACAGGCGATCGAGCAGTCCCCGCGCATAGGACACATCGGTGATGCGGCTGTAGGGGAGGTCACTGCGGCGGCGTCGCAACAGCCCAGCGCGCACCACGAGCCGTCGGTCGGTGAAGCCATAGCGGGTGGTGGCCCAGGCCAACACCGGACGCTGGACGAAGGCGATCGCCAGCCCCGCGGTGATGACGGCGATCAGCCAACCGGCCCACGGCTCCACCGCCGCCGGCACCATGGCCAGGGCCACGCCACAGGCCGCCGCCAGGGCGAACAGGAAGACCACGGGCACCACGAGCGCCTTGGGATGGGCACGCAGGTCGGCAATGACGGTCTCGTCGTCGCCCAGGTGTCGTCGCCATCCCATGGGTCCATTCTGGCAGCAGCGGCCCCGATCCCCTCAGCGCAGGTGCACCACATCACCGGCGGTGAGCACGCGCCGGGTGCCCTGGTCGTCGTCCACGACCAGCGCCCCATTGCGATCGACGCCGGTGGCGACGCCGGTGATACTGCCCCGGTCGGGATGCTCGAAGTCGAGGTGCACGGTGACGCGGCGCCCGATCGTCGCGCAGACCCGTGCGTACTCCTCGCGAATCTCCCCGCGGCGCTGCCAGACGGCGAACCAGTGGTCGAGCGCCTGGAGGACGGCCGCCATGAGCGGCGTTTTGGCGTGCGGCAGGCCGGCCAGCAGCAGCGACGTTCCCGTGGGCACCGGCAGTTCCTCCTGCGACATGCTCACGTTCAGGCCCCACCCGAGCACGGCCCGATCACCGACCCGTTCGCTGAGGATGCCGCAGATCTTGCGCTCGTCGAGCAGCACGTCGTTGGGCCACTTGAGCGTGACGCGGCCGGGCACCGCACCCGTGTAGTTCTCGACGCCCTCGCGCACCGCGACACCGACCAACAGGCTGAGCCAGCCCCACTGCAACGGCGGTGGCGTCGGCGCCACCAGCACCGAGGTGGCCACCGAGGTGCCCGCGGTGTCCTGCCAGACGCGGTCGAAGCGGGCCCGGCCACCCACCTGGTGCTCGCTCATCACCACGAGTCCGGTGGCGGCACCCTTCTTGGCCAGGGCGACGAGGTCATCGTTGGTCGATCCGGTTTCGGGGCGCCACTGGATGGGTCCCCAATAGCTGTTCTTCCCCAGCAACTGCTCGAGCTCGACGGGGTCAACGGGCGCGGTGGTCGGCATGGCTCATTAGCCTAGGCCCGGCGGTCACGACGCAGCCGCTCCCGCGGGCGCACGTCCCCGGTTCCAATCCCGCGACGAACCCACCTGCATCGGCCCACGGCGCCGATAACAGCGACTTGCGCGGCGTCCTTGCGGGGATTCTGCACTGAGTGAATGATGATGTGGTGAGCAGCATTTCGCAGAGGACCAAACGGGCCATCCGCGCGGCCGCGCTGGAGCTCGCCCTGCGCGATGGCGCCGACAAGGTCACCGTTGACCAGATCGCCGTGGCGGCGGGCGTATCGCGCCGCACCGTGTTCAACCACTTCGCCACCAAGTACGACGCCTTCATGCCTGAGGTCGCCGCCTACTCGGACAGCGCCCTGAAGGACTTCTCCAGCGGGCGCGAACCTGACCTGATCAGGGCCCTGGGAGACGTCATCGGCAACCGCATCGACCAGGTGCAGTTCACCAGCGACCAGGTGCGGGCGGTGCGGAAGCTGGCCCAGGACAGCCCCGGCCTGCACAATGCCATGCGCGGACGCAGCGGGGCCCTGGATGCCCGCCTGCAGGCCGCGGTGATGCGTCGCCTCGGCAGCACGCCCGACGACCCGAGCACCACGATGACGCTGGCGCTGGCCCGCAGCATCTGGCGCACGACCCTGGATGCCTGGCTGACCACGCCCGACGAATTCAACCAGGATTCGCTGCGGCGCTGCCTGGCGAAGTCGATGGAGACGCTCGAAGGCCTGGTGCGCTCCAACCCGGGCGCCTGACCCACAAGGTCGATCAGGACTCCGCGGGCCCGTCGTGGGGGTCCGCATCGTCCAGCTCACCAAGGCTGCGCAGCAGTTCCTCGCGTTCGGCCGGCCAGGCGGCCATCTCGCGCTCGATGGCGTCACCCAGCTTGGTGAACCACTTGGCATTGAGCCACAGCCTGCGGCCCGCTGGCGTCCCCACCCCGCCGGCGGCACGCGAACCCTCCAGGAACAGTCGCTTGCTGCCCTCGATCACATTGCTGCGTCCCAGCAGGGCGTCATACCAGTCATCACTGCTCAGGGCGTGCACCACGCGGCGACTTCCGGGACGCCGCAACCTGCGGGTGAATCCGATGTCGGCCAGGTACTTCGTCGCCCCTGATACCGCCGCCGGCGAAACGTTCAGGGCCTGCCCGATCTGCTGGGCGGTGAGCTCGGCATCCGGCTGGGCCAACAACAGGGCGAAGACATAGCCGGTCAGTCCCGGCATACCGCTGGCCGCCATGAGGCCGCCGAAGTGCGAGACGAACTCGGAGATCCCCTGCTCATCACGCGGTTCCGACGGCCCTGCGGAATCCTGCTCGCCCTCAGCGTGCGTGCTCACTGCCATTGGCCCTCCCGACATCCGGTGGCCTCCCGACGTCCGGCGTCATCTGATTTCAGAACTTTCACTGGTTCGTGAAATGGATGCAGATTAACACGCACCCGCCCCTGCCGGCCCGACTCAGCTCGTGGGCGAAACCTCGGGGTTCGACCCCTGCGGGGGCACCTCACGCATCAGGCGCCACATCCGGATGGCCACGTTCAGGTGACTGGCGACCATCAGGCCGGCCACGATCAACCAGAAGCCCGCCACGCCCCAGTGGTAGATCTCGGCCAGTTCCCATGTGGCTTCAAGGGCCATCAGAGACGCGCCACCCGCGACGGTGAACCATCCGGTGGCACGGTTGACGTAGGACGTCAGCACCGAGCGCGCCCGCTCCCGACCCGAACCACGCTCCCAGCGACGAATGCGCGCCCGCGCAACGAAGTAGTAGGCCGGCGGCGACAACCACAACGCCCGATCGGCCGGCTTGAGCTTCACGTCGCCCTGGCCCTTGCGTCCGATCTCCCACAGCTCGATCGCGCCCTGCAACAGGGGCCCGGCAACCAGCAACCAGGCCCCCAGGAAGCCCGCCCACGTCACAAAGATCTGCACCCCGCCATCATGCACATCATCGGCGAACATCCGCCGAACGGCCATCCCCGGCACCCTGTCGGGACCCCTGTCCCCCGGCCACATGGGCCTTCGGGAGAAGACCTCTTCATAACATTCACACTTTCGTGAAATGTGTGTAGATTGGCCCCATGAGTCCTACTCGGGTGAGTACAGCGATCGAGATCAACGGCCTGGTCAAGACCTTCGGCCGGGTCACTGCCCTGGACGGGGTTGACCTCAGCGTGCAGTCCGGCGAGGTGCATGGCTTCCTCGGCCCCAACGGAGCCGGCAAGTCAACCACCATCCGCATCCTGCTCGGCCTGCTGCGCGCCGATTCCGGCAGTGCACGCGTGCTCGGCGCCGATCCGTGGGCCGATGTGCGCACCCTGCACGAGCGCCTGGCCTATGTGCCCGGCGATGTGAACCTGTGGCCCAACCTCACCGGCGGCCAGGTGATCGACCTGCTCGCCCGGCTGCGCGGTGACCTGAATCCGGCACGCCGCGACGAGCTGCTCGAACGCTTCGATCTCGACCCCACCAAGAAGGCCCGCAGTTATTCCAAGGGCAATCGGCAGAAGGTGGCGCTGGTGGCGGCGCTCGCCTCCGATGCCGAGTTGTTCCTGTTCGACGAGCCCACCTCGGGGCTGGATCCCCTCATGGAGGCCGCCTTCGACACCAGCGTCCAGGAGCTGAAGGGGCGCGGGGCCACAGTCCTGCTGTCGAGCCACATCCTGTCCGAGGTCGAGGAGCTGTCCGACCGCATCAGCATCATCAAGGCCGGGCGCATCATCGAGACCGCCACACTCGAGCAGATGCGCGCCATGCACACCACCTCGGTGAGCGCCGACGTGCAGCGCGAGGCACCGGAGCTGGGCACCATGCCCGGCATCAGCCAGCTGCGGACGGTCGGCGGCCATGTCAGCTTCGTGGTGGACGCCGCCCACCTCGACCAGGCCATCACCGTGCTGACCCGCGCGGGGATCACCTCACTGGTCAGCGAGCCGCCCAGCCTGGAGGAGCTCTTCCTGTCGAAGTACGCCGATCCCGTCCCGACGGGCACCCCGGCAGCACCGAGCGCCGGTGACCAGCGGTGAGCAGGCAGACATTCGCCACGCGCCGTGGTCGGGGCGCGGACGCCACGCGGCGCCGGGGCAGCGGCGTGGCCAGCCTGCTGCGGCTGGCATTGCGACGTGACCGCATCCTCATCGCCGTCACGCTGGTGTTGGTGTGGGCGCTCAACTACTACTCGGCCGAGGCAATGGGGCTCATCCCAATCGGGGGTGTAGGAGTTGGGGTCTGAAGCCGCCGGTCTCGAG
Source organism: Propionibacterium freudenreichii subsp. freudenreichii (assembly GCF_000940845.1). Classification (NCBI taxonomy): domain Bacteria; kingdom Bacillati; phylum Actinomycetota; class Actinomycetes; order Propionibacteriales; family Propionibacteriaceae; genus Propionibacterium; species Propionibacterium freudenreichii. Next base: position 800,608 of record NZ_CP010341.1, on the reverse strand, counting down.
CAGGCTTCGGGCGATGTAGTTGGTCAGGTTGCGGAACCCGAGTGCGGAGCCGCGCAGGTGTTCGAGCCGTCCGTTGAGCGCCTCGGTCGGCCCGTTGCTGGTGCCGGGTCGTTCGAAGTAGGCGAGCACGTCAGCGGCTCGCTTCTTCAGGGTCCGGCCCAGGGTGGTGAGCTCGGTGAGCACCTTGGGGACGCCGGCGCTGAGGTCGGTGATCAGCTTCTCCATGAGCTCGCGGCCACGTTGCCGGTCCTCGTGGCGATAGGCGGCGATCATGCGCTGGTAGACACCCCAGGTCGCCTCGACCTCGACGTGAGCGTCATCAACGAACAGCGCGCGTAGCCTGTCGCTCTGCTTGTCGGTGAGCAGGTCCGCGCCGGTGTGCAGCGTGCGCCGCGACTTGTAGAGCGGGTCGTCCCTGAACCCACGGTGCCCGTGGATCGCGAGTTGGACCCGGCGCCGGCACCTGTCGAGGGCGTCACCGGCCAGGCGCACGACGTGGAAGGGATCCATCACCGTGACCGCGTCCGGGATCTCCTCTGCAGCGGCGGTCTTGAACCCGGTGAAGCCGTCCATCGCGACCACCTCGACCGCGTCACGGAAGGCGTCGTCGCGGTCGGCGAGCCAGGTCTTGAACGCCGCCTTCGACCGGCCCTCGACCATGTCCAGCAGCCTTGCTGGGCCGGCGCCATCGCGGACCGGGGTGAGGTCGATGATCACGGTGACGTACTTGTCGCCACGCCTGGTGTGGCGCCAGACGTGCTCATCGACGCCAATGACCTTCACGCCCTCAAACCGCGTGGGGTCGTTGATCAGCAGCCGCTTGCCTTCAGCCAGGACCGCGTTGTTGGCGGTGTCCCACGCGACCCCGAGTCCCTCGGCGACACGGGCGACGGTGAGGTGTGCGACCACGATCCCTTCCAGCGCCCACCGCAGCCCGGTGCGCGAGAGCTTCGCGCGTGGCTCCGCCGCGGCGCTGGTGTCTTGGCGCCACACGTGTCCGCAGTCGGCACAGCGGTAGCGGCGCACTACAACTTCCAGCACGGTCGGTCGCCAGCCCAGCGGCTCGTGGGCCAACCGCCGGATCACGGTGTCACGAGCAGCGCCTTCGCTGCCGCACCGTCGGCACCACTGATCTGGTTCCACCACGCGGCACGCGAGGACCGCACGATCCGGTTCAAGTCGTTGTCCGGTCACGCTCAGACCGAGGCCGTCGAGTCGAGCGAAGGCGGTCAGGTCAGGGCGGCCGAAGCCGGCCGGCGGGGTAGCGTCGGACACGTCGAGGTCTTTCGGATGGATGGCGTAGGAACCTCCATCGTCGGGAGACCTCGACGTCTATCTGCGGACCGACGCGCCCGGCCGACCTACACCCTCATCTGAGAAGACCCGGCAATGGGCAGCCTCTATCCGCATCCGGCCGACCTGGTGGCGGCCAATACGGCGGCCAACGCCTCAACCGGCGTCGTGGCGATGTACGGCCACATCTCCGATGTCGGTTCGGTCGGCGGGGTCGGGTCAACGAAGATGGCGATGATCAACTTCATCATCCTGGCCTTCCTGGTGGTGGCCCTGGTGCGACGCCATACTCGCGCCGAGGAGGAGACGGGACGCCAGGAGCTGATCGGCTCCGCCCCGATCGCCCGCCACGCGCCCCTGACGGCCGCGGTGCTCCTGGCCGGTGCCACGTCGGTGGCATGCGGGCTGGTCACCTGGCTGTGCGTCTGGGCCGGCGGCTGGCCCTCCGCCGGCTCAATGCTCTATGGACTGGCGCTGGCCGGCGTGGGCCTGTCGTTCACCGGCATCACGGCCGTCGCGGTGCAGCTGTCGGCCAACAACCGCACCTGCGGCATCTGGGCCTTCTCGGCGATCGGGCTGTCCTTCGTGCTGCGCATGATCGGCGATGTCTACTGGAACCGGCCCGCCCACGTGCTGTCGTGGCTGTCGCCGTTGGGCTGGGGACAGCAGGTGCGGCCCTACGACGGGAACCATGCCTGGGCCCTGGTGGTGCCGCTTGCCTTCTTCGCCGCCACCGTGGCGCTCGCCTTCGTGCTGCTGTCGCACCGTGACCTGGGTGCCGGCCTGTTCGCGGAACGCGCCGGGACGGCCCATACTCTCATGGGCAGTGCGGCCGCCCTTGCCTGGCGGTTGCAACGCGGATCATTCATCGCCTGGCTTGCCTGCTATGTGATCTTCGGGGCACTGGCCGGCGGCATGTCGGGTTCCATGCAGGGCATGATCAACGCCGACGGCGAGGCGATGCTGCGCGCCATGGGAGGCGTGGGCCACCTCAACGACCTCTACTTCACGCTGATCAGCGCCTTCGCCGCCCTCGGTGCCGCCGCATACGGCGTTGCGACGGTGCTGCGGATGCGCAGCGAGGAGAGCTCGGGGCACCTGGAACAGTTGCTGGCCACTCCCCTGACGAGGACGAGGTTCGCGGGGTCCTATCTGGTGCAGGCCGTGCTCGGCTCGGCGGTGCTGGTGGCACTGCTGGGCGCGACGGCGGCCACCCTGCACACCACCTCACCCGGCGGTGGGGGCTGGCGGCGGGTGTTCAGTGGCGCCCTCATCGGGCTGCCCGGCATCTGGCTGCTCACGGCACTGGCCTTCGTGGCACTCGCCTGGCTTCCCCGCCTGGATTGGCTCGGCTGGGCATTCCTGGGCTGGGTGGTCGTGGTCGACGAGTTGGGGGCACTGCTGAAGTTCCCCGGCTGGCTGCTCAAGGCCTCCCCGTTCGCCCACCTGCCGAAGCTCCCGGTGGAGCCGATGACCTGGGCGCCCGTGCTCGTCATCACCGCACTTGCGGCGGTGCTGGTGGCGATTGGATTCGTGGGCTACCGACGCCGCGACATGCCGGTGGTCTGAGGCGGGTCCGACTCATCGGACAGCGCGTCGGCCAGTGCCGCCCGGTCGTCCAACCCTCCGGTCGACCAATCCCACTCGCGTCGGTGGACCCACCCGGTCGATCAGCATCACTCATCAGAGGGCGCCGAATAGTCGATGTCGCGCTTGGCGAATTCGGCGTCACTGCTGAGGAAGGCGTGTGGGCTGCGCCGCCAGCGCACCATCGTCCAGCCCGGATCGGTGCACATGCGCGCGACGGCGAGCCCGGCAGCCAGCGCCATCACCCCCACCAGGGCGTCGGTGCCATAGGCCAGTGACTGGGTGATGTCGTGGGCGTTGAACCAGTACATCGTGCGGTACATCGACGTGCCCGGCACCATGATCACTGCGCCGGGGACCGACAGGGTGATGCGCGGCAGGTCATTGTTCTTGGCGAGCATCCAAGCCAGCATGCCGACGACGAATCCGCCCACGAGACTGGCCATCTGGGTGGGCATGCCGATGCGCTGGGCGTAGAGCCGCATCATATTTGCCACCATCCCGGCGATCGCCGCGCGCAGCATCATCGTGCGCGTGGAGTTGAACATCACGGCGAATCCGCAGATGCCCACGAAGGTGGCGGCGGCATTGCCCACCCACCACAGCACGCCGGTCAGCTCCGCGCCGGGCACCAGTGGTTGCAGGCCGGTGGCCAGCGAGACGGCCCAGGCGGCGGCGCCCGCCGACAGGATGATCGCCAACGCGTAGAACGCCCGGGGCAGGCCGGCGGTGAAGTCGAGGCGGGCGATGTCGAGGATCGAGGTGATCATCGGGAAGCCCGGGATGAGGAAGAGGATGGCCGCCACATAGCCCGTGCCATCCACGCCGTGGAGCACATGCCAGGGGATCGTGCGGCAGGCCAGCGTGAGCAACAGGTACACCGAGCTGGCCGTGGCAGCGGCCAGCGCCGCGGTGCCGAACTGGTTGATCCCACGCTTGGCCAGCGCCCGACGCACGCCCTGGCCGCAGGCGGCCCCGAAGAAGACCAGCACCGCGTCGGTCAATGAGAAGTGGTTCAGCACGGCGAATGCGGCGCACGCGATACCGGCGGCGAGCATGTTGACCCACCACGGCCACCGACCGCGCACATGGCGTGCGATGTGATCGAGCTGGTCCTCGAGCTCGCGGGCGGTGGAACCGTCGGGCAGGGCGCGCGCCAGGCGTTCCAGCGCTCCGATCCGCGAGGCATCCACGGCCACCCGCGGCACTTCCCGCACCACGGTGCGGAAGTTGTCGCCCTTGTGGGTGGTGGTGATGATCTCGGTCAGCGACACCGACGCATCATGGCGGTCCATGCCGATGGCCTCGGCAGCCCGCGCCATCGCATGCTTCACCCGATAGGCGCCGGTGCCGGCACTGAGCAGCATCGAGCCCAGGCGCACCACCGCCTCTGTTCCGTCGATGAAGTCCCGATCATGGCGTGAGTCGTCGATCACGTCCCCAATCTTTCACGACCGTCCGACACGGCAGCGACGCAAACACCCGCTGGCGCGCCACGCCGACATCGGGGCGTGTGAGCTACGGGACATGTGTCGCACACCGATTCGGCACGACTAAGGTTCCCCCTATGGCGAATCTCCGTACTACCGCCGGCAAGCTCGCTGATCTCGGCGACCGGATCGACAAGGCAGTCCACGCCGCGTCGGCAACCAGCGTCGACAAGCAGCATGCTCGCGGCAAGATGACCGCTCGTGAACGGGTGCTCACCCTGCTCGACGAGGGCACCTTCACCGAAATGGACGAATTCGGGCGGCACCGCAGCACCAAGTTCGGCATGGAAAAGCGTCGACCCTATGGCGATGGCGTGATCATCGGCGTGGGAGCCATCCATGAGCGTCCGGTCTGCGTGTTCAGTCAGGACGTCGGCATCTTCGGCGGTTCGCTCGGACAGGTGTACGGCGAGAAGATCTGCAAGATCATCGACTTCGCCGTGAAGACCGGCGTACCGCTGATCGGCATGAACGAGGGCGGCGGGGCCCGCATCCAGGAGGGGGTGGTCTCCCTGGGGATGTACGGCGAGATCTTCCGCCGCAACACGATGGCGTCGGGCGTCATCCCCCAGATCAGCCTCATCATGGGTGCCGCAGCCGGCGGGCACGTCTACTCCCCCGCGCTGACCGACTTCGTGGTGATGGTCGACCAGACCAGCCAGATGTTCATCACCGGCCCCGAAGTGATCAAGACGGTCACCGGCGAGGACGTCTCGATGGAGGAGTTGGGCGGCGGACGCACCCACAACGCCATTGCGGGCAATGCCCACTACCTGGCCGCCGACGAGGCCGATGCCATCGAATATGTGCGCGACCTGGTGAGCTACCTGCCGCAGAACAACCTCGAGGATCCCCCGGTCTATGACTTCCCCGATGACGTGGACGTGCCGATCAACGACCATGACCGCACGCTGGATGCCCTGATCCCCGACGACGCCTCGCACTCCTATGACATGTCCGAGATCATCCGCACCGTGCTGGACGATGACGAGTTCCTCGAGGTGATGGGCATGTACGCGCCCAACATCGTGTGCGGCTTCGGTCGCGTCGAGGGACGCAGCATCGGCGTGGTGGCCAACCAGCCCTCGCAGCTGGCCGGCGTGCTCGACATCAAGGCCAGCGAGAAGGCCGCCCGCTTCGTGCGCACCTGCGACGCCTTCAACATCCCGATCCTCACCTTCGTCGACGTGCCCGGCTTCCTGCCCGGCGTCGACCAGGAGCACAACGGCATCATCCACCGCGGCGCGAAGTTGATCTACGCCTATGCCGAGGCCACCGTGCCGAAGATGACGGTGATCACCCGCAAGGCCTATGGCGGCGCCTACATCGTGATGGGCTCCAAGCACCTCGGTGCCGACGTCAACCTGGCCTGGCCCACCGCACAGATCGCGGTGATGGGTGCCTCGGGCGCCGTCAACATCCTGTACCGCAAGGAGCTGGCGGAGGCCGACGATCCCGATGCCGAGCGTGAGCGCCTGATGGGCGAGTACGAGGAGGAGATGTCGAACCCCTATGTGGCTGCCGAACGCGGCTACGTGGACCAGGTGATCTATCCCCATGAGACCCGCTCGCAGGTGATCCGCTTCCTGCGGCTGCTGCGCACCAAGCGTGAGGCGCTGCCGCCCAAGAAGCACGGGAACATCCCGCTGTGAGCACCATGTCGGGCCACCCCAGTGGTGGCGGATGGCCGTCGGGCCCGTTGTCGGCGCCCAGCGCGCCGCTGGTGGTCAAGGGCGACCCCACCGACGAGGAACTCGGTGCCGTGGCGGCCGTGCTGGCCGCGCTCACGGCCGAGTCGGGTCCCTATGAGAACGAGGACCGTCAGGTGCCCAGCGGTTGGAAGTCCTACTGGCGGGTGGTGCGCCAGCCGCTCATCCCGGCCCACGAGGGCTGGCGGGGCAGCCTGCGCTGAGCGGTCGCGTCCCGATGTCGGGTGCATAGGGCGAACAGTAGGCTGAAGACGTGAAACTGGTTCTCGGTTCGTCATCCCCCGCCCGGCTTGCCACCCTGCACTCCGCCGGCCTGCGACCGATCGCCATCTCCCCCGACATCGACGAGACGGCCCACATGGATGAGGGCATCGACGAGCTCACCGCCCGCCTGGCCGAGCAGAAGGGCAACTCGGTGCGCCGCCAGCTGCGTGAACGCGGCTTGCTGGACGAACCGGTCGTGCTGCTGGCCTGCGACACCATGCTCGAGATCGAGGGCAATATCGTCGGCAAGCCCGGCACCGCCGAGAAGGCCGTGATGCGCTGGTACCGCATGCGTTCGCGCCAGGGCGTGATCCACACCGGCCACTATGTGGCCGTGCTGCGCGATGGCATGGCACACGAGCAGACGCGGGTGGCCACCACGATCGTCGACTTCGCCGACCTGACGGATGCCGAGATCGCCGACTATGCCGCCACCGGCGAACCACAGAACGTGGCCGGCGGCTTCACCATTGACTCCCTGGGTGGGCCCTTCGTCATGGGCGTGCACGGCGATCCGCACAATGTCGTGGGCATCTCGTTGCCGCTGGTGCGCCAGATGCTGCTCGACCTGGGAGTGAGTTGGTTCAGCCTGTGGGACCGCCCGCTGAGTGAGGCGTGGCAGGAACGCCACGGCGCCATCGCCGCCACGAAACCCGGCGTACCGGCCGAGTCCGGCTCACCGCAGGGTCCCGGGGCACCGGCCGACCGGGGCGAATAGGCCATGACCACTCCCGACTTCGTCCTGCGACTGCGCGCAGCGATCGGGCATGATCCCCTGTGGCTGATCGGCGCGTCGGCCATCGTGCTGCGCCCGGGTGACACCGGCCAGCAGGTGCTGCTCGGCAAGCGGTCTGATTCGGGCCGGTGGTCGTCCATTGACGGCATCGTCGAGCCCGGCGAGGCCCCCGAGGAGACCGCGGTGCGCGAATGCCTCGAGGAGACCGAGCTCGCCGTGGAGGTGGAGCGGCTGGTGATGACCGGCGTGCTCGGCCCGATCCGCTATCCCAACGGCGACGTGTGCTCCTTCGTCGACCATGTCTTCCGGTGCCATGTCACCGGTGGACGGGCCGGCACCGGCGACCGGGAGAACACTGCAGTGCGCTGGTTCGGCGTGGACACGCTGCCGGCCGACATTGATCCGGTGGTGGTGCGCCGCATCCGGGTGGCCGTGGAGAACCCGCGCGAGGTCGTGCTGGCGGGTCGCTACCCCGAATACGCCTGACGCGGTTGCTGGTGGTCCGGGCTGCTTCGACGCGCCCTGCCGGCCGGTTGTTGGAGCCGGGGTCAAGGCCAAGCTCTGGGGCCGACCTCGTCAGAGGTGACGCAGCGTGAGGCCGGCCAGCTGGTCGTCCATGGTGAACGCACCTTCCCAGCCGGGTGCATCAAAGATCAGGGAGTCCCCGCTCCCGGCGGTGAGGGTGAATCCCAGCGAGCTGAGGGCGTTGCGCAGGTAGTCGTAGAGCTGTTGGCCCTGCGAACCGGGCACCACGAGGGTGACCACATTCGTCTGGTCAACCCGTTGACGTTGTTCGAGGCCATCGGGCACGCGAAAGCCCTGCGGACCATTGACGAAGCCCAGGGAGGCCAGCGTCACCCCACCCAGGGACGACGGGTCGACCGACGGTGCCTGCGAGATGGGCGAAGCCACTGCGGAAGCGGCCCGGCTTGAGGAGGCCGGGGCCGTGGAGCCACCCGATCCGGCCGAGCAGGCGCTGAGCACCAGGGCGGACCCCAGGCATCCGGCGATCAGCGCGCACCAACGCGTACTGCGGGACGGATGACTCGCTTGCATGCCACCAGCGTAGGTGCTGGGGCTGGAAATGGCCCGCCTGCCGAACGCTCACGGCCCTCCACGCCCCATGCGATGCCGTTCATTCTCCCGTGAGAATTAGAGCAATTCCCTTTGAATCCACCTCCGGCCTCCCTCGGGCGTCGCCGCATCCCGCCAAGTCTCTTGGAATTCCTTGACGCCTGGGCCGACAGCGTCAGACACTGGAGCCGTGACCCCCGGTTGCACATCTCCCATCCCCCCAGGAAAATATGAATCTTTCCAGAAATGAGGAGCCAGAATCATGAGTCTATCCGTGGGAGAAGTCGCGATTCTTTGCGGATGGGCCTTGTCCGTTCTGCTTTCGGTGTGGTTCTGCTACAGGTATCCAGTGAGTCGGATCCACATGGTCCTCATGCTGGTAGTTGCCGTCGCACTGCCGGTGGTGGGTGCACTTATCAACACGGCCTACGTGGTGTTCAACCTCAGCCGTCGGCGCAGCTCCGAACCTCGCTCGTGACCCAGCCCGCGCGCCATCTCGTCCACCATGCGGGTTCCGGTCCTCCCCCGGGCCGGAACCCGTGGACGCCACGGTGACAGGAACCGACGGACCCCACCGGTGCCATCCTCATTTCGGTGGACAGTTGTCCGGTCAGGTAAACCTGAAGACATGCCTGAGGGACACGTACTGCACGGACTTGCCGCACGATTCAATGAGCTGTTCGCCGACGAACAGGTGCAGGTGAGCTCCCCGCAGGGCCGCTTCGCCGAGTCGGCCGCACTGATCGATGGCAGCACCCTGGTGCAGGCCCAGGCATGGGGCAAGCACCTGTTCGTGCGCTTCGACGCACCGATTGCCGATCCCATCGTGCACATCCACCTGGGGCTCATCGGCAAGCTGTCGTTCACCGAGCTGGCGCCGCCGGTGGGCCAGGTGCGCGTGCGCATCAATGACGGCACCTGGGCCGCAGACCTGCGCGGGCCCCAGATCTGCCGGCTCATCTCCGAGGACGAGGAGGCGGCCGCCACCAAGAAGTTGGGCGCCGACCCGCTGCGCAGCGACTCCGATCCCGAACGGGCCTGGACGAAGGTGCACCGCTCGGGCAAGCCCATCGCGTCGCTGCTGATGAACCAGGCGATCTTCGCCGGCGTCGGCAACATCTACCGGGCCGAGGTGCTGTTCCGTCATCGCATTGACCCCCAGTGCCCCGGCAACAAGCTCCACCGGGCGAGCTTCGACCTGATGTGGAACGACCTCGTGCAGCTGATGCGCCTGGGGGTCCGTGACGGGCGCATCGACACCGTCTATCCCGAACACACCCCCGAGGCGCTGGGGCGCCCGCCGCGCGTCGACGCCCATGGGGGCGAGGTCTATGTCTACCGTCGCGCCGACCAGCCATGCCTGGTGTGCGGCTCGCCGATCCACGAGACCACCCTTGAGGGACGCCACCTGTTCTGGTGCGGACGCTGCCAGCGACGTCACTGACCCCACCCCCGGCGACGCCGGAGGCCTGCCCATCGTGGATCCCGGAACTGGAAATGCCGGCGCCGGCAATCTCGACGGCGCGGGGCGACGCCCCGTGAGGGGCCCGGTGTCCTAGACTCCTTGGGGAACCCAACGGGGTTGCTTCAGGAGGAATTGTGGTCGCTGTCGACACCACTCGCACCATCACGAAGGTGCTCATTGCCAATCGTGGCGAGATCGCGGTGCGGATCATCCGTGGCGCCAGGGATGCCGGGCTGGAAAGCGTGGCCATCTACGCCGACGCCGACTCTGCGTCGCTGTTCGTCGAGATGGCCGACGAGGCGTTCGCGCTCAACGGCGCCACACCGGCCGAGACCTATCTGGACATCGACAAGATCATCGCCATCGCGAAGCGCTCCGGCGCCGACGCGGTGCACCCCGGGTATGGCTTCCTGTCCGAGAACTCGAACTTCGCGCAGGCCGTCGTGGACGCCGGCATGGTGTGGATCGGGCCCCCGCCCGCAGCGATCGAATCCCTCGGTGACAAGGTGACGGCGCGCCACATCGCCCAGAAGGTCGGCGCCCCGCAGGTGCCCGGCACCACTGATCCGGTCAAGAATGCCGATGAGATCATCGAATTCGCCAAGACACACGGGCTGCCGATTGCCATCAAGGCCGCATTCGGCGGCGGCGGCCGCGGCCTCAAGGTGGCCCGCACGCTGGAGGAGATCCCGGCGAAGTTCGAATCCGCCACCCGCGAGGCGATCACGGCCTTCGGACGCGGCGAATGCTTCGTGGAGCGCTACCTCGATCGTCCCCGCCACGTGGAGACCCAGTGCCTGGCCGACGAATACGGCAACGTCGTCGTGGTGTCCAGCCGCGACTGCTCATTGCAGCGCCGCCACCAGAAGCTCGTCGAGGAGGCACCGGCGCCCTTCCTCAGCGACGATCAGCTCGACCAGCTCTATTCGTCGTCGAAGGCGATCCTCAAGGAGGCCGGCTATGTCAGCGCCGCCACCTGTGAGTTCCTCGTCGGCCTGGACGGCACGATCAGCTTCCTCGAGGTGAACACCCGCCTGCAGGTGGAGCACCCGGTGACCGAGCAGGTCAGCGGCGTCGACCTGGTGCGCGAGCAGTTCCGTATCGCCTGCGGCGGCCACCTCGACTACCCCGATCCCCGCCTTGAGGGCCACAGCTTCGAATTCCGCATCAACGCCGAGGACCCGGGACGCAACTTCATGCCCGCCCCCGGCACCCTCACCAAGTTCCAGCCGCCGTGCGGGTCCGGGGTGCGCATGGACGAGGGCTACCACGCCGGCATGAGCGTGCCGGGCGCCTTCGACTCACTCGTCGCGAAGCTGGTGGTCTACGGCGCCGACCGCGTTGAGGCCCTGGAACGTGCGCGGCGTGCGCTCGACGAGCTGGTCGTGGAGGGCATGCCCACCGTGGTGCCCTTCGACCGGGCCGTGGTGCGCGATCCGGCCTTCACCGCCGAGGACGGCAAGTTCGCCGTGTTCACCGACTGGATCGAAACCGAATTCGACAACCACATCGAGCCCTACGCCGGCGATCTGGGCGTGGCCGAGGAGCCGGTTGAGCGCCAGAGCGTCGTGGTGGAGGTCAATGGCCGCCGCCTCGAGGTGACACTTCCGGCAGGCCTGCAGGCCGGGCCCGCCAAGTCGTCCAAGTTGCGCAAGCCCACCAAGCGTGGTCGCGGCGGCGGGAAGATCGCCGAGGTCAGTGGCGACGCGCTCACCGCACCCATGCAGGGCACCATCGTCAAGACGTCGGTGCAGGAGGGCCAGCACGTCGACGAGGGTGAGACCGTGCTGGTGCTCGAGGCCATGAAGATGGAGCAGCCCATCGCTGCCCACCGTTCCGGTGTGGTGCACAACCTGGTGGCCGCCGGCACCGCCGTCGCCAGCGGTGATGTGCTCTGTGAGATCACCGACGCCTGAGCCGGGGTGGCGTCCCCGTGCGGACGCCACAAGCAGTGCGGACGTCGGGAACTTGGCGGACGTCGACCCGCTGGCGAGCATGGACCCCCAGTGGCGCGGCCATGCCGTCCTGTTGGTGCCGGTGCCCGAGCTGGAACCCTTCGCCCGCGAACGCACACGGTTCTACGACCGCTCGTTCCTCAGCGACGACCCGCGGTTCTTCCAGGCGCACATCACGGTGCTCGCGCCGTTCATGGCGGTGCCCGAGCGTTCCCGCATCGCCCCGATCGTGGACGCCCTGCATCCCTTTGACTTCGAATTGTCGCAGCTGGGCGTGTTCCCCGATGGGCTCATTCACCTACGCCCCGAGCCCGACGCGCCACTGCGGGACGCGATCGGCCGCGCCGTCGAGGCCTTTCCCGAGGTGCGCGGCTACGGCCACCCGGCACCGGTGCCCCACCTGAGCCTGGACCGACTCTCACCACAGGTGAGCGTGCAGTCGACGCGCGCGCTGTTGGGCAAGCTGGTGCCCGCCCACTGCCGCGCCGACCGCATCCAGCTGTGCTGGTACGAGTCCGACCATTGCCGGGTGCTCGACGAGTGGGAGTTGCGCTGATCGGTCCCGGCTCCGGTCGGGTGGTCGTCAGTTCCAGCTGTGCAGGATCTGCATGTACTGGGCGCGCTCGAAGGCCTCCGGGTCGTCCACCGACGAGGCATTCATCGAACCGCGCAGCTGGTCCACCGACTCGTAGTCGTGGCTGGCCAGCCACTGGCGCATGTCGGCAACCATCTGCGAGATCTCCGCCGGCCCCCGGCTGAGCACCGCCGAGGTGGTGCAGGCCACGGTGGCCCCCACGAGCAGCGACTTGATCACATCGGCGCCGCTGTGCACGCCACCGGTGATCGCGATCTGCAGGTCCGGCACCTGGGCCGACAGGATGCCCGCCCAGCGCAGGCGCAACGGCAACTCGGCTGAGGTCGACAGCGCCAATGTCGGATGCACCGACAACGCCTCAAGGTCGAGGTCGGGGCCGTAGAAGCGGTTGAACAGCACCACCGCACGGGCACCGGCCTGCAACGCCCGCGGGGCGAAGTGGGCCACCGAGCTGATGAACGGGGAGACCTTCACCGCCAACGGCAGGTCGCCGATGGCCTTCTTCACATCGGTGATGATCGTCAGGTAGTCGTCCTCGACCGCCTCGGGCGACTGCCCGGGGTCGGCCGCGACGTTGTACAGGTTGAGCTCGATGGCGTCGGCGCCGGCACGGGCGAGCATGCCCGCGTAGCCCGACCAGTTGCCCGGGTGCGAGCCGTTCACCGAGGCGATCACCGGGATGGTGAGCGCCTGCTTGGCCTGCTGCACGAGCAACACGTGACGGTTGGTGCCCTGGTCGCCCTGGTCCACCTCGACGAGCGGCGAGGAGGCGAACTCGGCGAACTCGTCACCGCTGTCGAGCAACCCGGCAGCCTCCAGCTCCTCGTCCTCCGCCTCCTCGGCGAACAGGCTCGGCAGCACCACGGCTCCGGCTCCTGCGGCCTCGATGGCACGCAGCTTGTCGACGTGGGCATTGAGCGGACTGGCCGATGAGATCACCGGACACTTCAGCTCCAGGCCCAGGTAGTTGGTGGAGATGTCGACGTTGGTGGTCATGGCTCACTCCCCTGCTTTCGTCGTGCCCGCGGCTCCCGAATCGCCCGACGGGGGCGTCACGGTGCCACCGGGCTCAGGAGTTGGCGAGGTGACCGGCTGGTCGTCGTCGGCAGCACCCTCCCGCTCGGCGGGCAGCACGCGGGTGACGCCGGCCAGCTGGCTGTAGTAGCGCCAACGCTCGTCGGCATCGGCCTGGGCCAGGTCACCCAGCTCACGGGCCCGGTCGGGATAGGCCCGCTGCAGCATCGCGAAGCGCGCCTCGCTGCCCATGAAGTCGGCGACCTTGCCCATCGGCGCCCTGGAGTCCATGTGCAGGGGCACCGCATCGGCATCCTCGCTGGGACGGAAGCGGTACAGCGGCCAGTATCCGGTGCGCACCGCATCGCCCTGGTGGGTCATCGACGTCTCCATGTCGATGCCGTGGGCGATGCAGGTGGAGTAGGCGATGATCAGGCTCGGCCCGTCCCATGCCTGCGCCTCGGACAGGGCGCGCACGGTCTGCTGCTGGTTGGCCCCGATGGCCACCTGCGCCACATAGACGTCGCCATAGGCCTGGGCGATCATGCCGAGGTCCTTCTTGGCGCTCGCCTTGCCGTGGGGGGCGAACTTTGCCGCCGCCGCGCGGGGCGTCGCCTTGGACGCCTGCCCGCCGGTGTTGGAGTACACCTCGGTGTCGAGCACGAGCACATTGACGTTGTGCCCCGAGCCGAGCACATGGTCCAGTCCGCCCGAGCCGATGTCGTAGGCCCAACCGTCGCCGCCGATGATCCACACCGACTTCTCGACCAATTCGTCGGCCAGGGTTGCCAGCCGCTGCGCCGTCGCGTCGGAACGGTCGGCCAGGGCCTCCTTCAAGCGCGTCACGCGCTCGCGCTGGGCGTCGATTCCGGGCTCGTCATGCTGATCGGCGCCCAGCAGCTCGCCCACCAGGTCGGCGTCCAATCCCCCGACATGTTCCAGCAGGCGTCGTGCCTCGGCGTTCTGCTGTTCCCAGCCCAGGCGCATGCCCAGGCCGAACTCGGCGTTGTCCTCGAACAGGGAGTTGCTCCACGCCGGGCCCCGTCCGGCCGCATTGGTGGCGTAGGGGGCCGTCGGCAGGTTGCCGCCGTAGATCGACGAGCAGCCAGTCGCATTGGCGATGAGCATCCGGTCGCCGAACAGCTGGGTGAGCGTCCTGATGTAGGGCGTCTCGCCGCAGCCGGAGCAGGCCAGCGAGAACTCGAAGAGCGGCTGCAACTGGGCCACGCCCTTCACCTGGTCGTGACGTACCTTCGAACGGTCGATCTCGGGAAGCCCCAGGAAGAAGTCGAAGTTGGCGCGCTCCGTCTCGAGGTGCTCACGGCGCGGCTCCATGTTGAGCGACTTGTGCTTCACCTCGGTCTTCGACTTGGCCGGGCAGACGTCCACGCAGATGCCGCAACCGGTGCAGTCATCGGGGGCCACCTGCACCACCAGGCGATGGCCGGCGAGCTTGCGGTCGCGGTAGTTCTTCGACTTGAAGCCCTGGGGGGCGTCGGCGAACTCGGCCTCGGGGGCCACCTTGATGCGGATTGCCGCATGCGGGCAGGTGATGGCGCACTTGCCGCAGTCGATGCACAGGCTCTCGTCCCAGATCGGGATGTCGGTGGCGATGCCACGCTTCTCGTACTTGCTCGTGGCGATCGGCCACGTGCCGTCAACGGGCAGCGCACTGACCGGCAGGGCGTCGCCCTCGCCGCGCAGCATCGCGCCGGTGACGCGCTTGACGAAGTCGGGTGCCGCGTCGGGCAGTGGCGCCATGCGGTGCTGGTCGCCGACCACGCCGGCGGGCACCTCCAGGTGGCTCAGCGCCTCGATGGCGGCGTCGACGGCGGCGAAGTTCCGCTCGACGATCACCCGGCCGCGCCGGCCGTAGGTCTTGTCGATGCTCTCCTTGATGCGCGGGATCGCCTCGGCCTGGTCGACCACACCCGACAGGTAGAAGTAGCAGGGCTGCATGATCGTGTTGATGCGGTGCCCCAGCTTGGTCTTGATGGCGATCGCGGTGGCGTCGATCACCCAGACGTCGAGCTTGCGGTCGAGGATGATCTGCTGGATCTCCACTGGCAGGTGCGCCCAGGAATCGGCGCCGAACGGCGAGTTGATGAGCACCTTCGCGCCCGGCTTGGCCAGGTCGAGGGTGGGCATCTTCTCGAGCAGCTCGAACTGGTGCACCGCCACGAAGTCGGCCGCATCGATCAGATAGGGCGCGTCGATCGGCTTGTCGCCGAAGCGCAGGTGGCTCACCGTGGTGGCCCCCGACTTGCGCGAGTCATAGACGAAATAGCCCTGGCCGTAGCGGCCATCGGCCGCGATGATCTTCACCGAGTTCTTGGACGCCCCGACGGTGCCGTCGGAACCCAACCCGTAGAAGACGGCGGTCAGGCCGGGATGGTCGATGGTGAAGGAGTCGTCCACCGGCAGCGACAGGTGCGAGACGTCATCGTTGATGCCCACGGTGAAGCGACGATGCGGAGCGGGCGTGGCCAGGTCGTCGAAGACGGCCTTGACCATGGCGGGGGTGAACTCCTTGGAGCTCAGGCCATAGCGTCCGCCGGTGAACTTCGGCATGCCGGCATCGAAGTGGTCGGCCTCATCGGCCAGCGCGGTGATCACATCGGCCAGCAGGGGCTCCCCGGCCGAGCCGGGCTCCTTGGTGCGGTCGAGCACGGCGATGTGGCGCACCGAGGTGGGCAGCGCCGCCGCGAGTTGCTCGGTGGGGAAGGGACGGAACAGGCGCACCTGCAGCACGCCGAGCTTCTGCCCGGCCGCGTTGAGGGCGTCGACGGTCTCACGGGCCGTGTCGCCACCCGAACCCATGATCACGATGACGCGATCGGCGTCCGGCGCACCGTGGTAGTCGACCAGGTGGTACTGGCGTCCACTGCGCTCGGCCAGCTCGTCCATCACCTCCTGCACCACCGAGGGGGTGACGTCGTAGAAGGGGTTGGCGGCCTCGCGGGCCTGGAAGAAGACGTCCGGGTTCTGGGCGGTGCCGCGCAACATCGGCGCGTCCGGGGTCAGGCCGCGTTCGCGATGAGCGGAAACATCGTCTTCGCGGACGAGTGCCGTCAGGTCATCACGGGTGAGGGTCTCGATCGTGTTCACCTCGTGGCTGGTGCGGAAACCATCGAAGAAGTGGACGAAGGGCACCCGGGTGCGCAACGTGGCCGCATGGGCCACCGCCGCCAGGTCGTGGGCCTCCTGCACCGATGCCGAGGCGAGCATGCCCCAACCGGTCTGGCGCACGGCCATCACATCGGAGTGGTCGCCGAAGATCGACAGCGCATGGGTGGCAACCGCGCGCGCCGCGACGTGGATCACCGCCGGAGTCAGCTCGCCGGCGATCTTGTACATATTCGGGATCATGAGCAAAAGGCCTTGTGAGGCCGTGAACGTGGTGCCGAGCACACCCTTGGTCACGGCGCCGTGCAGGGCACCGGCCGCGCCGGCCTCCGACTGCATCTCCACCACCTGGGGCACGCCACCCCACAGGTTGGTGCGCCCGGCGGCGCTCCACGCATCACAGCTCTCGGCCATCGCGGAGCTCGGGGTGATCGGGTAGACCGCGATCACCTCGCTGAACGCGTGGGCGACACGGGCGGCGGCTTCATTGCCGTCCATGGTTTCGCGATGTTGCCCCGCGGACGCGGTCGGTCGTGCAGAAGTGGTCGTGCCGTGATCGGGGTCGACGCTCGTTGTCATCCATGGCCTCCTGAGCTCTACCCCTTTCTTACCGCACGCGACCCCCGGGGACGAGCCCCCATGGGCCTGCTGAGATGCCCGCACGCGCACCTGCCGGCGGATACGCACGGACGTGCCCGCACCTGCCGTCGTCGACGCAACACCGCCTTCGGGCCAACGACCCTGCCCCGGCGACGCAACCCTGCGCCGGGGGCGACCGACGCCGGCGCACTGCGGGTCAGGCGCATTGCCCGCTGGGCCCCGGAAGCTCGCGATAGCCTGCCAGAGTGTTGCACTTGTCGTCGGGCCGGCCACGCGGCGGACCCTCCGGGATGCGCCGCGGGGTTCACGGTGCCGTGGTGCTACTGCTCGGCGCCATGATGGCGACCCTGTGGGTGGCCCTCGGCCCCGGCACGCCGGCCCGTGCCCAGACCGACCAACCGGTGTTCACCCGCTACGACGAGACGCTTTCACTGGACGCACAGGGCGTGGCAACCGTGGTGATCGACGCCACCTTCGACACCGGGAACGGAAGCTCTGCCGGACCGGCACTGTCGTTTCCGCGTCGGGTGGAGGTGCCCCCCGCCCAGGGCCGGCCCCGGTTCCGCCAGCTGACCAACACCATCACCGATGTCACCAGCCCCAGCGGGGCACCCACCGGCGTGCGCCACACCAGCACGGTGGACACCGACCTGTTCCGCATCGGCGACCAGACCAACCAGATCAGGGGCGTGCAGCACTACCGGGTGAGCCTGCAGATCGACGGGCTGGTCACCCCGACCGACAGTGGCGATGAGCTCGCCTGGGAGGCCGTGGACGCCGTCGACACGCTCGCGCGCAACGAGGCCAGCTTCACCATCGAGGCTCCGGGGGCAGCCACGTCGAGCCGGTGCGCCACCGACCTGCAACCGGTCGGCTCGTGCCCGATCACGAGCAACGACTCGGGCGTCAGCGCCTCGGTGAGGGACCTGGCGGCCGCCGACGCGGTGCGCATCAACGTGACCTACCCGAGCGGCACCTTCACCGATGTGAGCGAGGACTACACCGTCCACCGCACCCTGGCCGACCGCTTCCCACTCACTGCCGTGGACATCATCGGCGGCCTGGCCTTCGGGCTCATCGGACTGATCGGCTCCGTCGGCTATGCCCTCACGCAGGGTCGCGACCGACGCTGGGATTCCTCGCACGCCGGGGATCGCAAGCCGCCGCCCGACACCCGCGTGGTCACCGGGGGGCGTCGCCGCGTGCCGCTGCGCACCGAGCCCCCCGAACAGACGCTGCCGGGCGAGGTTGGATTCCTCCTGGAGACCCACACCGAAACCGACCAGATCACGGCGACCCTGATCGACCTGGCGGTGCGTGGGTTCCTCACCGTGCACCGCGAGGATGACTCCAGTTGGACGTTCCGGCGCACCCAGACCGACGCCAGCACCCTGGCCACTTACGAGCGCACCGTGCTCAAGCGGCTGTTCCCGAAGGTCAAGGGACGCATCCGGGTGACGTCCAGCACCGGTGAGGCGAGCCGGGCAAAGGGCAGCTTCACCACCACCCGCGAGGCCATCGCCCGCCGGGTCGGGGCGCTGGGTTGGTTCCGGGTGCCGCCCGACAAGGCGCGCTTCCGTTCACACCGCTTTGGTGTGGTCATCTGCATGTTCGGGTTGTTGACGCTCATCCCGTTCGTGGGCTTCATGGGCCTGGGCCTGTGGTCGGCCGGCATCATCCTCGCCGGCATCTGCGTGCTGGCGATCATGCCCTTCACCCCCTCGCGCACCCCCCAGGGCAGCGCCGTGCTGGAACAGGCCGAGGGCTTCCGCCAGTTCCTGTCCGATCCCGATCCCGAGTTGATCGACTGGAAGCACAGCGGCGATGTCTTCAGCCGTTGCCTGCCCTGGGCGGTCGTGTTCGGCGTCGACGCCCAGTGGACCGCGCTGTTCCAGAAGCTCACCGACGAGGGCCGCTATCGCCCACAGCTCGCGTGGTACGAGAGCCTGCACGGATCGGTGTGGGCCACGCAGGGCCATATCGAGGCGCTGAGCTCGCTGACCAGCAGCTTCAACCACGCCGTGGCCGCCGCCGATCGCCATGCGGCTGCGGTGAGTGGGCTCGACGACTCCGAATGAGCCGGCCCGGCTGCACGTCCTTCTCGCACGGTCAGACTTGAGTGCCCTTCTGTGAACTTTGGGTGCCCCCGTCGTGGTCGCCGCTCAGAGCGAGATAGTTTTGAGGGTAAAGACAGCCGTTCAAAGGAGCACACCCCATGGCTGAAACGATGCTTGCCGAGCGTTTCTACGCGAAGGACCACAGTATTCACCTCGAGGAGATCCCGATCCCCGAACCGGGACCCGGCGAGGTTCTCATGAAGGTCGCCTACTGTGGCATCTGTCATTCCGACCTGAGCCTGATCAATGGCAACTTCCCGCCGTCACTGCCGGTGGTCACCCAGGGCCACGAGGCCAGCGGCACCATTGTCAAGCTCGGACCGGGCGTCACCGGTTGGAGCGTCGGCGACCGTGTCATCCCCTCGGCCGGACGTCCCTGCATGGTGTGCCGCAAGTGCCGCCGCGGCGACTTCGCCAGCTGCCTGCACCTGCACCTGATGGCCTTCGCCTACGACGGCGCCTGGGCCCAGTACCACGTGGCCTCGGCCATGGGCCTCACCAAGATCCCCGACAACGTTGCCATGGATCAGGCCGCCCTGCTCGCTGACGCAGTATCCACCCCCTACGCCGCCGTGGTGCGCACCGCCCAGGTGCACACCGGAAATGCCGTGGCCATATGGGGCGTCGGCGGCGTCGGCACGCACCTCGTGCAATTGGCGCGTGGCGCCGGCGCCGTGCCGCTGATCGCCATTGACCTGAACGACGAGGTGCTGGAGCGGGCCAAGCGCCTGGGCGCCGACTTCGCCTTCCACTCCGATGATCCCGACCTGATGAAGAAGATCGAGGAAGTCACCAACGGCCGCATGATCGACGTCGCCTTCGACGCCGTCGGCATCCAGGCCACGGTGCGGGCAGCCGTCGAATCGCTCGACGTCAACGGCAAGGTCGTCACGCTGGGCCTGTCCGACCAGGACATTGACGCCGGCCCGTTCCTGGACTTCAACCTGCAGCGCAAGCAGGTGCGTGGCCACCTCGGCTACCAGGGCCAGGACATCGCGATCCTTGCCGAGATGCTCTCGTTCGGACGCCTGGACCTGTCCGAATCCATCAGCGACGTGGTACCGCTGTCCGAGGTTGAGCGCGGCATCGACGACCTGAAGAACCACAAGGGCAACCCGATCCGCATCCTCGTGAAGCCCTGAACGAACCGTTGACCACACAGGGGGCGGGAACGCGCAGATCTGATCTGTGGGTTCCCGCCCCCGAGTCGTTCAAGGTCTGGACGCTACTGCCAGCCACCCATTGCGGGGCGTCCGCTCCCCCATCGGAGGGACTAACGGCGCCTCGAGAGCTCTGCCCGCGCAGCCCGACACTGAAGCACCAGGACCAGTTCGAAGGCGGTAGCCACGACCACTGCAATGATCCCCGCAAGAAGGTCACTGAACGCATAAACCAGCGCAAGGCAGAAGACCGCGGCAAACAGAATCAAGCAAAAGATGGGTACAGCGACAGTCCTCCCGTAATGAGCGTCGCCTCGGCGCAGGGAAGAATGAATCCGGGTCTTCTCAGATGAGGGTGTAGGTCGGCCGGGCGCGTCGGTCCGCAGATAGACGTCGAGGTCTCCCGACGATGGAGGTTCCTACGCCATCCATCCGAAAGACCTCGACGTGTCCGACGCTACCCCGCCGGCCGGCTTCGGCCGCCCTGACCTGACCGCCTTCGCTCGACTCGACGGCCTCGGTCTGAGCGTGACCGGACAACGACTTGAACCGGATCGTGCGGTCCTCGCGTGCCGCGTGGTGGAACCAGATCAGTGGTGCCGACGGTGCGGCAGCGAAGGCGCTGCTCGTGACACCGTGATCCGGCGGTTGGCCCACGAGCCGCTGGGCTGGCGACCGACCGTGCTGGAAGTTGTAGTGCGCCGCTACCGCTGTGCCGACTGCGGACACGTGTGGCGCCAAGACACCAGCGCCGCGGCGGAGCCACGCGCGAAGCTCTCGCGCACCGGGCTGCGGTGGGCGCTGGAAGGGATCGTGGTCGCACACCTCACCGTCGCCCGTGTCGCCGAGGGACTCGGGGTCGCGTGGGACACCGCCAACAACGCGGTCCTGGCTGAAGGCAAGCGGCTGCTGATCAACGACCCCACGCGGTTTGAGGGCGTGAAGGTCATTGGCGTCGATGAGCACGTCTGGCGCCACACCAGGCGTGGCGACAAGTACGTCACCGTGATCATCGACCTCACCCCGGTCCGCGATGGCGCCGGCCCAGCAAGGCTGCTGGACATGGTCGAGGGCCGGTCGAAGGCGGCGTTCAAGACCTGGCTCGCCGACCGCGACGACGCCTTCCGTGACGCGGTCGAGGTGGTCGCGATGGACGGCTTCACCGGGTTCAAGACCGCCGCTGCAGAGGAGATCCCGGACGCGGTCACGGTGATGGATCCCTTCCACGTCGTGCGCCTGGCCGGTGACGCCCTCGACAGGTGCCGGCGCCGGGTCCAACTCGCGATCCACGGGCACCGTGGGTTCAGGGACGACCCGCTCTACAAGTCGCGGCGCACGCTGCACACCGGCGCGGACCTGCTCACCGACAAGCAGAGCGACAGGCTACGCGCGCTGTTCGTTGATGACGCTCACGTCGAGGTCGAGGCGACCTGGGGTGTCTACCAGCGCATGATCGCCGCCTATCGCCACGAGGACCGGCAACGTGGCCGCGAGCTCATGGAGAAGCTGATCACCGACCTCAGCGCCGGCGTCCCCAAGGTGCTCACCGAGCTCACCACCCTGGGCCGGACCCTGAAGAAGCGAGCCGCTGACGTGCTCGCCTACTTCGAACGACCCGGCACCAGCAACGGGCCGACCGAGGCGCTCAACGGACGGCTCGAACACCTGCGCGGCTCCGCACTCGGGTTCCGCAACCTGACCAACTACATCGCCCGAAGCCTGCTCGAGACCGGCGGCTTCAGACCCCAACTCCTACACCCCCGATTGGGATGAGCCATGAATCCAGGCCTGGGCTCCGACAATCGCGAGGACCCCAGCCAAGCACTCCACCGCGACAACCCCGATCCTTGCGTCGCCAGCCGTGAACATCATCCACGGAAGCACGAGAACCGACAAGGCACCTGCTGCCACGCAGGCTCCGATGGCCACGCGAGCGGTTGCCACCTCGTTTCCCCTCATCCCCGAACCTCCTACCCGCTCCGGACCCCACTCACTGGAAGCCTAGGGGGACCGGCATCCTGACATGCCCGGCTGGTCACAACCGCACCATGGGAGCCTGCCCCAGCCGGTCGCGGAGAGGAAGGCAAGTACCAACTCCTGTCGGATCCGGGTGATTCACCGCATGCCCACATGACCATCGTGACGCCTCACCGTGAGATGCGGCCACCGCCCATCGGCAGGACAGCCACGCACGTGCGCGTCTACGCTTCAAGGGTCAAACATCAGCCACCAAGGGAACGCACCCATATGGTCCTGGCGCTCCCTGCCGAAGGAATTCGATGCCCGTCATCATCAGCCCCGCCACCCGCGAAGAGCTTGCCGAGTGCGCCCACCTGCTGATGCTGGGGTTCGCATCGGATCCCTTCATCGAACGGATCGTGCCTCCCGGAGCAGGACGCCGTGCCCGGCTGACAAGGCTCTATGAGCTCACCCTGCGCACCGGGACCTTCCGCACCGGTGTCATCGACGTCGCGCGCTGCGAGCCCGATGGCGCCATCGTGGGCGCCGCCTCATGGCAGGCACCCAATCCGAAGTTCTCGCTCGCCCGCGCCGTGGTGCAGGCCGTGGGCTGCGCCGTGTTGTTGGGGCCCCGCCAGGTGCTCGTCGCCCGCAGGCTGCTGGCCAGGCTCGAGAAGGCCCACCCGGCCCAGCCGAACTGGTACCTGGAGGACATCGCCGTGCACCCCGACGCACGGGGCGCCGGCATCGGCGCGGAACTGCTGGCCCACCGGCTCGGACCGATCGACGCCGGCCCGCCGCTGGCCTGTTGCCTGGAGGCCACCACCCCCGGCGCGCAGCGCCTGTATGAACGCTTCGGGTTCCGCCCATCGCGTTGGTTGAACATCACTCCCGACGGCTATCCGATGGCGATGCGTCGGCCGGTGACATCGCCGCGCTGAGCGGCGTAGGGGCAGCTCAAGACTATTAGGAGGATTTGTCGACATCACCGTGTCGGCACCTCATGGAGATACCCACGCATTGCGCCTCTCTAGATGTACTTCCCCGGGAGGTTGTGAACGGGTGAGGTAGCGAAGACCTCCGGGCAGGATGTGGGTTACCACACTCACTCTCCTGACCACGGAGGTCTTCGTGACTCACGCTAACGCACCCTTGACACCGGAAGGGCGTCGTCGTCTTGCTGTTCTCGTCGTGGAACAGGGCTGGTCGTTGCGGCGGGCGGCGGAACGGTTCCAGTGCTCGCCCGCGACGGTGAAGCGGTGGGCCGACAGGTACCGGGCAGGGCTGCCGTTGATCGACCGTAGTTCGAGGCCCACCTCGTCACCGAACCGGCTTTCGCGTAAGACGGAGCATCGGATCGTCGCGTTGCGGTTCACTCGCCGGTGGGGTCCGCACCGGATCGCGTATCACCTGCGGTTGCACCGTTCCACGGTCGGTCGGGTGCTCGCCCGATACAAGATGCCGAAGCTGATCAACATCGACCAGGCCACCGGGCTGCCGGTTCGCCGCCCGAAGCCGACACGGTACGAGGTCGCCGCGCCGGGCCAGCTCGTGCACGTAGATATCAAGAAACAAGGCCGGATCCCCGACGGCGGCGGGTGGCGTGCCCACGGTCGCGGATCCATGCAGGACCGTCACGCGGGAGTGGCCCGCGACAAGGCAGCCCGTGCCGGGGCAGCCGGCTCTCGCGGCTACCGGTATCTGCACCACGCCGTGGACGACCACTCCCGGATCGCGTACTCAGAGATCCTTGACGACGAGCGCAAAGAGACCGCAGCGGGGTTCTGGACCCGCGCGAACGCGTTCTTCGCAGGCCTGGGCGTCACAGTCACCGCGGTGATGACCGACAACGGTTCCTGCTACCGGTCAGGCGCCTTCGCTGACGCGCTCGGCGACGAGGTGAAGCACAAGTGGACCCGGCCATACCGGCCGCAGACCAACGGCAAGGTCGAGCGGTTCAACCGAACCCTCGCCGTCGAGTGGGCCTACGCGAAGCCCTACGCCAGCGAAGCCGAGCGCGCCGCAGCCTACGAGACCTGGCTCCATCACTACAATCACCACAGACCCCACACCGGGATCGGCGGCCAGACTCCCTCAGCCCGCGTTCACAACGTCACGGGGAAGTACATCTAGCCCAAGGTGCCACACCCCGCCTCGGGTCTCTGCATTATTCGTAGTCCTGACGCATATAGACCGAAAGACATTGCTGCGCAACGACTCCCCATATTTTCCGCAGCGGCTGCCTTCCAAGAACGAGCAACGATTCTCGCCATACAATGACCACGCCCACCCATGACCCCAGAAGAGAGAACGCTGCGATCAGCCCCATCGCCCACCCGATTGCATCGATGTCATTGATCCCGCCGGCGCCCGTTATGGAGAACAGAAGAATCCAAGCTGCCATCGAGACTGCCGCTCTCGCGTAAATGTTCGTCCACGCTAGGCGTCGGATCCCCTCGGGTCGGCGAAGGGCACAACACGCAAGGAGCCCGAGAGGTACCGGCGTGAGAATCAGCGCCGCCCCGACAAATAGGCTGAGATTCTCCTCCGTGTCAGTCTCGGGAAGATACTTCGTCTCTCCGAGATTGATTTCCCCAATCCTTCTTCCGTTGTCAAATGCAATATACTTTCCCCCTGAATTCTCAACGCGAATGCTCGTCCTTCTAAGCACGCTAACCCCTCGGACGAACTATCACCGGAAAAGTACCATGTTTTTATCAAATTTGACGACCGTTGGGACTCCCTGAATACTTATCAGCCGCATTGGCGTTCTGTCAGACCCGATGCTATTAATTGAACTGGCGGCCACCCCTCCCAATATGATGGCTACCAACGATGAAACCCCAAAGAATAGTGCAACAGGTCCGTTAAAATGCTTCTTTCCGCTCAGCCGAATCAGACCCGAGTGACAAAGACACGCAAAGGATAGAGGGTCTTCTCAGATGAGGGTGTAGGTCGGCCGGGCGCGTCGGTCCGCAGATAGACGTCGAGGTCTCCCGACGATGGAGGTTCCTACGCCATCCATCCGAAAGACCTCGACGTGTCCGACGCTACCCCGCCGGCCGGCTTCGGCCGCCCTGACCTGACCGCCTTCGCTCGACTCGACGGCCTCGGTCTGAGCGTGACCGGACAACGACTTGAACCGGATCGTGCGGTCCTCGCGTGCCGCGTGGTGGAACCAGATCAGTGGTGCCGACGGTGCGGCAGCGAAGGCGCTGCTCGTGACACCGTGATCCGGCGGTTGGCCCACGAGCCGCTGGGCTGGCGACCGACCGTGCTGGAAGTTGTAGTGCGCCGCTACCGCTGTGCCGACTGCGGACACGTGTGGCGCCAAGACACCAGCGCCGCGGCGGAGCCACGCGCGAAGCTCTCGCGCACCGGGCTGCGGTGGGCGCTGGAAGGGATCGTGGTCGCACACCTCACCGTCGCCCGTGTCGCCGAGGGACTCGGGGTCGCGTGGGACACCGCCAACAACGCGGTCCTGGCTGAAGGCAAGCGGCTGCTGATCAACGACCCCACGCGGTTTGAGGGCGTGAAGGTCATTGGCGTCGATGAGCACGTCTGGCGCCACACCAGGCGTGGCGACAAGTACGTCACCGTGATCATCGACCTCACCCCGGTCCGCGATGGCGCCGGCCCAGCAAGGCTGCTGGACATGGTCGAGGGCCGGTCGAAGGCGGCGTTCAAGACCTGGCTCGCCGACCGCGACGACGCCTTCCGTGACGCGGTCGAGGTGGTCGCGATGGACGGCTTCACCGGGTTCAAGACCGCCGCTGCAGAGGAGATCCCGGACGCGGTCACGGTGATGGATCCCTTCCACGTCGTGCGCCTGGCCGGTGACGCCCTCGACAGGTGCCGGCGCCGGGTCCAACTCGCGATCCACGGGCACCGTGGGTTCAGGGACGACCCGCTCTACAAGTCGCGGCGCACGCTGCACACCGGCGCGGACCTGCTCACCGACAAGCAGAGCGACAGGCTACGCGCGCTGTTCGTTGATGACGCTCACGTCGAGGTCGAGGCGACCTGGGGTGTCTACCAGCGCATGATCGCCGCCTATCGCCACGAGGACCGGCAACGTGGCCGCGAGCTCATGGAGAAGCTGATCACCGACCTCAGCGCCGGCGTCCCCAAGGTGCTCACCGAGCTCACCACCCTGGGCCGGACCCTGAAGAAGCGAGCCGCTGACGTGCTCGCCTACTTCGAACGACCCGGCACCAGCAACGGGCCGACCGAGGCGCTCAACGGACGGCTCGAACACCTGCGCGGCTCCGCACTCGGGTTCCGCAACCTGACCAACTACATCGCCCGAAGCCTGCTCGAGACCGGCGGCTTCAGACCCCAACTCCTACACCCCCGATTGGGATGAGCCAGGATAGACTGGCAACGACCACACATATGATCGCCATGACTATCCACCCTAGAACCGGCTGGTCTCCCCAATCAGCTCGAAAAACAATCAGCCACGACAAGAGCAAGGATAGTGGTATCCACACAACACT
Organism: Propionibacterium freudenreichii subsp. freudenreichii; assembly: GCF_000940845.1. NCBI lineage: Bacteria > Bacillati > Actinomycetota > Actinomycetes > Propionibacteriales > Propionibacteriaceae > Propionibacterium > Propionibacterium freudenreichii. The sequence goes on along the minus strand of NZ_CP010341.1, from coordinate 773,965 downwards.
ATTAACAGGTATCCGAGATCGGTTAGCAATACCATTCTTGCGAAGATGCATGATTACCCCATATCCCTTGACGGAGACTTTGTGTTGTGATGTTGGCACGATACACAAAATCTATGGTCAAGTGAACACCGAGCCGCTGAACCCCCAATCGGCCCGCAGGACCTGGTCAATGCCGGCCAGGTCGGGGATCCCAGAGCCGGTGGAGGCTCCTGCTCCGGAGAAGGCCACGATCCGATGGCTGGCAGAGATCAGATCGGCCAGCTCGGCGACGAATCGGCTCGTGCTCATGACGCGCTCGGCGCCCCGGCCCCGCGCGTCGCCAGCACCTCGCGCAGCACGCTCACCGCATTGAGCACCTTGGGAAAGCCGACATAGGGCACGCAGTGCAGGAATGCCTCGGTGACTTCTGCGCGGGACAGCCCCACGTTGAGGGCCCCGTTGATGTGCACCACGAGCTGGTCGTGCGTGTCGCCCTGGGTCGTCAGGCTTGCCAGCGTCACCAACTCGCGTTGGCGCATGTCCAACTCCGGACGGGGGTAGACGTCGCCGGCCTGCTCGATGATCCAACGCCCCAGATCGGGCGCGACATCGGCCAGCGAATCGAGCACCTGGTTCCCGTTGTTCCCATTGATGCGGTTGAGTGCCTCAAGCCCGCGGTCATAGCGTTCGTTGGTCGTGTGATTGTCAGTCATGGACGTGCGTCTCCTTGGAAGGACTGGTTATCTGCCGGATGGCTCCGGCGACTGCGACGCTAGGGTTTGAACCAGGGTTCAAGGCAAGCGCGATTCGGTGGATGATCGCCCCATGCGCATCAGTGAGGTCAGCCAGATCACCGGAATCCCCGCGTCGACGCTGCGCTACTACGAACGACGCGGCATCCTGGAGCCCTCCCGCTCCGACGTCGGCGACCGTGACTACACCGACCACGACATCGCGTGGATCCGGGCCGTCCAGCGGCTGCTCGACACCGGGATGCCCCTGGCCCAGGTGCAGGAATACTCCCAGTTGCGCCATGAGGGCGATTCCACCGTGCCGGTGCGCCTTGCCATGCTGCAGAGCCATCGCGGTGAACTCGAGGCCCGGCGTCGTCGCCTCGACGAGCAACTGGCGTTCCTCGATGACAAGATCGACGTCTACCGCACCAAGCTGGCGTCCCAGAGCAGCCATTGACGGTGCGGGCAGGAGCCTGCGCCGCGACATGGCGCCACTCACACCCCCCGGCACACCCGACCCGGCACCGCGCAGGGCCACCTGTACTGTGAGCTGCCGCCGCGATGCGCCAGCCAGCCGAACCCACCCCGCCGGTGCCGTCGTCCGGACCGGATGAAAGGAAACCCCGCGCATGAAGATGTGGACCTACTCGTATTTCCAGGCCAACTCCACCAATGCCGGCCTGTACTGGCGCCTGGTGGTGATCGGGGCGATCCTGGCGGCGCTGGTGGTGCTGCTCGTCCTCTACCGACATCGCCGTAGCGATATGAGGGTGCGCGAGATGCTCATCATCGTCTCGTTGGTCGCCGCGCTGGCCATGGCCATGCAGGCCACGGACTTCTTCGAGTCGCAGGCCTCGCTGGACAACTCCGGCAAGATGATGAGCTTCATCGACAACGTGGCGCAGGCGCAGTACTCCACCACCGGCGACATCGCGGTGAGCCAGACCAATCTGTCCACCGGACTGATCATCAAGGTGGGTGACAAGAGCTTCTACGAGGTCACCTTCAACAACGACAAGAACATCGGCAGCTACCAGCTCACCCGCACCCAGCTGATGAACTCACAGATCGAGTACGTGAAATGACCATGGTCCCCTACGACTTCTGGGCGCTGGCGCTCAAGCTCGCCCTGGGCTTCATCTGCCTCGTGTTGCAGATCAACCTCTCGGGCAAGGGCATGCTGGCCCCCAACTCCGCGATCGACCAGCTGCAGAACTATGTGCTGGGCGGAATCGTCGGCGGCATGATCTACAACTCCGCCATCACGCCCATCCAGTTCCTCATCGTGTTGTTGTTGTGGACGCTCATCGTGCTGGGCGCGAAGTTCGGGTCAAACCATGTGCGCCTGGTCAAGCACGTGATCGACGGGGAACCCACCGAGGTGCTGCGTGATGGACGCCTGGACGTGGCGCAACTGGCACGACTGGGCGTCTCGGCCCACGACCTGGCGCTCAAGCTGCGCAACAGCGGCGCCACCGACATGGCGAAGGTGCGTCGTGCCGTGCTTGAGCAGAACGGCCAGCTGACGGTCACCATGGAGGGCGACGACCTGACGCAGTTCCCGATCATCCTCGACGGGCAGATCGACGAATATGCCCTCGAGCTGACCGGCAAGAACCAGGAATGGCTCGATGACCAGTTGGGCAGGGCCGGCACCACGCTGCGTCAGGTGTACATGGCCCGTTATGTGAACGGGCAGCTCCACGTGTCGGCCTTCACCGACTGAGCCCGGCCCCGCGTCCGCCTAGCGCCGGTCGGTGCCGCCGAATCCGACCAGCTCGGGCAGCACGCGGGTGGTGTCCTCGTCGAGGCGCACGGTGGCGAACTCATCGGCGCGGGTGGCGCCATGGTTGATGATGATCACCGGCTTGCCGGCCTTGTTCATGTGCCGGGCAAACCGCAGGCCCGACATCACGGTGAGGCTCGACCCGGCCACCAGCAGCACATCGGCGGCGTCACACCAGGCGAAGGCGGCGGCGACGCGTCCGCGCGGCACCGGCTCGCCGAAGAAGATCACATCGGGCTTCAACATCCCGCCGCAGGCCGGGCAGGGCGGCACCCGGAAGCCCTGCCAGTTCTCCACCTCGGCGTCGGCGTCGGGACGCAGCTCGGCCGGCCCCAGGTGATCGTTCATCGGCACCCCGGGATTGAGCGCAGCCATCCACTGCTGCATGTCGGCACGCGGGAACATCCGGGCACAATCAAGGCAGATCACATCGGCGCCGCGTCCGTGCAGGGTGAGCAGTTGACGCGTACCGGAGGCCTCGTGCAGCCCGTCGACGTTCTGTGAGATCACCCCGACCAGCGGGCTGGGCGAGCCAGTGTGCTCCCAGCGGGACAGCGCGCGGTGCCCCTCATTGGGTTGTGCCCTCGACATGACGGCCCAGCCCTGATAATTCCTGGCCCAATAGCGCTGCCGGGCCACCGGATCGTGACGGAACTCGTGGTACAGGATCGGCGTGGCGCGGATCGAATCGGGACCGCGGTAGTCGGGCACTCCCGAGCCGGTGCTCATGCCGGCACCGGTGAGCACCACCACCCCGGCCGCCCCCGAGATCAGCTCACGCGCCTGGTCGACGTCGCCACGCAGGTTGGTTGACGGCTGCCAGCCACTGGTGGCGCGACGCACATGGCTGCGGGCAAACCGACTGATCGCCTCGCTGCTCATGCATCACTCCCCTGCTGGTTGGCCGGGCCATCGTGCCCGGGCTGTTCCTGCGGCCCATGCCCGTGTGGCTCGATGCCCCTGTGGCCCAATGTCCCTGTGGCTCGATGCCCCAGTGACTCGGACCCTGACTGGCCCAGCCTAAGTCGGCACGCCCCGAAACCAAGCCTGCTCGCCCTCAGCCGAAGCCGGCGGCGAGCAGCCCGGGCAGGTGACGCGATGCCCCCGACTCAGAGCTTGGCCCACTCCGGACCGTTCTCGGCCAGTGCCTCGTCCAGCTTGCGGAACAACGGCACCGGCTTGGTCAGCGGGGTGCCGACCTTGATGGGCAACGACTGCCAGACCGCCTGGGCCGAGTCATAGTCACCCATCAGCACGGGGTAGCTGTGCTCCTGGTCGCCCTCGCCCTCCGACACCTCACGGATCTCGGGCTGGGCCGCCCACACGCCGGTGCCGCCCAACATCTCGAAGATCTTCTGTGCCGAATGCGGCATGAACGGGGTGAGCAGCGTGTTCGCATCGGACACCACCTGCAGGGCGGTGTTGAGCACGGTGTCGCGCCGATCGGTGTCATCGCCGAGCTTCCACGGCTCCTGCTGGCTGATGTACTGATTGGCGGTGGCCACCACGCGCATCGCCTCGGTGATCGCCGCCTTGAACTTGCACTCCTCGATGAGCTTGCCCACCGTGATGAATGCCGCCTTCGAGCTGGCCAGCAGCTCGGCGTCGACATTGAGCAGCTCATGGGCCGGCGGAATCTCGCCATTGTTCTTGAAGGCCATCGACAAGGAGCGGTTCACGAGATTGCCCCACTCATTGGCGAGCTCATTGTTGTTGCGCCGCACGAATTCATCCCAGGTGAAATCGGTGTCCTTGTTCTCCGGGCCGGCCACCGCAATGTAATAGCGCAGCGTGTCGGGTCCGAATTCGCGCAGGAAGTCGCCCACATAGATCACCACACCGTGGCTGGTGTCCACCTTGGAGCCCTTCATCGTGAGGAACTCCGAGCTGACCACCTCGGTGGGCAGGTCGAGCTTGCCGAGCCACTTGCTGGGCGTGCCGCCCCGCGAACCCTCACCGTTGAGCCCCAACAGCATGGAGGGCCAGATCACCGAGTGGAAGACGATGTTGTCCTTGCCCATGAAGTAGTAGCTGCGGGCCTCGGGGTCCTGCCACCAGGCCTTCCAGGCATCGGGGTCGCCGGTGCGCCGCGCCCATTCGATGGAACCCGACAGGTAACCGATCACGGCGTCGAACCACACGTAGATGCGCTTCATGTCGTCGTTCTCCCAGCCCTCAACCGGGATCGGGATGCCCCAGTCGAGGTCACGGGTGATGGCCCGCGGCTTGAGCTCCTTGGCGAAGTTGTAGCTGAAGTTCAACACATTGGGACGCCAGTCCTTGCGTGAGTTCAGCCAGGTCATCAGTTCCTCGGCGAGTGCGGGAAGGTCGAGGAAGAAATGCGTGGTCTCCACGAAATCGGGAACTTCACCGTCAATACGGGAGTGCGGATTGATCAGGTCGATCGGATCAAGCTGGTTCCCGCAGTTGTCGCACTGGTCGCCGCGGGCGAACTCATAGCCGCAGATGGGGCAGGTGCCCTCGATATAGCGGTCGGCCAGCGTGCGACCCGTGCTCGGCGAGATGGCCCCGAGCTGGGTCTTCTCGATGATGTAGCCATTGTCGTAGAGGGTGCGGAACACCTCCTGGGTGACGGCCTCGTGGTTGAGCGTCGTGGTCCGTGTGTACAGGTCGTACGACAGGCCCAGCCCCTGCAGGTCCTCCACGATGATGCGGTGGTACTTGTCGGCGGTCTCCTGGGCGGTGAGCCCCTCGGCATCGGCCTTCACCTGGATGGCCGTGCCGTGCTCATCGGAACCCGACACGAGCAGGACGTCATTACCGGACATGCGCATATACCGTGCGAAAACATCGGAGGGCACCCCGAAACCCGAGACGTGACCGATATGGCGGGGGCCGTTGGCATAGGGCCACGCGGCCGTGGCAAGAATATGAGCGCACATGGCCCCCAGAATAGTGGGAACGGCATTGGTGTCGACGCACGCCCGCGGCCCGGCGGGGCCGGCAGCCGCTCGTGGACCCAGCGGGGCCGGCAGCAGGTCGCACGCCTGCCGGCGCGATAGCCTCGCCGATGAGACGGATCTGCCCACGGGCATGCAACGGCTGCTCGGGGCGCCACGAGATGAGGAGACGCCAATGGCCGATGGTGATGTGCAGTTCGAGGTGCGTGAGGGCACCGGCTACCTGCGGCTGATGCGCCCCACGGCGCTCAATGCCCTGTCGCCCCAGATGATCGCCGTGATCACCGAACAGCTGAGCGCCTGGCGCGACGATGCGTCCGTGCAGGCCCTGGACATCAGCGGCGAGGGCCGTGCCTATTGCGCGGGCGCCGATGTGCGCTGGATGCGCTCCACGATGATCGAGAACGGCGTGCAGTCCGCACTGGAGTTCCTGGCCGACGAGTACGCGATGGACGCCGTCGTGGCCCAGTTCGGCAAGCCCGTCACCACCCACCTGCACGGCGTGGCGATGGGGGGCGGACTGGGATTGGGCATGCACGGGGCCACCCGCGTGGCCACCGCCGACCTGGCGATGGCGATGCCCGAGGTGGGCATTGGGCTGTGGCCCGACGTCGGAATGCTGTTCGAGTTCTCGCGACTGCCGGGCGAGATCGGCACGTGGCTGGCCCTGACCGGGCTCACGATCGATGCGAACACGGCGCTGGCAGCGGGCCTGGTCGACCAGGTTGACCTGATGTCCGCCAAGCCTGACCTGGACCTGGCATGGGTGGACGACTACTTCGTGGGCGACGACGCCCGCGAGATCATCACCCGCCTGGAGGCCAGTAGCGATGAGCGTGCCGTGCAGGCCGGCGAGCTGATCCGCACGCGTTCCCCCCTGTCGGTCGCCGTGTCGCTGGCCGCGATCCGTCGCGCAGCCACGCTCCACAGCGTCGGTGATGTGCTCGACCAGGACCTCGCCATTGCCCGGGCGCTGCTCCCCGATCCGCAATGCGACTTCGTGGAGGGCGTGCGGGCCCAGCTGGTGGACAAGGACCGCCAGCCCCACTGGTCGGTGGCCCGTATCGAGGACATTGATCCCGACAAGGCCCGCGCCATCGTCGGCTGAGCCCCTCAGGATGATTCCCCGGGTCGGTTCCCCGGGAACAGCCCCGGGGAACCTCCCGCCGGGAGATCCCGCAGCTCAGTCCGCAAGCAGCGGGAACTCCTCCAGGTTGGTGATCTCGTCGTCACCCCACCAGGTGAGGGTCACCCTGTCGGCCACCTCCTCCACGGGAAGCTTGCGCAACAAGGCCATGATCTCGTAGGCGGGAAGGCTGGTGCCCAACGACAGGTGCGGGATCACCTCGTCGAATTGACCGCCATATGGCTGCCACGCAGGAAATGCCTCGACGAGCCTTTCGGTGAGTTGCTTGAACGGCTCGGCCGGCTCGGGCGCCAAATAGACCAACCCGTCGGCGAAGCCCCTGAAATCGGTGAGTTCGAATTCGAAACGGTGGACGTCGTTGAACACCTGACGGATCGTTGTCACCAGCCCTGCCGTGACGTCCGTCTTGTCAACGAACGGCCCCAACAGGGTGATGTGCGCGCAAACCACGTCGTCGTCGGGCAGCTTCACGCCTGGCCGCGATGCCAGGACATGAGGTCGCACGACCGTTTCGAGTGCCGGTACCGGCACCTGGATAACTGTGTGCCCCATGGCACTCAGTGTGCCTCACCCGCGCCCGAATGGTGGGCAGGCTTCGATACCAGCGCAATCTGTGTTCGGGGTGCCGCTATGTTCTCGGTGCGCCGGGGGCCTGCACCGTCCCCTGGGCGAACAACAGCCGCCATCGCGGACGCCCCAGGGCGTCGTCGCGCACCCAGATGGAACTGCGCAGGCTGGTGGAGGCGGAGTCGATCGCCTTCCACCGCAGCAACACCGTGTCCGCCGACAGGCGGGTCTGGCCCATCACCTCGAAGGTCACCCTGCGCGGCAACGGCCCGATCTGGGCCATGAGGCGGGCGCGGGTCCAGATGCGCCCCGAGGCCGCGTACTCCACGAAATCAGGGTGCAACAGCACGCGCAACCTGGCCGGATCGGAGCGCACCTCGTCAGTGAGCAGGGATTGCTCGGCCCGCACCACCTCGGCAAAGTCATCGGCCGGATCGTCGGCGATGCTGAACAGGTCGGGCTCGGCGTCGGGGTCAACCGTCGGCGAGGGGGCACCCAGCACGGAGCGGTGCTCCCGGGTGGACGCCGGTTCCGGCGCGACCCGGCCACGTGCCGCCTCGGACGCGTCGCCGCGTGCTGGTCCCGACGCGTTGCCGCGTGCCGGCTCTCCCGGCACCCCGACCGGCCCCGAGCCGCGGAATCCCGGCCCGGGATCGGGCAGCTTGCCCTGCTGGTACGCCGTGGCCGCGCCGTGGGCGAGCGTGTCGGCCGCCTCGTTGAGGGGATGCCCGGCGTGGCCCTTCACCCATTCGAAGCTGACGGTGCGCCCGGTGATCGCCTGGTCGATGGCCTTCAGCAACTCGACGTTCTGCACCGGCTTCTTGTCGGCCTTCACCCAGCCGCGACGCTTCCAGCCGGCCATCCACTTGGTCACGGAGTTGATCACATACTGCGAATCGCACAGCACCTTGAGCGGCTCATCGGGCGCGCCCGCGGTGGCGGTGAGCAGCTGCAGCAATGCCATCAGCTCGCCCCGGTTGTTGGTGCCGTGGGGCCATCCCCCGCACGCCCAGTTGTCCTTGTCGATGAACCACGCCCAGCCGGCCGGGCCGGGATTGTTCAGGGAGGAGCCATCTGCTGCAGCGACGATCACCCCGTCACCCTATCGGCGGGCCACCCCGGGTTCCGGCGTCCGGGAGCTGCCGCGGTGGGGATGGGCGGCGCTCAGGACACGCTGGACGGCGAGGTCACCTTGATCGAGCCGTCCTTGATGCCCTGGGAGACCGCCGTGAGGTCGTCCGCGATGTTCTGCGCCACCGGCGCGCCCTTGCCGACGCCCACCATCGTCACCCCACCGTTGGCCAGGGTGCCCACCAGCGTGGTGTTCGTGAAGCCGGCGCCCGCCTCCTCGATGGCGTCGAAGACCATCTGGTCGACTCCCGCGGCAGCAGTCCCCAGTGTGGCGGCGCAGGCATCGACGTAGCTGGCGCACAGGTCGCTGCCCGTGCCGACCAGCCGGGTGCCCTGATGGGCGTTCACGGCCTGGACGGCACCGGTGTCGGCAGTCCCCGCCACGGGCATGATCACATCGGCGCCCTGACCGATCAGGTCCTCGGTCCGGGCGCGGGCTCCCTCCTTGTCGGAATAGGGGTCGGCCCCGCCCAGGAAGTCACCGCTCTGTGAGCCCATCGTCCAGCCGACGAGTTTCACCGCCTTGGACGCCTTCTGGTTGAAATAGGTGATCCCCTGGCTGAATCCGTCCATGTACAGGGTGACCGCGGGGGCATTGGTGGCCCCGAAGGTGCCCACGGTGCCGCTGGAACTGCTGGCCGCCGCCAGGTAGCCGGCCAGGAAACCGACCTGGGAGGACTGGAAGCGCACGAGCTTCAGGTTCTTCTCGCTCACCGGCTTGGTGGCCCCCACCAGCGCGAAATGCAGGTCGGTGTTGGCGCGGGCCGCCGCGGCCAGTGCGTCGGACTGGTCGGGGCTCGCGCCGAGGATGTAGGTGCATCCCGCACCCACCATCGACTGGATGGCCGCCGGATAGTCGCCCACCGAGTGGGCCTCGGCCCGGTCGGACTGCACGCCCAACTGGGCGACGGCCCTGTCGAGCCCTTGCGATGCCGCCCGGCTGGCACCCTTGTCATCGAAGCCGTTGGCACCCGACACCAGGCAGGCCTTCACCTGCGCGTGGGCCGACGAGGAACCACTGCTCGGCGGCGTCCTCGCGCAACCAACCATCGCGAGCGCGAGCGACAGACCAAGGACAACCAGGCGGGGCTTCAACACGGCCCTGATGCTACCGACCCGGGGCCCGCTCCCCCAGTGGCCGTCGGCCCGTGCCTGTTCGCGCCGCGTCGGGTCGGTCTGTGTCGGTTCGGTCTGTGCCGGTTGGTGCTCGGCCCGGGCATCCTCGCGCTAGAGCTGTTCGGCGCGCCGGATGAGGTTCTCCGCCCCCGCCAGGATGCCCAGCGTCTGGTGCTTCCAATCGGGTGCCTGCTCCTGGTAGGGGCCACTTGCCAGCGAGATGGCGACGCCGGCTGCGCGCAGCCGCAGCTGCACCGGGTCGACCCGCGCGTCGAAGGAGGCCAACAACCGCCTGATCAACACCTCGGTGCGGGCGGCCTGGCCCGCATCCATGTGTTGCACGGTGCTCAGGTGGGCGATCATGCACGCCAGGTCATCCACGCGCCGCCCGGGACCTGCCGCCTCGACGTCGAGCAGCCCGCTGACCCGCCCGCCGGACAGGAACAGCTGGCCCTCGTGGAAGTCGCCATGGGTGGGTTCCTCGGCCGGTGCCGTGTCGGCCGCGGCGCCGACGACCCGGGCCACCTCCCGGGCGCGGTCGCCGGCGGCCGGCAATTGCCCGGCGACCATGTCGGCGTAGTGCCCCACGGCGTCGGCCCAGGCGGGACGGCGTGGCAGGTCGAGCAGCCCGGCGGGCAATTCGTCCAGCAGGCCGACCAGCTGATCGCCGCTCACGGCCGGGGATTCGTCGAAGATGTGGTGGGCCATCGGCTGCCCGTCGAGCGCCGCCAGCACCAGCAGCTGGTCGTCGGTGGCGGCCAGCAGGCGGGCCACGGGAAGCCCGGCGCGGCCCATCATCTCCAGGCGTCGCAGGGCGCGCGGACCATCAGCGGCGGTGAACGCCTTGAGGTAGAACACCATCGCGGGCCTGTTCGACCCGGCGGCGCGCAGGCTGGCCCGCACCACCGCCCGGGCACGGGGACGATAGCTGACCATCTGCAGGCTGAGTTGGCTGGCGTCGCATGAGACGGGCACCAGCCGGTGCTCCAGCAGCAGGGCCAGCACCTGGTCGACGACCGTTGCCCGGGCCAGGCCGGGCAGGTCCGGGTCCTCGGGATAGATCCACGCGGCCACCTCGTGGTTGTCATCGTGGAAGACCTCGGCGTCCAGGTCGGCGGGGTTGAGCCCTCCGGCACGCCAGGTGAGCCCCACCAGCTCGAGGCGACGGCTACCGGGCCAGTTCACATCGCAGGAGTAGAGCACGCTGGTGCCGCGGCCGGGCTGGTGGTCGATGTGGTCCAGGCGCGCCGAGATTACCTCGCCGCCGCACTGGCCGACGGCGGCGCGGGCGAAGTCGACGCCGTCGGTGCTGGTCAGCAGGCGCAGGCCGTCCGGGTCGGGCGTCAGCGCACGGCGGGCACGCTGGCGTTCGCGTCGTGGCGCACGTCGTTCGAGGTTCATCGGCACTCGGGATCCCGCATCACGCGGAGCTCGTGGGGGCGCTGGTTCATGGGCGTTGGATGTTCATGGACGCTGGGTATTCATGGACGCTGGGCGTTGCCGCCCGGGTCGGCCTTGCCGACGTCGGTGGCCACCTTGTTGCGGGCGAGTGTCTCGGTGAGATGGGCCACCGTGTTCGGGTCACCGTCCGCGGCGAGCTCGGTGGCGGGCTTGGTCGCCGCCTGGGCCGCGGCCGGTTCGATGACGCCTGCGCCGAGCTCGGCTGTGTCCGACAGCGCACGCAGCCGCAGCCAGGCGATGCGGCGTCCGTCCATCTGGGTGACGGTGAGCTCATAGTCGTCGCCGCGGAGCTTCTCCTCGTCCTCATCGTCGTCGGAGACCGGGGCGTCCGAGTCGAGGGAGACCTTGATGGAATCGCCCACCGTGGGGACCTCGCCGCGCTCGGTCATGAAGAATCCGGCCACCGTGTCATAGGGGCCCTCGGGGATCACATGGCCGGTGGCGTCCTCGAAGTCCTCCAGCGTCGTCAGGCCATCGATCTCGGACAGCTGGCGGTGCTTGCGGGTGTCATCGTCCACCACGTCGTATTCATCGGTGATGTCGCCGATCAGTTCCTCCACCAGGTCTTCCAGGGTGACCACCCCGGCGGTGCCACCGTATTCGTCAAGGACGATCGCCAGGTGCGAATGGGCCCGGCGCATGTCCGACAGGGCCCGGGGCACCCGGACGGTCTCGGGCAGGCTCAGCACCGGCCGCACCAGCTTCGAGATGGGGGTGTTGCGGGGCGTGGAACCCACGCCCATCAGGTCGCGCACGTGCAGGAAGCCCAGCACCCTGTCGGGCGAGCCGTCGATCACCGGATAGCGACTGTGCGGGGCGCCCTGCACCTCGCGGATCGCCTGGTCGACGGTCATATTGCCCGGGAGGAAGTCAACCTCGGTGCGCGGCACCATCACCTCGCGCAGGCTGCGGTCACCGGCGCTGAAGACCTCATCGACGATGTGCTTCTCCTCGGCGCCCAGCGAATGCGCGTTGACCACCATCGAGCGCAATTCCTCGTCGCTGACGCCCTCCTTGCCGGCCTTCGGATCGAAGCCGACCAGGCGCACCAACGCATTGGTGCTGGCTCCCAGGGCCCAGATCACGGGACGGAAGACCTTGGCCAGCCCGTTCACGATGGGCGCCAGCACCAGGGCCATCGTCTCGGGACGCTGCAGCGCAAGGCGCTTGCTGAACAGCTCGCTGATCACGATCGAGAAGAACGAGATCAGCGCGGTGACCACGATCACCGCGAGCACTCCGGCAAGGCCCGGCGCCACACCCCAGCGGGCGAAGGCGGGCGCCACCCAGGCCCCGGCCAACGAATCGGTGCCGAAGGCCGATGACAGGAAGCCGGCGAGCGTGACGCCGATCTGCACGGCCGACAGGAAGCGGTTCGGGTTGGAGGTGAGCTCCTTGACGGCACGCCCGCGCTTGCCGCGGGTGCTCAGCTGTTCGATCTGCGCATCGCGCAGTGACACCAGGGCCATCTCGGCGGCCGAGAACACGCCGCCGATGAAGAACAGGACGAAGATGACGGCGATAGAGCCCCAGATGGGCATGTCAGCACCGCCTCAGCTGCACACTGGACGAGGGACTATGGCCCTCCGCATCGGGGGATGACTGGGCAGCGGACTCAAGCTTCACGTCTTCGAGAATAGTCAAGGCGGCTCGTCGGGCCCGCCACGAGCCGGGGATGGACCGGTGGTCACCGTGCGGATTCCCGATGCCCGGCCGGCCCGGAAGCCCCGTGATTTCTCAGCAGCCGACCGTCCCGGGGCAGTCGCCTGCGGGCTTCCACTAGCCTGACCGGGTGCCCATCCCCCTGCGCGAACGCCTCACTCCTGCTGTGCGCATGGGGCTGGCGATCTCCGTGGCGACGGGCATGTACGGCATCTCGTTCGGAGCGCTGGCGGTCACTGCCGGGCTCACCGTGTGGCAGGCCTGCGCGCTGAGCGCACTGATGTTCACCGGGGGCTCCCAGTTCGCCTTCATCGGCGTGATCGCCGGGGGCGGCACCGGAGCGGCCGCGTGGGGAGCCGCCACCATGCTCGGCATCCGCAACGGCATCTATGGCATGCAGATCAAGGCCCTGCTGCGCCCCTCGAGCCGGCGCATCCCGTTGATGGCGCAGATCACCATCGACGAATCCAATGCGACGGCCACCTCGCAGGACATCCTGGCCGAGCAGCACCGCGGCTTCTGGACCGCCGGGGTCGGCGTCTATGTGCTGTGGAACCTGTTCACCCTGGTGGGGGCGCTGGCCGGGGACGCGATGGGCGACCCGAAGCAATGGGGACTGGACGGGGCGGCCTGCGCCGCCTTCCTGGGATTGCTGTGGCCACGGCTGAAGTCGCGCGACCCGATCGCCATTGCGGTGGTCTCGGCGGCCATCACCGTGATCACGATTCCGATCGTGCCGCCGGGCATCCCGGTGATCATCGCCGCCCTGGTCACCGCGGTGGTGTGGGAGTGGCGACACCATGGCGACGGCGCAACCCCGACGAGGGGGCCACGCCGTGAGCCTGACCGCATGGGTGCTCATCGCGTCCGCCTCGGCGTTCGTGATCAAGCTCGCCGGATACCTGCTGCCCCGCTCGGTGCTCGACCGTCCGCAGGTGATCGCGCTGGCCAAGATGATGACGGTGGGCCTGTTGGCGTCGTTGACGATCATGAACACGGTGTCGTCGGGTCAGCGACTCACCCCCGATGCGCGCCTGGTGTCGTTGCTCGTGGCGGCGATCGCCCTGAAGCTGAGGGCCCCCTTCATCGTGGTGGTCCTCCTCGGAGCCCTGGCCGCTGCCCTCGGCCGGCTTGCCGGCCTGCCTTAGTGGACGAGCCCGGCTTGCCGGCCTGCCTTAGTGGACGAGCCCGGCTCGCCGGCCTGCCTTAGTGGGCGAGCCCGGCTCGCCGGCCTGCCGTAATGGGCCGGCCCGGCCCTGAGGACACCACCGCCCCGGCAGGACAACTCCCCCGGGGCGATGGATTCACACAGCAGACGACTGGCCTGCGCAGGCAGGGCTCAGCGCAGCGCCTCGGCCAGGCCGTCGGACAGGGCCTTCATGAAGTCCTCGGTGTTGAGATAGCCCTGATCGCCCCCGACCAACGAGGCGAGGTCCTTGGTCATCCGGCCGCTCTCGACCGTCTTCACGCAGACGTTCTCCAGGGTGTCGGCGAAGGCGACCAACCCGGGGGTCCCATCAAGCTCGCCACGATGGCGCAGGCCACCGGTCCAGGCGAACACCGACGCGATCGGGTTCGTGCTGGTCTCCTCCCCGGCCTGGTACTTGCGGTAGTGGCGGGTCACGGTGCCGTGGGCCGCCTCGGCCTCCATGGTCTTGCCGTCGGGGCTGAGCAGCACCGACGTCATGAGGCCCAGCGAGCCGAAGCCCTGCGCCACGATGTCCGACTGCACGTCGCCGTCGTAGTTCTTGCAGGCCCACACATAGCCGCCCTCCCACTTGAGGGCCGAGGCGACCATGTCGTCGATCAGGCGGTGCTCGTAGGTGAGTCCGGCAGCGTCGAAGCGCTCCTTGTACTCGTCCTCGAAGATGCGCGCGAAGATGTCCTTGAACTGGCCGTCGTAGGCCTTGAGGATCGTGTTCTTCGTCGACAGGTAGACCGGGTAGTGCCGATTGAGCCCGTAGTTGAAGCTCGCGCGGGCGAAATCCTCGATCGACTTGTTGAAGTTGTACATGCCCATGGCCACACCGCCGGCCTCGGGCATCTTCACGACCTCCATCTCCATGGGCTCGGAGCCGTCGTCGGGGGTGTAGGTGAGCGTGACGGTGCCCGCACCGGGCAGCTTCACGTCGGTGGCGCGGTACTGGTCGCCGAAGGCGTGGCGCCCGATGACGATGGGCTTCTTCCAGCCGGGCACCAGTCGGGGGATGTTGGAGATCACGATGGGCTCGCGGAAGATGACGCCGCCGAGGATGTTGCGGATGGTGCCATTGGGCGAGCGCCACATCTTCTTGAGGCCGAATTCCTTCACACGCGCTTCATCGGGCGTGATGGTGGCGCATTTCACGCCCACACCGTGCTTCTTGATGGCATTCGCGGCGTCCACCGTCACCTGGTCGTCGGTGGCGTCGCGATGCTCGATACCAAGGTCGTAGTAGTCGAGGTTGATGTCCAGGTAAGGGAGGATCAGCTCGTCCTTGATGAGCTTCCAGATGATGCGTGTCATCTCGTCGCCATCGAGCTCGACGACAGTGCCTTCCACCTTGATTTTGGCCATGGGGCCACCTTTCTCATCTGATGCGTCTGGGCACAACCTAACCGATGATTCCGCCCTGCACACCTGTTGTCGTTGAATGGTCAAATTCGTGGTCCGGCGGGGCCCGCCACCCATCCGGGCATTGCCCGCAGGCAAGCGATAGGCTCGCCTCAAACTCTCATCGATGAGGAGAATCACGTGAGCACTACACCCGTCAAGGTTGCCGTTACCGGCGCTGCCGGCCAGATTTGTTACAGCCTGCTGTTCCGCATTGCGTCCGGCTCGCTGCTCGGCGATACGCCTATCGAGCTTCGCCTGCTCGAGATCACCCCCGCCCTGCCGCGCCTCGAAGGCGTGGTCATGGAGCTCGACGACTGCGCATTCCCCAATCTCGCCGGCGTCGAGATCGGCGACGACCCCGAGAAGGTCTTCGACGGAGCCAACCTTGCCATGCTCGTCGGCGCCATGCCCCGCAAGGAGGGCATGGATCGCTCCGATCTGCTTGGCGCGAACGGCAAGATCTTCACCGGTCAGGGCAAGGCCCTCAACAAGGTTGCGGCCGACGATGTGCGCATCCTGGTCACCGGCAACCCGGCCAACACCAACGCCCTGATCGCCAAGGACAATGCCCCTGACATTCCCGACGATCGCTTCAGCGCCCTGACGCGCCTGGACCACAACCGCGCCAAGTCGATGCTCGCGAAGAAGCTGGGCGTCAACGTGGGCGAGGTCACCAACATGACCATCTGGGGCAACCACTCCAACACCCAGTTCCCCGACCTGTTCCACACCAAGGTCGGCGGCAAGAACGCCTACGAGCTGGTCAACGACGAAGCCTGGTACGAGAACACCTACATCCCCGAGGTCGCCAAGCGCGGCGGCGCGGTGATCAAGGCCCGCGGTGCGAGCTCGGCCGCCTCGGCCGCCAACGCCACCGTTGAGGCCATGCACGACTGGGCCGTCGGCACCCCGGCCAACGACTGGGTCTCGATGTCGGTCGTCTCCGATGGTTCCTACGGCGTGCCGGAGGGCCTCATCAGCTCCTTCCCGGTGACCTGCAAGGACGGCAAGTACGAGATCGTCCAGGGCCTCGACCTGAACGACTTCTCCAAGAAGAAGATCGCTGCCACCGTCGACGAGCTCACCAAGGAGCAGGGCGAGGTTCGCGAGATGGGCCTCATCTGATTCTGATCAGATAGTTGGCGCGCGGCGCGGCCGCGTGGCTGACACGATGAATGGCGGGTCACCCTCGGGTGGCCCGCCATTCATCGTTGATCGGCCGCCATGCCGCCGGGGACACCAGCTGCCCCGGGCACGTGTGTGCCCCATGGACAGTGGGAATCCGCCTGACGCGGGCCCGGCCCGCTCAGCGTTCGAGGGGCGGCACGAGGATGGCCAGGACGCACATGGTGGTGCCCCCCACGATGCCGACGAGTACGTCGAACCAGCGCCGACGCACCACCAGCAGCCCGGCGAGCCGCGGCGGCAGGAAGAGCCGCAGCACTCCGGCAAGCCCCAGCCCGGCACCCATCAGCACGGCACCACGACGCCAATGGGCGGCGGCCGTGACGGCCATTCCGGCCACGAAGAACGCCAGGCACAGCAGCAACGGCCACTGGGCACGCAGGCGATCGAGCTTCAGCGGCGCGGCAACCGGCCGCTTCGTGCTGCTCGGCGGGGCGGGGGTCATCGGGACTACTGCTCCTGGGCGGCGATCTGCTCGGCGCGCTCCACCACGTTGACCAGCAACATGGCACGCGTCATCGGGCCGACCCCACCGGGATTGGGCGTCACATAGCTGGCGACGTCCCACACATCGGCGGTGAAGTCACCCACCGGCTTGCCCTCGATGCGGCGCACGCCGACGTCAACCACCACGGCGCCGGGCTTGAGCATCGAGGCGGTCACCAGCCCGGGATGCCCGGCCGCGCCGATCACGATGTCGGCCTGCCGCGTCTCCTCGGCCAGGTTCTTGGTGCCCGTATGGCACAGGGTGACCGTGGCGTTCACATCACGACGGGTCAGCAGGAGGCCGAGCGGGCGTCCCACGGTGGTGCCGCGGCCCACGACGCAGACCTTGGCGCCGTCCAGGGGGATCTCATAGCGGCGCAACAGCTCCACGATGCCGCGCGGGGTACACGGCAGCACCCCGGAGCGGCCCAGCACGAGCTTGCCGAGGTTGTCCGAGGTGAGGCCGTCGGCATCCTTGTCGGGATCAATGAGCTCCAGGGCCCAGTTGGGATCGATCTGCGGGGGCAACGGAAGCTGCACGATGTATCCGGTGCACATCGTGGAGTCGTTGAGCACGCGGATCGACCGTTCCACCTGCTCCGGCGTCGCATCGGCCGGCAGGTCGACGCGATATGACTCGATGCCCACCTGCTCGCAGTCGCGGTGCTTGCCGTTGACATAGATCTGGCTGGCGGGGTCGTCCCCCACCAGCACCGTGCCGAGCCCCGGGTTGACGCCCTGCTCACGCAGGGCGTCAACGCGTTGCTTCAGCTCGATCTTGATCTGGGCCGCGACGGCCTTGCCGTCCAGTCTCTGCGCAGTCATGGATCCCCCTTGATCGGTTGGCTGTGTGCTCATGGGAACTGTCCTTGTGGAATCTGATCCAGTGTGGGCTGGTTCAGTGGAAGAAATGGCGATTCCCGGTGAAGTACATCGTGACGCCGGCCTTCGACGCCGCCTCGATGGTCTCCTCGTCGCGAATCGACCCGCCGGGCTGCACGATAGCGCTCACCCCGGCATCGAGCAGGATCTGGGGTCCATCGGAGAAGGGGAAGAAGGCGTCCGAAGCGGCCACAGAACCCTTCGCCCGATCACCCGCGCGGCTCACCGCAAGGCGGCACGAGTCCACCCGGTTGACCTGTCCCATGCCGACGCCCACCGAGGCGCCGTCGTGGGCCAGCAGGATCGCATTCGACTTGACCGAGCGGCAGGCCTTCCAGGCGAACAGCAGGTCGGACAGCATCACGGCATCGGCGGCCGGGCCGGCAACGAGCTTCCAGCCCGAGGTCTGGTCGCCGGGGGCGTCGAGGCGATCCGGGTCGGAGGCCAACAGGCCCCCGGAGATCTCACGCCACAAGAACTTGTCGAAGTGGAAGTCCTCGGCCTTCAGGATGCGCAGGTTCTTCTTGGTCTGCAGCAGCTCCAGCGCGGCGGGCTCGAAGTCGGGGGCCACGATCACCTCGGTGAAGATGGGCTTCACCTGCTGCGCCATGGCCAGCGTGACGATCTGGTTGGCCGCGATCACGCCGCCGTAGGCCGACACGGGATCGCAGGCATGGGCCTTGGCATGGGCATCGGCGATGTCGGAGCCCACGGCGATGCCACAGGGGTTGGCATGCTTGATGATCGCCACGGCCGGACCCGAGAAGTCGTAGGCCGCGCGGCGGGCCGCATCGGCGTCGGTGTAGTTGTTGTAGCTCATCTCCTTGCCACCCAGTTGCTCGGCGCCCACCAGGCCGGGGGCAGCACCCTCGGCGGCGTAGACGGCGGCGCGCTGGTGCGAGTTCTCGCCGTAGCGCAGGTCGTGCAGCTTGGTGGCTGCCTGGCCGATGAAGCCGGGCAGGCCCTCGTCGGTGGTCTGTTCGGCGAACCAGCTCGCCACCGAGGCGTCATAGGCGGCGGTGTGCGCGAAGGCCTTCGCGGCGAGCGCGCGGCGCGCGGCCAGGGTGAAGCCGCCCTGCGCCAGGGCGTCGGTCAGCTGGGAGTACTGGTCGGGGCTGGTGATGATGGCCACCGACGGATGGTTCTTGGCGGCGGCGCGCACCATCGAGGGTCCGCCGATGTCGATCTGCTCGACGCATTCATCGAAGTCGGCGCCCGAGGCCACGGTCTGGCTGAACGGGTAGAGGTTGCTCACCACCAGGTCGAAGGGCTTGATGCCCAGCTCATCGAGCTGGCGGCGGTGGGACTCAAGGCGACGATCGGCGAGGATCCCGGCGTGGACGGCGGGATGCAGCGTCTTGACGCGTCCGTCCAGGGTCTCGGGGAAGCCGGTGACCTGCTCCACCGGCACCACCTCCACACCGGCCTCCGACAGCTTGCGGGCCGTCGAGCCGGTGGAGACGATCTCGACGCCGGCGGCGGCCAGGGCACGGCCGAGCTCCTCGAGCCCGGTCTTGTCATAGACGCTCACCAGTGCGCGGCGGATCGGGGCCCGGGTGGGATCAGTCATGTGATGCCTCTCCTTGTGATTCGTTGGCTGCAACGCTCGTGCGGTCAGGCGCTGCTGTGTCAAGCACTGCTCGGTCAAACACTGTTGGGTCAAACAACTGTTGGGTCAAACACTTGCGGGATCAAACACTCGTGGGGTCGCCGGCAGGCGCGCGCCGGGCCAGCTCATTGACGGTGGCCACCAGCAGTCGCCGCTCGGTCACCTTGATGCGCTCGTGCAGCGTGTCCTCATCGTCACCGGGGCGCACGGGCACGGGCTCCTGCACGATGAGGCTGCCGGTGTCGACGCCGTCGTCCACCCAGAAGATGGACGATCCGGTGGTGGTGGCCCCGGCGGTCAGGGCATCGCGCACCGCGTGGGCACCGGGGAAGGCCGGCAGCATCGCGGGGTGCGTATTGATCACGCGCCCGGCAAAGCGACGCATGAAGGGCTCGCCGAGCAGCTTCATGAAGCCCGCGAGCACGATGAGGTCCGGTGAACAGGCGTCGACGGCGCGGGCGAACTCCTCGTCCCACGCCTGCCGGGCGGCGCTCCCGCGGGGCAGCAGCGTGGTCATCGGCACGACGAAGGTGTCGACCCCGGCGTCCTGCGCCCGTGCCAGGGCCCGGCAACCGGGTTGATCAGAGCCCACGGCGACAATGCGCGCATCGAGTGCGCCTGCGGCCTGTGCGTCGAGCAATGCCTGAAGCAGTGTGCCCGACCCGGAGACGAGGACGACGACTCGATAAGCCACGCCCGGAAGCCTACCCTTCGTCGCCGTGCACCGGGTCCGCTGCCCCGCTGCCGGAATCGGTGGTCGGTGCCGCGTCGGTGGTGTCGTTGTCGTCGGGCCGGGACGCCGTGGGCACCGTCGCCTCCCCGCGACGACGCAGCAGGGCACGCAGCGACGGACGCTTCGCGCGGGTGCCTGCCGGTTGGGGAGCAGGGCTCGGTGCGGCAGCGCCGCGACGTGCGATGAGCTTGAACACATGCATGGCGCCGTAACCGGCCAACAGGCCGCCGGCCCCCATCAGGGTGGGGGCGAGCACCACGACGCGGGCCATCATCGGCCCGACCCGGCGCAGGCGCTCAACGCCCAGTGATCCATCGCTGAACGCGATGAGCACGCAGGCGAGCAGGCCCGACAACACGCCGATGCACACCCCGCACAGCGCGGCGGCCTCGGTGCTCATCCTGCGTGGGGGCAGCGCCTGGGTGGCGTTGTTGTGTCGTGCGCGCACGGCGACGAAGGCACCCAGCGCGCCGGCAAGCACGCCGACGAGCAGCCACGCAAGGCCTGCCGACGAGGGGGCGGCGCCGCTGGGCAGGGCACCGAGGATCGGAAAATCGGGGGTGGGACCCAACCGGGACACCAGGGGGGTGAGCAGGGTGTCGTCGCCGACGGTGAATCCGGCTCCCAGCAGCCAGGCTGCGGTCCACAGCACGGCATTGGGCACCCAGGCGGCTTGCCCGATCGCGAGGACGGCTCCCCCGAGCCCGCCCGGGTTGAGCGCATTGTGCAGGGCGCCCACCTGGCCGTGCCGGGCAATCAGTGCGATGAGCAGCACCAGGGCGGCCACCCCGATCAGGGCCGCCACCGCAGACCAGACGCCGGCGATCACACCGCGGATCCAACCCCCCTGGTTGAAGGTGATGACACTCCAACCCAGCGCGCGTCCGGTGGTGATCAGCGTGATGGGCCCGCAGATCACCAATCCACCGATCAGCGCGCGTCCGATCTGGGCGGATTCCCCCGTGGCACTGGCCGCAACGGCCAGGATCGCCATATAGGGGACGGTGAACCACACGGTCATGCGCAGGGCGAGGCCGCGGGCCTCGGCGTCCTGACGTTCGGTGCGGGCACGTCCGCCGAAGGCACGCGTGGCCAGGTGACGGGCGATGGTCATGACGAAACTGGTGGTCACCAGCATCACCAGCAGGGCGAAGCCCAGCGGGATCACTGACACCCGGACGCCCTCGATGGTCATCGGGACGCCGTGGCCGAGCAGCCAGGCATGGGTGCCGAATTCGAGCACCTGCGCATAGCTGGACTGGCTCTGCGACAGCCAGCCGAGCGAGCAGAACGCGGTCACGATGATCCAGCTCGCCAGTGCGGTGCCGACTGCCGACAGGGCCGTGGTGGCACGCCATGGCAGGGTTCGCGCCCGATCGCGCACGCTGGTTTCGGACTCCTCGGCGTGCGTCTCGAGCACTGCCGTGCGAGTTCTCCTGCGCCTTGCCATCGTCACCTCCGCCACTACCGCTGGAACACTATCGAAAGGGGCGCCCCTCCCCCGCGGTGCCGTGCCGAGGGGTGACGTGCCGGGTGCCGGGCGCTAGAGCTTCTCCAGCGGAGCGAAGCGCAGTGCCAGCCGCTTCACGCCCGCCGAGCCGAAGTCGACGTCGGCGGTGGCGTTGTTCCCCGAACCGGCCGCCGCCACCACGGTGCCCATGCCGAAGCTCGAGTGCAGCACCCGATCGCCCGGCTCCAGGGAGGCGACGGTCTTGGTACGTGGTAGGTCGCCATGCCCCGACCCGAACACCGGGCCGCCCGTGCTCGTCTGCCGGCGGGCCGACGCGGTACGCGCCGAGGCCGATGAACCCCAACTGGTCAGGTCAGCGCCGGTGCGCTGCCAATCGATCAGTTCGGCGGGGATCTCCTCCAGGAAGCGACTGGGCGGGTTGTACTGGGGCTGGCCCCATACGGTGCGCACGGCCGCACGGCTCATGAACAGGCGTCGGCGCGCGCGGGTGATGCCCACATAGGCCAACCGCCGCTCCTCGGACAGCTCGGCGGGGTCGGCCAGGGCCCGCATGTGCGGGAAGATGCCGTCCTCCATGCCGGTGAGGAAGACATTGTCGAATTCCAGGCCCTTGGCGGTGTGCAGCGTCATGAGGGTCACCACCCCGGCGGAGTCCGGATCGGAATCGGGGATCTGGTCGGAATCGGCCACCAGGGCGATCCGTTCGAGGAAGGCACCCAGGGAGTCATCGGCCTCGGGCATGCCGGCCACCAGTTCGTCGGCCAGTTCGGGGGCATCCTGATCGCCGGGCGCATCGGGCCGCAGCCCAGCCGACAGGTCGAGGGTGTGGGCCTGGGCGACGAATTCCTGGGCCACGGCCACCAGCTCCACGAGGTTCTCCACACGGGTCTCGTCCTGGGGGTCCTTGGAGTCCTTCAGCTCGTCGAGCAGGCCCGAGTCCTTCAGCACCGCGGCCACGACCTCGTCGGCCGATGACCCTGCCGCCACGAGTCCGCGGAAACCGGCCATCATCGAGGCGAAGGACTCCACCTGATGGCGCGAACGGGTGGCGAGTCCGGGCACCTCGGCGGCACGGTCCACGGCCTGGCTGAACGGGATCGACTGGCTCACGGCGAACATCTCCAGCGCGGTCTCGGCCCGGGCACCGATGGCGCGCTTGGGCACGTTGATGATCCGACGGATCGAGACATCGTCGGCCGGATTCGCGATGGCCCGCAGGTAGGCCAGCGCATCGCGCACCTCGCGTCGCTCATAGAAGCGCACGCCGCCCACCACCCGATAGGGAAGGCCCAGCCGGATGAACACCTCCTCGAAGGCGCGCGACTGGGCATTGGTGCGGTAGAACACCGCGGCGTCGGAATAGGCGGCCTGCTGGTGGTCGTGCAGCTCGTCGATCTTCTCGGCCACCCAGCGGGCCTCGTCATGCTCGGTGTCGGCAACCCAACCGATGATCTTGTCGCCATCACCGGCGTCGCTCCACAGCTTCTTCACCGGACGCCCGGAGTTGTGCTGGATCACCGCATTGGCCGCCGACAGGATGGTCTGGGTGGAGCGGTAGTTCTGCTCCAGCAGGATCGTGCGGGCCCCCGGGAAGTCCTGCTCGAAGTCCAGGATGTTGCGCACATCGGCGCCCCGGAAGGCATAGATGGACTGGTCGGAGTCACCGACCACCAGCAGCTCGGGCGGATCCACGCGGGGGGCGTCGATCTGGTCCTCGTTGGGCGCGCAGAGCTCGCGGATCAGCAGGTACTGCGCATGGTTGGTGTCCTGGTACTCGTCGACCAGCACCTGACGAAAGCGACGACGGTATTTCTCGCGGATATCGGGGTGGTCGTGCAGCAGTTGCACGGTGATCATGATGAGGTCATCGAAGTCCATCGCATTGGCGGCCCTGAGCCGACGCTGATATTCCTCGTAGGCTTGCGCATACAGTTCCTCATTGCCGTTGTCGGCCTGCTCGGCGGCGGCGCCGGGGCCCAGCAGCTCATTCTTGGCATTGCTGATCCAGCCCATCACGGTGCGTGGCGGGAACTTCTTCGTGTCGAGGTTCTGGTCGCGCAACACCAGGGTCATGAGCCGCTTGGTGTCGGTGTCGTCGTAGATGGAGAAGTTGCGCCGCAACCCGAGCTCGGGGGCCTCGGCAAGCTCAGTGCGCAGGATGCGCACGCACGCGGAGTGGAAGGTGCTCACCCACATCGTGCGGGTGCGCGGACCCACCAGCTCGGCCACCCGCGAGCGCATCTCGGCGGCTGCCTTGTTGGTGAAGGTGATGGCCAGGATCGAGCCGGGATGCACGCCACGCTGGGCGATCAACCAGGCGATCCGACGTGTCAGCACCCTGGTCTTACCCGAGCCCGCACCGGCCACCACCAGCACCGGTGAGCCCTCGTGCACCACGGCCTGTTCCTGCGGCGGGTTCAGGCCGTGCAGCAGGGCCTCCGCGTCGTCGTGGGCGTCGTGGGGGGTGTGGGGAGCGAAGCCTTCGCCGCTACCCGGCGCTCCCAACGCCGACAGGCGCTGGTCAAAGGCGGAGAACAGGTCGGGAGGGGTCTGGTCAGTCATGGCCGCTCAAGCCTATGCTGCCGGCCGGCGCCGCACACATCGCATCCACTGCCCCGTCGCTGGGGCGGGACGACCATCCACAGGGTCCATTCGGCCCGGTGAGCCGGGGCGCCCACCGGCACATTAGAGTGTGCGCATGCGCCTTCCTCCTGCCACCGGCCGCGTTGTCCGCAATGCCCTGTTGGGCATTCTGGGCGCCCAACTCGGCGCTGCCGGCGTGCTGGTGGCAGCCGACAATGTGCGCAAGCATCGGGCAGGCCCTGCCCGCTTCCCGCGCAGTGCCGTCACCCAGGCCAGGGCCGACGACGACCTGGTCAGTGTCTATTCCTATGGCGAGGACCTGTACAACGACATGCTCACCGCCATCCGGCGGGCGAAGCACACGATCTTCTTCGAGACATTCATCTGGAAGAACGATCCCATTGGCCAGGATTTCAAGCAGGCACTCATTGAGGCCGCCAATCGCGGTGTGGCCGTTTACATCGTCTATGACCAATTCGCCAACATGGTGGTGCGCCCGTCATTCTTCCGCTTTCCCGACAACATCCATGTGAAGCGCCATCCGTTGGTGCAGTCGGTGGCGTTCTGGAATCTGCGCAATTCGGGACGTGACCATCGCAAGATCCTGGTGGTCGATTCCAGGGTCGCCTTCATGGGCGGCTACAACATCGGGTCACGCTACGCCCGCACCTGGCGCGATACCCACGCCCGTTTCGAGGGTCCCAGCGTCGCCGACTTCGAGAATGCCTTCGTCGACTACTGGAACCTGCGCCCGGTGCACCTGTTGTCGAGCCAGCGCTCGTCGATGCCCGAATTGCCCGATACGAGCCAGCGTCGTTGGGACGGCTCGGTTCGGTTGTCGCGCAATACGCCGCGCTGGGCGGTCTTCCCGATCCGCAATATGTACCTCGAGGCCATCGACAAGGCGCAGCGCAATATCTGGCTCACCAGCGCCTATCTGATTCCCGACGACGACCTGCGCACCGCCCTGGCGCGTGCCGCGCAGCGTGGCGTCGATGTGCGCATCATCGTGCCGGCGCAGTCGAACCACGTGATTGCCGACTGGCTGTCGCGCGGCTATTACACCGGCCTGCTGCGCGACGGCATCCGGCTGTTCCTGTTCCACAATGCGATGGTGCACGCCAAGACCGCCACGATCGACGGCCACTGGTCAACGATCGGCACGGCGAATATCGATCGGCTGTCCCTGGCGGGCAATTACGAGGTGAATGCCGAGATCACCAGCCCCCAGGTGGCAACGGCCCTCGAGCGGATCTTCCTGACCGACCAGTCCAATTGCACCGAGATGGACCTGGCCCGTTGGGAACGGCGCAGCATCGTGGCGAAGGGCACCGAATGGCTGCTCGCGCCCTGGCGCCCCCTGTTCTGATCCCGGTCCCAATCTGACGGGAACAGAGCCCGACGGGAACAGGGGCCGGCGGGAACAGGGGCCGGCGGGTGGTCAGTAGTACACCGCCAGCGGTCCGTGGGGGCCCTGCACCACATCCACCGGGGTATCGAAGACCTCGGTGAGCACGGCGGAATCCATGATCTCGTCGGAAGGCCCGAAGGCCGCCACTCTCCCGTCCTTCATCGCGCAGATGTGGTCGGCATAGCGTCCGGCGAAGTTGATGTCGTGCAACACGATGACGATGGTGCGTCCGAGCTCGCGCGCCGCCCGGTGCAGGTGGCGCATCATCTGCACCGAATGGCGCATGTCCAGGTTGTTGAGCGGCTCGTCGAGCAGCACGTACTCGGTGTCCTGGGCCAGCACCATCGCCACATAGGCACGCTGACGCTGCCCACCGCTCAACTCGTCGAGGTAGCGCGCTTCGAGGTCACGCAGCGCCAGGAAGTCCAGGGCCTGGTCGACCAGTTCCTCGTCGGCGGCACTCAGGCGTCCATGGGTATAGGGGAAGCGGCCGAAGCCGACCAGTTGGCGCACGGTCAACCGGGTGACGAAGTGGTTCTCCTGTTGCAGCACCGACACCACCCGGGCCAGGTCGGCCGACTTGGTGCGCGCCACGTCGTAGCCGGCGATCTCGATCACGCCGGTGTCGAGGCCCAGCAGCCGTCCGATCATGGTGAGCAGGGTCGACTTGCCGGCCCCATTGGGCCCCACCAGCGCGGTGATGCCGCCGTCGGGGATGTGCAGGTCAACCGGACCGATGCACACCTCGGGGCTGTATTTCTTGAGCACATCGGCAAGCGCGATCACAGTCGGCCCTGGCGATGTCAAGGCGTCGAAGCAACATGGGGCTCGCCGGCGAGCAGTCGAGCGAATGCCTCGGTGGGCGTGAGATAGCCCAGTCGGCGGCGGGGTCGATTGTTGATCTCCTCGGCGATGGTGGTGAGGTAGGGCTGGTGATCGGGGATCACCGTGCCCTTGGGCAGATACTCCCGGTAGAGCCGGTTCGTGTTCTCGTTGCTGGGCCTCTGCCAGGGCGAGTGGGGATCGGCGAAGTAGACCGGCATCGCCGTGGCCAGGGAGACCTTCGCGTGCTGGGCCATCTCGCTGCCCTGGTCCCACGCCAACGATGCCTTCATCATCTCGGGCAAGTCGTTGAAAAACTCGATGACCGCGTCAGCGGTTGGCTCGGCGTGTTTCGAGGACAGGGCCAGCAGCCCGGTGAACCCGCTCATCCGCTCCACCAGCGTCGCCGCGCACGAGGTGCCGTTCTTCCCGATGATCAGGTCACCCTCCCAGTGCCCCGGCACCCGACGCTGGGCGGCGTCCTCACCTCGCTCCGCGATCGGGACCATACCTACGATTGGGCCACCGCGCGTCCGCCCGGTCGTACGTGGTCGGCGCTTGGTCCGCTTGGACTGCAGGAAGATGCCCTTGCGGGCGAGCTCACCCTTCGGGATTGCGTAGATGTACTGGTAGATAGCCTCACCGGAGACGGTTCGGCCGCGTGCGTCAGCAGAGTTCGCCATGCGTTCAACGGTCGGGTCTGTCGCCTCCAGACGCAACCGGCCCGCTATCTCGTTCGGCGTCCACGACGCGGCCAGATCCGCCTCCACCCTCGCCTGCAGCACCGGATCCCCCGCGACCTTCCGCTGCTGCGGGCGAGCCCGCCGACGCTGCGCTCTGACGTCTGCGGTCACGGCCTGGTAGCCGCGGGTCTTCGTCGAGTTCCGGTGAAGCTCCCGCAAGATCACCGACGGGCAACGCCCCAGGTGACGGGCGATCCTCCGCACCGACCAGCCCGCTTTCGAGGCCGTCGAGATCTCCGACCTGTCACTGAACGACAACCCCACCCGCGCCATCCGCACACTCCACCGATCAGACCCCCGCCGACCGGGAGTGTTGCTTCGACGCTATGACACCACCCCTTTCGTAGCAGGACGATGAGGAAGGTGGTTCCGCCGACGAGCTCGATGATCACCGACACCATGCCCTGCGCGTAGAACACATAGCGCATGACGAAATAGGCGCCGGCCAACACCACGAAGCCGGTGAGCACCGCGACGGGGAAGATGCGGCGGTGGTCATGGGTGCCGGCGAGGCTGTAGGTGAGGGTGGCCACCAGGAACCCGAAGAAGGTCATGGGCCCCACCAGCGCGGTGGACACGGCGATCAGTACCGAGACCAGGGTGAGGCCCAGCATCGTCTCGCGGCGGTGGTTGAGCCCCAGCCCCGTGGCGGCGGACGCACCCAGCGCCATCACGTTCAGGCGTTGGCTGCGCACCCACAGGCCGAGCCCGGCGGCCAGGCACAGTGGCACCGCCACCGGCAGGTAGGACGCCTCGGCGTTGGAGATGTTGCCGAACATGCGGGCGCTGAGCACGTCGAATTCGCTGGGCGACAGCATGCGCTGCATGAACGTGGCCACCGATCCCAGGCCGGCACCGATCACGATGCCGATCAACAGCATCACCTGCAGGTTCGCATGGCGTCCGCTGAGCAGGGTGCCGTAGAGCGCCACGGCCAGGGCCACCATCACCGCCACCTGGATCAGGAACTGTGGCACCCCCTGCAGGGCCACCACGCCGGCCACGCCCAGGAAGTAGACCGCGCTGGTCTGCACCGCGCGGTAGAGCGACTCGAAGCCCATGATCGACGGGGTGATGATGCGGTTGTTCGTGATGGTCTGGAAGGCAACGGTGGCCAGCGCCTGGCTGAACGCCACCACGGCGATCACCACCAGGCTGGCCAGGCGGCGTTGGGCGATCTTCCAGAATCCCCGGGAGCCCACCGGCATCGGATTGGCCCAGGCCAACAGCCCGAAGGACGCCGCAACCGCTGCCACGGCCAGGCCGACCACGACCACCAGGTAGCGACGTCGGGCCGCGCGGGTGGCGAAGGCGCCGGTGTGCGTGCGCACCGGCGGGGTTTCCCGGGTCGGGGTGTCGACGACCATGTCGCTGCCGGGGCCCCCCACTCCCCCGGCTGGTCCGGGGCGTCCGCGCCCCACGGCTTCGGTCTGCGTGTCAGCCACGGCGACGCTGCCTCAGCAGGAGCACGACGAAGACCACCGACCCGACGATGCCCAGGATCAGGGAGACGGGGATCTCGAAGGGCATGATGATCACGCGTCCCAACAGATCGCAGACGGTGACCAGGCCGATGCCCAGCAGGCAGACCCACGGCAGGTTCGAGCGCAGGTCGTCAGCGCGTGCCAGCGAGACGATGTTGGGCACGATGAGCCCCACGAAGGGCAGGTTTCCGACCACCACGGTGACCACGCCGGTGGCAACCGCCACCAGGCCGGTGCCCATCAGGATGATGCGCTCATAGTTCATGCCGACCCCGGTGGCGACCGACTTGCCGAGGCCGGCCACGGTGAAGCGATCGGCGACCAGGAAGATCGCCACTCCCACCGCTGCGACGACCCACAGGATCTCATACTGGCCGCGCAGGATCGAGGTGAAGCTGCCGGCGAACCAGACGCCCAGGCTCTGCAGGGCGTCCATCCTGATGGCAATGAAGGTGGAGATCGATGACACCACGGCGCCCAGCATGATGCCGACGATGGGCACGATCAGCGACGACCTGAGGGTCACGGTGCGCAGGAAGGCGAAGAAGACCATCGTCCCCAGGAAGGCCGCCACGACGGCCACGGCCATCTTGGTGCCGATACTGGCGTTCGGGGCGATCACCATCACCAACAGCAGCCCCAATCCGGCCCATTCGGTGGTGCCGGTGGTGGTGGGTTCGACGAAGCGGTTCTGGGTGAGCAGCTGCATCACGAGGCCACTCATGGCCATCGCGGCACCGGCGAGGACCAGCGCGACGGTGCGCGGCACGCGGGTGATCTGGAACATCCGGGAACCATCCGAGGCCCCGAAGACGTCGTAGACGCCGGTGGTCAGCGACAGCACCAACAGCCCGGCGACCACCACGATCCCCACGAGCAGCTTGGGGTCGAGCAGCTTGCGGTCCGGCACCGGCCCGGGGCGCGGTGGTCCGCCGGACGCACCGTGGCGCGTCCGGCGGACCGGGGTGGCATCAGGCAAGGTCACGCCCGGGATTCCAGCGCTGCGGCGAAGTCGTTGAGGAACTCCGTGTAGGTCTGGATCGACTCATTGGTGTAGGTGTCGGCAGGCATCGTGACGATGTTGCCCTCCTTCACCGCGGTCACCCCGGCCAGGGCCTGGGAGTTCTTCAACAACTCGCTGGCCGGCTTGTACGACGGATCGTCGGCCGAGATCGCCGCATCGCGGTCCATCACCAGGATCCACGTGGGATTGGAGCTGGCGATCGCTTCCACCGAGATGTCGTCGCCCTTGTGATCCTTGGACGAACCCTGCACCTGCAGTGCCGGCGTCAGGCCCGCGAAGTCATAGACGGGTCCGAGCGCGCGTCCCACATGTGGCGCGATGAAGCCGATCTCGCCACCGGAGGTGTTCACCGCCATCACGGTGTCGGCAGGCTTGTATGCCTTCTTGACCCGTGCGATGGCGCCGTCCAGGTCGTCATTGAGCTTCTTGGCCTCGGCCTGCTTGCCGAAGACCTCGCCCAGCACGGTGGTCTGGCGCTTCAGTTCCTGGTCGAAGGGTTCCCCATCGCGGGGATCCAGGTCGAGGATGGTGGTATCGGGCACCAGCGACTTGATCTCGTCGGTGTACTGGGTGAAGCGTTGCCCGTTGATCACCAGATCGGGCTTGGCCGCCACGATGGCCTCCAGGTTCGGCTCGCGGTGGTTGCCGATGTCCACGATGGACTTGTCGGTGGTGTACGAGATGGTGCTCGGCATCAGCGACACGGCCGCGGCCTTGAGACCGACGCCCCACTGGGACAGCGTCTCGAAGGTGCGGTTGTCCAGGGCGACGACCGACTGCGGTGGGGTCGTGACCGTATGGGTGCCGTTGTTGTCGGTGATCTCGATGCTCGACAGCGCGGCCGCGCTGTGGGTGGCAGGTGATGTATCGCTACCCGCGCCGGATGAACAGGCGGTGAGTCCGCCGGCCAGCAGGGCCGCCGACAGGGCGACCACGGCAAGGGTTCCACGGTTCGTGAACCGGGTGGATGACATAGGGCTCTCCTCTGAGAATGGGGAGGGGACGTGGTGTTTCGTGAGCGGGTCATTGCACAGCCCACCAACAGGTGGGACCCACATTAGGTGAGGCTAACCTACTTCTTTGCGAGCCGGCACGCGTTGCCCTGTCGGGGTGGCGTGCAGCTGCGCAGCCCCATCGCAGGTCGCCAGCCGCACCGGGCACCGCAGGATGAGGGGTCGCAATGGGTCCGGGACAGGGGGATCCCGGGGTTCAGGTGGAGGGGCGGTCCACTCAGTGCACACCCCGGTCGGTTAGCATGAAACCATGGGACTAATTTCTTGGATCATCCTGGGCCTCATCTGCGGCACCATCGCCAAGGCCATCATCGGCGGGCGCGCTGGCTGGATCAGCTCGTTGATCATCGGCGTCGTCGGTGGGTTGGCCGGCGGCTGGCTCGGCAGCCTGCTGTTCCACCGCCCGCTGTCGGGCTTCTTCAGCCCCTGGACGTGGCTGTTGTCCGTCGTCGGCAGCTGCCTGGTGCTGTGGGTCTACAACAAGGTCAGCTCAAGGAGCTGACCCACGGGGTCTGCAACGGGGTCAGCCCAACAAGCTGACCCACTGGATCCACCACAGGTCAGCCCAACAAGCTGACCCACTGGATCCACCACAGGTCAGCCCAACAGGCTGACCCACGGGATCCACCACAAGGTCTGCCCACGGGTCCGATCCCCACTCCACATCCCCACCTCATGCATCACGCCGGGCGCGCATCTCCACGATGTGCACCCGGCATGATCGACGTTGCGGGGTCGCTAGACGAGCTTGCGGTCGGTGGCCCACTTGGTGAGTTCATGGCGGTTCGACAGCTGCAGCTTGCGCAGCACATTCGACACGTGGGTTTCCACGGTCTTGATCGAGATGAACAGCTCGCGTGCCACTTCCTTGTAGGTGTAGCCGCGGGCGATGAGCTTCATCACCTCGCGTTCGCGCTGGCTCAGCCGGTCGAGGTCCTCATCGATGGATTCCACCGAGATCGATCCGCTGAAGGCGTCCAGCACGAAGCCGGCCAGACGGGGGCTGAAGACGGCATCGCCGGTGGCGACGCGCCCGATGGCCTCCACCAGGTCGGCGGTGCTGATCGACTTGGTGACATAGCCACGAGCCCCTGCGCGGATGACGGCGATCACGTCCTCGGCGGCGTCCGAGACAGACAGCGCCAGGAAGGTGATCTTGGGATCGATCTGGTGAACCTGGCGCACCACCTCGGCACCTCCGCCGCCGGGAAGGTGCACATCGAGCAGCACCACATCGGGCGTGGTCCCGGTGATCACCTTGACCGCCTGCTCCACGTCGCCGGCCTCACCCACCACGTCGATCTCGTCGGGTGCGGCGGCGGTCAGCTCGTGGCGCACGCCGGCACGGAAGATGTCATGGTCATCGACCAGCACCACCCGCCGGGGGCCCTCCGGGCGCGGCTCATCGGTGGTCAGGGGTCCGGGCAGGCTCGTCATCGCGCAATCTCCAGTTTCACCTCGGTGCCCTCCCCCGGTGCAGAGCGCACCTGAGCGGTTCCGCCGTGGCGCTCCATACGTTCGATGATCGATCTTCTCACACCCATCCGATCGGCTCGGATCTGCTCGGCATCAAAGCCCACGCCACGATCGCGGACGAACAGTTCGACGTGATCATCGTCGACCTCGGCATAGACGTCGATGTGGTCAGCGCCCGAATGCTTCGCGGAGTTCATCATGGCCTCGCGTGCCGCGAGGATCATCGCCGACAGGCCGTCGTTCAGCGTGGCATCGCCCACGCAGATCACCTCGACGCGCACTCCGCTGCTGTCCTCGACCTGGGCGCCGGCATCGCGCAACGCCGCGCGGAAGTCCCGGGGGCCGGGCGCCTCCCCGTAGAGCCACTCGCGCAACTCACGTTCCTGACGTCGCGCGAGGCTGGCCACGGCCTTGGGGTCATCGGCCTGACGCTGGATCAGGGCCAGCGTCTGCAGCACCGAATCGTGCAGGTGGGCGGCCATGTCGGCACGCGCATCAGCCACCAGCTTTTCCTCGTGGGCACGTGCCAGGTTGCTGCGCATCCGGTTCATCCAGGGCGCGGTGAGCACCCCGAAGCCGGCCAGGGCCAGGGCCACCATGCCCAGCACTGCCGGCAGATAGGGGCCGTCCACCTGGGTGTAGGCCACCAGGAGCACCGAGGCCCCCACCAGGGTCATCCCCAGGCCCATGCGCAACACCGTGGCCCACTTGGAACTGCTCACCAGGGGCGCCATCCAACGTGGCACGAGCCGGTCGGGTTCCTCCTCGGGCTGGTCGGCCTGGCGCCAGACGAGTCCGATACCCACGGCGGCCAGCACCACGGGCCAGAAGAAGGCATGGATCGAGCCGAGACCGAACAGCCGGCTCAACACGAGCAGCCCCAGGCACAGCAGCAGGACCAGCCCGATGGACAGCCACACCTCCAGGTCCTGGCGCCGCGAGCTGCGGGGCTTGCGTGCCGGACGCACCGCCCGGGCCTGTTCGGCGGCCTCGTCCTTGATCGGCAGGAAGGCCCACAACGCGGCGTAGGCAACCACGCCGAGGTAGGCGGTCATGGCCAGCAACACGAAGCACAACCGCACCGGCCACACCGGGGAGCCGAGGTAGTCGGCGATGCCGGTGCAGACCCCGCCGAGCCAGCTTCCGCGCATCCTCCGCGCCAGGCCCGCCGGCCAGCGCGGTCCGCGGCCGGCCGGATGCCCCGACGCACCGTCCGGCCAGGAGGGCACGGCGCCGCCAGGAGCGTTCATGCCCGTCCGCGGCGGCTCGGAAGACGTGCCGCGCTGGCGTGTGGATCCCATGTCGTGCCGCCTCCCTTCAGGTTCCCCGTGGACCAATGGTGCCAATTGTTCCATCCGACCCACGCGGCATTCGTCGGCCGGCACGTGAATCCGGGACGGGCCGCCCCCTGTCCCCCGTCGGGCTGACCCGGCAAGCAGGGTGCGTTCAGGGTGCCTCCCTGATGAAATTGAGTGCGATCGGCGCAAGAATTGATCCATGCGCACCGCAGGGGCGGTGCAGACCCCGATCCAGGAGGAACCCATGGGCACCAAGCAGCTGGTACGTCGCCACGACAACCGTTGGATTGCCGGGGTGGCCGGCGGTCTGGCCGACTACTGGGGCATCGATGCACTGGCGGTTCGGCTCGGTTTCATCATCCTTGGCCTGGTCACCTTCGGCACCGCCTTCTGGGCCTATCTGATCTGCTGGCTGTTGATCCCTGACGGCGTGGATGGCTCGAAGGGACTCGATGCGGTGAAGCGGACGATCAACGGCTTCCGCGACAAGAACGACGGGCCGCAGGACTTCAA
This sequence comes from Propionibacterium freudenreichii subsp. freudenreichii, assembly GCF_000940845.1. Taxonomy (NCBI): domain Bacteria; kingdom Bacillati; phylum Actinomycetota; class Actinomycetes; order Propionibacteriales; family Propionibacteriaceae; genus Propionibacterium; species Propionibacterium freudenreichii. The sequence goes on along the minus strand of NZ_CP010341.1, from coordinate 740,132 downwards.
CCCCTACGACGACACCAAGTAGGCCCGCACAGCACAAGACCTGCGTCGACCGTCACCCCGGTCGGCGCTCCCCCATTACCTTGCGGCGAACGTCACCCCGTTCGTCGCTTCCCACAAGCAACGCCCGAATCCCGACTGTGGTGAGCGGGACTCGGGCGTTGCTGCGTGATGGAACAGGGCGGTCGGTTCCTGTCGGCTGCGGCCCCAGCAGCGCCGCAGTAGCCTGAGGTCACGATGGGTTCGCCCCGTGCACGTGTCCGCCCACACTGAACCGGCACCGGGCGTCCGTTCGATCCGACGCGCGATGGCGGGGTGACGATGATGTTGGCAATGGTGCTGGACCATCCGGGAGGCGCAGACACCTTCCGCCCTGAGGAACGTCCCATTCCCGAGGCGACCGCCACGCACAGCGTGCTCGAGGTCATGGCGTTCGGCGTGAACCATGCCGAACTGATCACGCGCGCCGGCGGTTCCCCCGATGTGCGGTTCCCCCGGGTGATCGGAATCGAGGCCGTCGGACGGGTGCACGCCACCTCTCCGGCGAGCGGACTTGAGGTGGGGCAACGCGTCGTGACGCTCATGGGTGGGCTGGGACGCGACTTCGACGGCAGCTACCAGGAATATGCGCTCGTGCCGAACTCCCAGCTGTATCCGGTGGGCATTGAGATGGCGTGGAATCGGCTGGCCACCATCCCCGAGAGCTTCTATACCGCCCTGGGTTCCCTCGACCGGATGCACCTGACGGCCGGTGATGCCCTACTGATCCGCGGTGGCACCAGCAGCGTTGGCCTCGCGGCGATGCAACTCGCCAAGTCGTTCGGCGTGCGGGTGACCTCCACCACGCGTAGCCCCGGCAAGATTGCGCGCCTTGAGGCCCTGGGGGCTGACGAGGTGCTCGTGGACGCCGGGACGCTGCCCGGCACCGAACGGTTCGATGGGGTGCTCGAACTCGTGGGGGCGGCCACGCTGGATGACTCCATGGGGCATGCCGCGCCCCGGGGCTGCGTGGTGGTCACCGGCGGGTTGGGAGGCCAGTGGACGGTGCCCGACTTTGATCCCTTCAGCATTCGCGGGTACCTCACGAACTTCCAGTCCACCGAGGTGAATCCCGCCCTGCTGCGCCACATGCTCACGCTGGTGGCGCAGCAGGGCCTGAGCCTGCCCATCGTCGGGGAATTCCCGCTCCCGGACGTCGGCCGGGCCCATGAGGCGCTGGAGACCAGCACCGAGATGGGGAAGATCGTGGTCAGCGTCGCGCACTGAGTGCGCGCAGACGCCCGCCCCGACGCCGGACCGTCACTCGGACGCCCGGGTCATCCGCACTGCAGGATGAGCCAGGCCTTGTCAAAATCACGGCGGGCCAGGTCCTGCTTCTTGATCCAGTAATTGATGTGGCCGACATCGCCGAATTCCAGGCCGGAATCGGTGCCCATCTGGAACAACAGGGTCCAGTCCCTGCTGGCCTTCTCGATGTCGTCGCGCAGTTCCTGGGAGATCTCCTCGCCCTCCGCGCCGTCAGCCATCCCCCGCGTGACCATTTCGCACTCGGCCTCCATCGGGTTCTGCACCACGTCCGGGTGGCCGAGCAGTTTCGTGGTGACCGCATCATCGCCCTCGGATGGTGCGCCGTACTCCTCGCGCATCGCGTCATAGTCCTCCCACTCGATGTCCGTCAGGGGCACGGGCAGCGGGTTCGTCCTACGCACTTCCTCGGGGAGCTCGGTGAAGCCCAACCAGGCCGGCAGGTCCACCATGTTCCGGTATGAGATGGCCTGGCCGTCGGGGAACCAGTCGTCCAGGTCGTCAGGCACCGATGCGGGCCGCAACGTCGCCGGGTCCTCGAAGAAGAAGACCCTGGCGGAGCCCTTGTCCCGGGGATCAAAGCCCCATTCCTGGGTCTCCATCTCGTAGAAGAAGCTCAGCACGCCTGCGGTGGGAAGCAGTCCCTCGGTGTCATAGCGGGTCGCGTCGGCAAGGTTGACCTGGGCCAGGAAGGTCAGGGGTCGATTGGCGTCGGCAGAATCGTCGTCCTTGTCCTGGAAGCGGGGCCACTCAAAGTCCCGGGGAACGTCAGGTCGGCCACCCAGCCGGCTCTGTCCTGCTTCCCCGGGCTCGGGATCGGCTCCGAAATCCAACTTGATCGCATTCTTCTGCACCGCGTCGAACACGCCGAACAGGGCCTGCTTCAGGTCTTGGCTCATGGAAATCCTTCATCTTCGGCGGGGTTGCGGCGCAATTCCCCCGGATATGTCGATGGCACATCGTGGTGCCAACGCCGCCCTGCAGCCGCGCCAACGATTCATCGGCACGAATGGGACAAGTCTGGCAGGCGCCACTGACAAAACTGACGCCCCGGCCCCGCTGGGAGGCGGGGTCGGGGCGTCAGGGCCTGCGTCAGGCGTGGGTCATTCCCATTCGATGGTGGCCGGCGGCTTGCTGGTCACGTCAAGCACGACGCGGTTCACCTCGGGGCACTGGTTGGTGATGCGGGTGCTGATCTTCTCCAGCAGGTCGTAGGGCAGGCGCGACCAGTCGGCGGTCATGGCGTCCTCGCTGCTGACCGGACGCAGCACGATCGGATGCCCGTAGGTGCGTCCGTCGCCCTGCACGCCGACGGAGTGCACATCGGCCAGCAGGACCACCGGCATCTGCCAGACCTCGCGGTCGAGCCCGGCCGCGGTCAGCTCCTCGCGCGCGATCGCGTCGGCCTCACGCAGCAGGTCGAGGCGGTCCTGGGTGATCTCCCCGACGATGCGGATGCCCAGCCCCGGCCCCGGGAACGGCTGGCGCCACACCATGGAGTCGGGCAGTCCGAGCTCGGCACCGACGGCACGCACCTCGTCCTTGAACAGGGCGCGCAGCGGCTCGATGAGGGTGAACTGCAGGTCGTCGGGAAGCCCGCCGACGTTGTGGTGGCTCTTGATGTTCGCCGCGCCGTCACCGCCGCCGGACTCCACGACGTCGGGATACAGGGTGCCCTGCACCAGGAAGTCGATGCCCTTGTCGCCGGCGATCTGGCGCGCCACGTCCTCGAAGCTACGGATGAACTCGCGCCCGATGATCTTGCGCTTGGCCTCGGGCTCGGAGACGCCGGCCAGCGCGGACAGGAAGCGCTCGGATTCGTCGGCCACCACCAGGTCGACGCCGGTGATCTGGACGAAGTCGTGCTTCACCTGCTCGGCCTCGCCCTTGCGCAGCAGGCCGTGGTCGATGAAGCAGCAGGTGAGCTGATCGCCGATCGCACGCTGCACCAGCGCTGCGGCGACTGCCGAATCGACACCGCCCGACAGGGCGCACAGCACCCGCTTGTCGCCCACCTGGGCGCGGATCCTGGACACCTGGTCGTCGACGATCGAGCTGCTGGTCCACGTCGGCTTGCAGCCGGCGAAGTCGAACAGGAAGTGCTCGATCACTTCCTGGCCGCGTTCGGTATGGGCCACTTCGGGATGCCACTGGACGCCCGCGAGCTTGCGCTCGGGCGCCTCGAAGGCAGCGATCGGAGCGCCGGCGGTGCGGGCCAACGACGCGAATCCCGCGGGGGCCGCGGTCACCGAGTCGCCATGGCTCATCCACACGCTGGAGATGTCGTCAAGGTCGTGCAACAGCACGCCGGTGTCGTCAATGGCCACGCTGGTGCGCCCGTACTCGGAGGTTCCGGTGTGCTCGACGGTGCCGCCCAGGGCCCCGGCCATCAGCTGGAAGCCGTAGCAGATGCCGAACACCGGGATACCGGTGCTGAACAGGGCGGGGTCGACCTTGGGCGCATCGGGCACGTAGACCGACGCCGGTCCGCCCGACAGGATGATGGCGGTCGGCTTCTTGGCCACCATCTCGTCGACGCTCATGGCATGGGGGACAATTTCTGAATAAACATGTGCTTCACGGACGCGTCGCGCGATGAGTTGCGCATATTGCGCCCCATAGTCGACGACCAGCACAAGATCATGGCTCGCAGGCATGATGCCCAGTCTATTGCGTGCAGCGCAAGAGCCCCGGCCCCGCGGGACCCATGGACGCGCAGTGCAGCGCCGCACCGTCACGTTCGGGTGCCCCCGGCCACGGGCATTCACACAACCATGCAGCGTGCCAGGACGTTGACCGCCCCGCACGAGCCCGACCGCCGTCAACATGTCAACCACGCCCCGCCGAACATGACGACGGCAGTGCCGGTCGGCCATTTCTGGTGACCTGCACTGCCGTCGGTCCGACATGGACGGGGGGAAATCCGTACGATGTGCGACGCCGCTGCGCGGCTAGTCGTTGTGGTCGCGCTTCACCACCGCTCGCTGCAGCAGCACGAACAGCAGCAGGATGGCGCCGGTGATGATGGTGGTCGCCTCGGGCGGGATGCTGCCGTCACGGGCGATGAGCACATTCATCAGCCCCAGCACGAGCGCGCCGAGCACCGATCCGAGCACATAGCCCGCCCCGCCCAGCAGCAGGGTGCCGCCGATCACCACGGCAGCGATCGCATCAAGCTCCCAGCCGACGCCGGTCACGTTCTGCGCCATCCCGAGCTTGGAGGTGTACACCACCGAGGCGATGCCGGCGCACAATCCGCTGATCACGTAGATGAGGTACTTGGTGCGGTTCACCGGCAGGCCCATCAGCTCCGCCGAGGGCTCCGAACCACCAATCGCATAGACCGTGCGCCCGGTGCGGGTGCGGTGCAGGATGAAGAAGCCGGCCACGACCACCACCACGGCGATCAGCACATTGGGCGTGATCACCAGGTCATTCACCTTCGGACCGTCGATCACCTTCCACTGGGTGGCCAGGGTGCGGAACCCCGAGGCGTCGTCCAGTCGGATCGGCGTGGTGCTCAGGATGGACGCCAGGCCGCGCGCCAGGAACATCATCGCCAGGGTGGCGATGAAGGGCTGCACCCTGAAGTACTGCACCAGCACGCCGGAGGCCAGCCCGAACAGGCCACCCACCACCACGATGATCCCCATCACCAGGACGGGATTCCAGCCGGCATTGAGCAGCTGGGCGCCCAGCACCGAGCTGAAGGCGATCACCGCCCCCACCGACAGGTCGATGCCCCCGGTGAGGATCACGAAGGTCATGCCCACCGCCAGGATGATCAGGTGGGCGTTGTTGATCAGCAGGTTGGAGGCCGTGCTCATCGTCAGGGTCTGGCCGTAGGCCGCCTGCCCGTAGATGATCATGATGAGGAAGATGACCACCGACGCGAGGGTCGGGATGCGCTTGCGATCGATCTTGAGCCAGCTGGGCAGTGCGCGTGTGGGCACCGCCGCGTTGAGTGTCTGGGCGCTCATGCCGCCACCACTTCCTTGACCTCTTCGACCCGTGCCGGAGCGGCCTCGACCACGCGTCGGCTGCGCTTGAGGGTCTTGAACAGATTGCGCACCCGCTCGGACTGCAGCAGGCAGACGATGATGATCACTGCGGCCTTGAACGCCGGCGTGGCCGCCGAGGGCACGTTGAGGAAGGTCACGGTGCGGTTCAGCGTGGTGATGAGCAGCGCGCCGATGGCGCTGCCGCCCAGTGAGAAGCGTCCGCCGGCCAGCGAGGTGCCGCCGATGACCACCGCGAGGATCGCGTCCATCTCCATGTCCATGCCGGTCTTGGAGACCTCGACGGTCATCACGTTCGCCGTGGCGAACACGCCGGCCATGCCAGCCAGCAGGCCGCTGATCACGTAGACGGAGAACAGGATGTACAGCGGCTTGATGCCGGCCATGCGGCTGGCCCGCTGGTTGATGCCCACCGATTCGATGGTCATGCCCAGGGCACTGCGTCGCACCACGAGCGCCACCAGGGCGACGATGGCAATGGCGATCACGAACGCCACGGGGAACCCGAACACGGTTCCGGTGGAGATCCACGCGAAGCCGTCGCTGCGGGCCGAGGTGTTCTGTCCCCCGGTGATCACCTTGGCGATGCCACGACCGGTCATCATCATGATCAACGTGGTGATGAAGGGCTGTAGACCCACTACGGAGACCAACAAGCCGTTGATGGCGCCCAGAATGACGGTGACCAGCAGGGACAGCCCCAGCGCCGTGAGCACGGCGCCGGTGGATCCGGAATTCGCAGCTGATGCCAGGAACTCCATCGACACCGCACCTGCCACGGCCATCAGCGAACCCACCGACAGGTCGATGCCAGCGGTGGCGATCACCAAGGTCATCCCGATCGCGATCATGAGCACCGGGGCGCTTCCCCGCAGGATGTCGATCAGGGAACCATAGAGGTTCCCGTTGCTGACTGTGATCTGGATGAACGAGGGGTCCTTGATCACATCGACCATGATCAGCAGGACAAGTGCGATGATGCCCCAGAAATATTGGTTCTTGACGATGGCTTTCATGCTGCCTGACCCTCCTTTGCGATGATGTCGACGATGGTGTTCGCACTGACATCGGGTCCGTTGGCGATCGTCGCGATCGCCCGGTTGTCCTTCAGCACGAGGATGCGCTGACTGAGGCGCACCACCTCTTCCAGCTCAGAGGAGATGAAGATCACCGACATTCCCTCGTTGGCGAGCTTGACCACGGCCTCCTGGATTTCGGACTTCGCGCCGACGTCGATGCCGCGTGTCGGCTCGTCGAGGATCAACAGCCGGGGCTCGGTGGCGAGCCAGCGGGCCAACAACACCTTCTGCTGATTGCCGCCCGACAGGTTCTTGATGAGCTTCTCGGGGTCAGGGGGACGCACATTGAGCGCCTCGATGTACTTCTTGGCGATCGCGTCCTGCTCACGGCGCGGGATCGGTCGGATCCATCCACGACGCGCCTGCAGGGCGAGGATGATGTTCTCGCGCACGGTGAGGTCGGCGATGATGCCCTCATCGCGACGGTTCTCGGTGGAATAGGCGATCCGGTCCTTCAGGGCGGTGGCCGGTGAGCCGATCGACACGTCCTTGCCGTCAATGGCGATCTGGCCGCTCTCGGGCTTGTCGGCGCCGTAGAGCAGCCGGGCCAGCTCGGTGCGTCCCGAGCCTAGCAGGCCGGCGAAGCCGATGATCTCGCCGGCGAACAGGTCCAGGTCGACCGCCTCGATGGAGCCCTTGCGGCCAAGGCCGAGCACCTTGATGAACGGCGTGCGTGCCTCGGTGCCCGCGACCTCGTCGGCCTCGCGGGCGATGGTGCTCAGCGAGGAATAGTCCTTGCCGATCATCTTGGAGATCAGGGTGGTGCGGTCGAGCTCACGGGTGCGGTAGCTGCCGATGAACTGGCCGTTGCGCAGGATGGTCATGCGGTCGCTGATCTCGTAGACCTGATCGAGGAAGTGCGACACGAAAAGGATCGCCACGCCCTGGTCACGCAGCCTGCGCATCACTGAGAACAGCTTCTCCACCTCGTGGGCGTCAAGGCTCGAGGTGGGCTCATCAAGGATGAGCACCTTCGCATCGATGACCATGGCGCGGCTGACCGCCACCAGCTGTTGCATGGCGATGGACAGGTCGGACAGCGGCGCCCGGGGATCCAGGTGGTCGAGTCCGAACCTCGCCAGGGCCTGCTTGGCCAGCTGGTAGGTCTTCTTCTAGTTGATGCCGAGCGGACCATGGGCCTCGTGCCCGAGCATCAGGTTCTCGCCGATGGTCAGGTTCGTGCAGAGGTTGACTTCCTGGTAGACGGTGGCGACACCAGCGCGCTGGGCGTCGGCCGTCCCGTTGAGAGTGCGCTTGCGCCCGGCAATGGTGATCGACCCGGAGTCGATCGAGTAGACGCCGGTGAGCGCCTTGATGAGTGTGGACTTGCCGGCGCCATTCTCGCCCATGAGCGCATGTACTTCGCCCTGGTAGAGAGTGAGGTCGACATCTTGGAGCGCTTTGACGCCGGGGAACTCGATCGAGATCCCTCTCATTTCGACGATTCGCGCCGTGGGTTCCGTCATGTTCAGACCCTCGATATGTGCTGGATGAAGCGGCTGACATCGAGCGGGTGGGGCCCTGGACCCAGTGCCAGGGCCCCACATCCGCCGATGTGTTGGAGGAGGACTCCCGGCCGTGGGGCCGGGTGCGATCTGCTCGATCAGTAGGCGCGGTTCGGCAGGGCCGCCTTGGCGGCCTCCGGCGAATCGAAGGTCACCGAATCGACGGTGTAGAGCGCATCGACGTGCTCTCCGGCCTTTGCCTTCTTCACCGCATTCAGCGCAATGTCACCAAACAGCGGGTTGTACTCGGCCACGAAGCTCAGCTGTCCGGCGGACAGGGATTCCAGGGCCGCCTTGGTGCCGTCGATCGTGATGATCTTGACGTCCTTGCCCGGCGTGAGCCCGGCCTCGGTGACTGCCTGGGTGGCGCCCAGGCCCATCTCGTCGTTCTGGGCGAAGATCAGCTGGATGCCCGGGTTGGCCTTCAGGAGCGTCTCGGTCACCGACTTGCCGTCATTCTGGGACCAGTTCGCGGACTGGCTGGCAATCTTCTGGAACTCGGGATGGGTGGACATCACCGAATCCCAGCCCTTGTTGCGGTCGTTCACCACGGACAGGCCGGCAGGCCCCTCCAGCACGACGTACTTGGCGCCCTCGGGGAACTGCTTGACGGCCCAGTTGGCCGCGCTCTCGGAGATGGCGACGTTGTCAGGGGCGATGCGCGAGGCATACAGCGAGGTGTTGTCGGGCTCAATGCCACGGTCCAACAGGAAGACCGGGATCTCGGCCTCCTTCGCACGGTTCAGCACGTTCTCCCAGCCGGTGGCCTCGGTGGCCGACAGCAGGATCGCGTCGACACCCTCATCGATGAACGAGGTCATGGCGGTGATCTGGGACGCCTGGTCGCCGTTGTCCGACGGGGCGTACTTCAGGTTGATGCCATTGTCCTTGCTGAAGGTGTTCTGGATGTTCGTCTTGTTCGCCGTGCGCCAGCCGCCCTCGGGACCAACTGCCACAAAGCCGACGGTGAGAGTCTTCGAGCTGCTGCCCGAATCACTACCGCTACCGCCGCCACTGCATCCCGTCAGGGCCAGGGCAAAGGCGCCCAGGGCCGCGATGAGCTTCAGTAACTTCCTCATAATCGAACCTCCTTGTTCGAGCTGCGCAGGGCCGTCACATCGACCAGCTGCATCTTGGTGGGGGGAATCCAGAGCGTCTATGCCCGGGTGTCCATTTCGTCTGTTATCGGTCACACGCGAATAAATGAAACCGCCGTGTCGTACGAGAACGCCGTAATCGACAACGACCGTCGCCGGGCTGGTTCCGGAGCCCGACGAAGATTGTGGGGCCACGACGCGCGGTCGTGGAATCGTGGGACGACATCAACGTGACCGTTGCGTCGCCGGACGTGGGCCGGCCGATGACCGGACCACCAGGGAGGGCTGGGTGCGCAGGGTCTCACGCTCGACCCGGGCCCCCTTGATGCGTGCCAACAGCGATCCGATCGCCATCTCGCCGAGCTTCTCGAAGTTCTGGCGCACGGTGGTCAGGGGCGGGATCATGTGGGCCGACTCGGGGGTGTTGTCGAAGCCGACGACACTCACGTCGTCGGGCACGCGCAGGCCCACCTCGCTGAGATAGTGCACCAGACCCAGGGCCATCTGGTCGTTGGCCGAGAACACGGCGGTGGCGCCGGTGCCCTCGATGAGTCCGGGACCGGCGGCGAATCCCGAATCCGGGCTCCAGTCGCCCTCGACGATCGCGGCCGGCGTCAGGCCGTGCGCGGCCAGCGTCGCCTCGAAGGTGGCCCGGCGCGAGCGGGCGTCGCCCCAGTCATGGGGTCCGCTCAGGTGCGCGATGCGGGTGTGGCCCAGTTCCAACAGGTAGTCGACCATCATGCGGGTGCCCAGCTCCTGGTCGACGCTGGCCTGCAACCCGTTGTCATCCACCAGGTGGGCGGTGTCGGTGGCGATCACGACGCTGGGAATCTGCAACCCACGGCGCCGGATCACCTCGAGCAGGGGAAGTCGCGGGGCGATGAGGCACAGCCCCTCGACATTCTGGTCGAGCAGGAACTCCAGGCTCTGGTTGATGGCGTCCACCGAATCGTCGTTCACCGACACCGAGCTGAGGAAATAGCCCGCACGTCGGCTGGCCACCTCCACGCCGCGCAGGGTGTTCATCGGCCCGAAGTGCTCGGGGCTGTCGACGATCGCGCCGATGCGCCCGGTGCGCATCCGCGCCAGTGAGCGGGCGGCGCTGTTGGGGCGATAGCCCAGCGTCTTGATGGCCGCCTCCACCCGGGCCCGCGTCTGCGGCTGGATGCTGGGGTGGTCGTTGATCACCCGCGACACGGTCTGGTGCGACACGCCCGCCAATTCGGCCACGTCGCGAATATTCGGCGCCGTTCCTGCAGCCATCTCAGACCCCCTGGAAATCCCGCGACTCACACGCCACGATGAAGACGGTAATACCCGGAGTTCCAATTCAGCGCATCCTGGAACGCCTGCGGCGAGGTGTGCTCATCAATGACCGCCAGCTCGGTGCCGGCCATCCTGGCGAAATCGGCGAAGACCTCCACCGGCACCTGCGATGACATCACCGTGTGGTGGGCCGCACCCGAGGCCAGCCACGACTTCGCCGAGGTCACGAAGTTGGGGCGGGGCTTCCAGAAGGCCCGCCCCACCGGCAGCTTGGGCAGCGAGTGCTCGGGTTCCACGATGTCCACCACATTGGCCGTCAGCCGGAAGCGGTCGCGCATGTCCGACAGGGCCACCACCACGGCGGGGCCGGGATCGGCGGTGAACACCGCACGCACCGGATCGGACTTGCCACCGATGTCCAGGGGATGGATCTCCAGGCGCGCACGGCGCGAAGTCAGCGAGGGGCAGACTTCGAGCATGTGCGCGCCCAGGATCGTCTCATCCCCGGGCGTGAGGTCATAGGTGTAGTCCTCCATGAGGGAGGCCCCGCCGGGCAGCCCGGCGCCCATCACCTTGGCCACACGCACCAGGATCGCGGTCTTCCAGTCGCCCTCGGCCCCGAAGCCGTAGCCATCCAGGTTGAGGCGCTGTACCGCGATCCCCGGCAGCTGGGGCAGCGAGCCGAGGTCTTCAAAGGTGTCGGTGAACGCATGGAAGTCGCCGGCCTCGAGCACGGCCCGAAGGCCCACCTCGATCCGTGCCGCATCGCGCAACGCGCCACGACGGGCACCGTCGGCCCGCAGTTCGGGCACCACCTCGAACTGCTCGTCGTATTCGGCCATGGTGCGCGCCACCTCGGCGTCACTGGCGCGCTCGATGGCGTCGGCCAGTTCGTTGACCGCCCAGGTGTTCACCGCAACGCCGAAGACCGCTTCGGCCTCGGTCTTGTCGCCCTCGGTGACGGCCACGTAGCGCATGTTGTCGCCGAAGCGGGCCACCTTGAGGCCATTGACCTCGTTCCAGCCGGCTGCGGCGCGCGTCCACCAGCCGATCTCGCGGGTCACCCGGGGATCGGAGACGTGTCCGATCACCGACTTCCGGGCAATGCCCAGCCGGGTGAGGATGTAGCCGAACTCACGGTCCCCGTGGGCCGACTGGTTCAGGTTCATGAAGTCGAAGTCGAGGTCGGCGTAGGGAAGCGCGACACCTGCCTGGGTGTGCCAGTGCAGCAGCGGCTTCTGCAGGGCCTCCAGGCCACGGATCCACATCTTCGCCGGTGAGAAGGTGTGCATCCACGTGATGACGCCGATCACGCTCGGGTCGGCGTTCGCCGCCAACACCGCCTGGTGGATGCCGTCGGTGTCGGTGAGCAGCTGGTGCGGCTCGATGGTGACGGGGATGTCGCTGGAGGCACGCAGTTGGGCGAGGATCGCCTCGGACTGCTCGTCGACCTGACGCAGCGTCTCCTCGCCGTAGAGGGCCTGGCTGCCCACCAGGAACAGGACCTTGAGCTGGCTCAGGTCGGGAATGATGTTGTGTGACATGGGTCTCTTTCGCGGATGTCGTTCGGGGGGTCTGGGTCGATCGGGGGTCTGGGCCGATCGGGGACGTGGCTACTGCTGGGGCTGGCCGTAGACGTTCTGGTAGCGGTCGAACAGCTTGTCGACGGCCTCACCGGGCAGCGCGATGGGCTTCTCCCCCGACGCGGGCATAGTGCGCCGTGCGGGCGACGTCCTCCACCATGACGGCGGCCTTGACCGCCTCGCGGGCGTGCTTGCCGATGGTGAAGACGCCGTGGTTGGCCATGAGCACCGCCCGCGAGCGATGTCCCTGCAGCGTGTCGACGATGCCGCGTCCGATCTGCTCGTCGCCGATCAACGCCAGCGGACCCACCGGGATCTCGCCACCGAACTCATCGGCCTGTGCCGTGAGCACGCAGGGAATGGCCTCGCCACGCGCCGCCCACGACGTGGCGAAGTCAGAATGGGTGTGCACCACCCCGTGGACGTCGGGCATGTGGCGGTAGACGTAGGCGTGTGAGGCGGTGTCGCTGGACGGATTGCGCTGCGAGCCGGAGAAGCCGGCCACCTTCCGACCGTCGAGGGTGCACACGACCATGGACTCGGGCGTGAGCTCGGGATAGTCGACACCGGAGGGCTTGATCACGAACAACTCGGTGCCCGGCACCCGCCCGGAGATGTTGCCGCCGGTCCACACCACGAGGTCGTAGCGCACGAGCAGCTGGTGCAGTTGCGACACCTCGGCGCGGGTGCGTTCGATGGCCGTGATCTGTTCGGGGGTGAACAGCAATTCGCTCATGACAGGGTTCCTTCCATGACCCCGGTGGTGGCCACCGGGGCGTCGTCACTGATCCGGGATTGGTCGCCGGGGGCGGCGTCGCGGGCGACCTCGTCGGCGAGGGTCTCGCGACGCAGCGCCTTGAGGCGGTGCATCACGTCATTGCCGCCTCGGCCGAAGTAGTCGTGCAGGGTGACATAGTCGGCATAGAGCCGGTCGTAGATCGCCGAGGCGGCCGGGTCGGGCACGTACACGTGCTCGCGCAGCTGGCCCATGTGGTCGGACGCCTGCTGCACGTCCTGGTAGGCCTCCGCCGCGACGGCCGCGTGGATGGCCGAGCCGAGTGCGGGCCCCTGCTCGGAATCGATGATGGAGATCGGCATGTGCAACACATCGCTGTAGAGCTGCATGAGCACCCGGTTCTTGATCAGCCCGCCGGCCGCGATGAACTCGCGGACCGGCACCCCCGATTCGTTGAAGGTCTCGATGATCTTGCGCGTACCGAAGGCCGTTGACTCCAGCAGGGCCCGGTAGACGTCCTCGGGTGGGGTCTGCAGGGTGAGTCCGATGATCAGGCCCGACAGCTCATGGTCGACCAGCACCGAACGGTTGCCGCTCTGCCAGTCCAGGGCCAGCAGGCCATGGCTGCCGGTCGGCTTCATGGCCCCCAGCGCCGTGAGGTATTCGTGCAGGGAGACCCCGGCCTCATCGGCGGCGTCCCGGGCCTCGGCGCCCCGAGTTCCCGGGTGAACCACGCGAAGATGTCGCCCACTCCGGATTGTCCGGCCTCATAGCCGAAGGATCCCTTGGTGATGCCCCCGTCGACCACGCCGCACATCCCGGGTACCTCGCGCAGCTCGTCATGGTTCATCACATGGCAGGTCGAGGTGCCCATGATCGCCACCATGCGGCCCGGGGCGATGGCCCGGGCGGCGGGAGCGGTGACGTGGGCATCGACATTGCCCACGGCCACGGCGATGCCCTGCGGGAGTCCGGTCCATGCGGCGGCCCGGGCGGTCAGGTGCCCGGCGACATCGCCCAGCTGTCCGATCGGATGGTCGAGCTTGTCGTCGACGAAGTCCTCGAAGGCCGGGTTGAGGGCCGCCAGGAACTCGCGCGACGGGTAGTGGCCTTCCTGCAGGATGCCCTTGTATCCGGCGGTGCAGGCATTGCGCTCATAGGTGCCGCCCAATTGCCACACGATCCAGTCGGCGGCCTCCACCCAGCGTTCGGTGGCGGCGTAGACCTCCGGGTCCTCCTCGAGCAGTTGCAGGCCCTTGGCGAATTCCCATTCGCTGGAGATCAGGCCGCCGTAGCGGTTGATCCAGGGCTCACGACGCGCATGGGCGAGCTCGTTGATGCGGTCCGCCTGGGGCTGGGCGGCGTGGTGCTTCCACAGCTTCACATAGGCGTGGGGACGCTCACGGAACTGCGGCAGGTCGTGCAGCGGCACGCCCCCGGCGGTGGTGGGCACCATCGTGCAGGCGGTGAAGTCGGTGCCGATGCCCACGATCCGCGCGGGATCGACGCCGGAGGCGGCCACGGGGCCGGAACGGCGTGCTTGAGCACCTCGATGTAGCCATTGGCGTCCTGCAGGGCCCAGTCGGGGGGCAGCTGGTGGCCGGTGGCGTCAAGCACCTCGTCCATCACCGCGTGGGGGTATTCGAAGACCTCGTCGCCCATCTCGCGGCCGTCGCGCACGCGGACCACCACGGCCCGGCCCGACAGGGAGCCGTAGTCGACGCCGACGACATATGTTTCTGGGGGCTTGGGTGCAGAACTCATGATCTTCGGACTCCTATGTCAAAGGTCAGGCAAGAGCGGGGATATGGCGTTGCGACAGTGCAGCGGGGGGGGTTCCCTTTCACATCATGTTACCGGTCACATGGCCTGAATGTGAAATCCCTTCCGCATCAGTTCAGGTGGCCCGGTTCCCGGGGGTCCGCCCCGCCCGCCCGGCACCGGATCGACGAGCCTAGGATTCTTGGCATGATCTACCACGATGTCACCGAGGTAGTGGGACGCACTCCGCTTGTGCGGCTCAACCATGTGAACGACACGGACGCCGTCGTGCTGACCAAACTTGAGTTCTACAACCCGGCGAACTCCGTCAAGGACCGCATCGGGGTGGCCATCGTGGACGCCGCGGAGAAATCGGGCGCGCTGGGGGCCGGCGGCACCATCGTCGAGGCCACCAGCGGGAACACCGGGATCGCGCTCGCGATGGTGGGCGCCGCCCGCGGCTACCACGTGGTGATCACCATGCCGGCGTCGATGAGCAGGGAACGCCGCGCCGTGTTGCGCGCCCTGGGCGCCGAGCTCGTGCTCACCCCCGCCGTGGAGGGGATGCGGGGTGCGGTCACGGCCGCCGAGCGCATCGCCGCCGAGCGTGGTGGCGTGCTGGCCAGCCAGTTCGCCAACGCCGCGAACCCCGCGGCACACCACGCGACCACCGGCCCGGAGATCTGGAATGACACCGACGGCGAGGTGGCGGCACTGGTGTCCGGCGTCGGAACCGGTGGCACCGTCAGTGGTGCGGGACGCTATCTGAAGGAGCAGGATCCGCGCGTCGACGTGTACGCCGTGGAGCCCGACGAGTCGCCCCTGCTGTCGCGCGGCAGGGCCGCGGCCCATGGCATCCAGGGCATCGGCGCCAACTTCGTGCCCGACACCTATGACGCCGCTGTGGTCGATGAGGTGCTGTCGGTGACCACCGACCAAGCCCTCGCGATGGCGAGGCGTCTGGCCGCCGAGGAAGGCATCCTGGCAGGCATCTCATCGGGCGCCGCGGTAGCGGCAGCACTCGAAGTCGGGGCACGTCCGCAGTATCGCGGCCGGACGATCGTGGCAATCATCCCTGATTTCGGTGAACGCTATTTGTCCACGCCCCTGTTTGCCGGTTTGATGGACTCGTGAGTATCTCGATTCGCAACATCCTCGACCGTCTCAACGAGGACCTGTTTGCCGCCCAGCGCGAAGACCCCGCCGCGCGCTCGAAGTTCGAGATCGTGCTGGTCTACTCCGGCCTCCACGCGATCTGGATGTACCGCATCGCCCATGTCATGTGGGAGACGAGCGGAGCCCTGAAGTTCCCGGCACGCCTGCTCAGCCAGTTCGCGCGCTTCATGACCGGCATCGAGATCCATCCGGGGGCCACCATTGGTAGGCGCTTCTTCATCGACCATGGCATGGGCGTGGTGATCGGCGAGACCGCCATCGTGGGCGATGACGTGTTGATGTACCACCAGGTGACCCTGGGCGGACGTTCCCGTGGCCATTTCAAGCGCCACCCCACGATCGGCGATCGCGTCCTGTTGGGCGCCGGGTCGAAGATCATCGGTGACATCACCATCGGCGATGATGCCAAGATCGGCGCCAACGCCCTGGTGGTGAAGGACGTCGCCCCCGGCGCGGTGGTGATCGGCGTGCCCAGCGAGGTGCGTCCGGGCGACGTCATCGCCTGATCCACGCCTGCTGCTGCGTGGCAGCCCGCAGGACCTAGCTGCAGGTGCCGGTCCCCACGACGGGGCCCAGTGAGCGTTCGACGCCCTGCACGATCGCCGAGGCGTAGTTCGCCCGGTCGGCCGGTGACAACCCGTTCGCGCTGGTCCGCGGCGCCTCGTTGTACACCCAGGGCACCTGTTGGGCGGTGAGCATGATGATCGGGATGTCGCCCCACGATCCCAGCCCACGCCCGGCCGGGAAGTCATGGCCCGGCGTCATCGCGATGGCGCCCGCCCCGAGCTCCTGACGGGCCGTCAGGAACTGTTGGGCATATTGCCTGCTCAGGGCCGCGCTGCGTTCATCGGTGAACCGGGCGGTCAACCCGTCGGAGGTGTTGGTGCGGAATCCCCCGAGCTGGTCGTAGTAGATCTGGCCGGCACCCACCGTGTCGGGCAGGTCGGTGTGGATCGACACGCCGATGTCTGCCGGCGCTCCCCCCATCGCGGTCTCGGCACGTAGTCCCTTCTGCCACAGTGTCTGGCGCGCCGGGTCGGGATCACCGTCGCGTGACAGCACGACGACGTAACCGGCGCGCTCCAGTTGCGCCTTCGCGTCGAGGGCCACCGCGAAGACGTCCGCGGGCTCGTTGCCCTGCGAGGTGTTCTCACCGGAGTAGATGCCCTGGCTGCCGCCCGATGTGGCCCGTGTCGCCGGCAGGTCGGCACCGTGGCCGGGGTCGAGGAAGACCACTGTCGCGCGTCCCGCCTGCGTGCAGGGGCGACTGGCTGACGACGAGGGTGCCGCCACCGGGACCGGGCGGGTCGATCCCCCCGGCACCAGGAAGGCGATCGCGCCAGCCACCGCGGCCAGCACGGCGATGGCCACCGCCACCATGATCGGACGCGAGCGGCGGGCGGGTGCGGCACGCCGCGCACGGTGCGGTGGCGGGCCGTCGACGGGATCAGAACTTATTCGGGTCAACCTGACGCGCCTGTGAATAGGTGCCCACGATGGAGGAATTCCACACGCGGGCGAAATCATTCTTCCTGGCCGTGGCGTCGGCATTGCTCGGGAAATCCGGGTAGGTGCCCTGACAGCCGCCCTGCGCCCAGGACAGATATTGCTGGTCAGCGCTCTGCGACGACGCCAGGGCCGTGATCAGGTCGGTGACCAGTTGCTGGCCATTCGGGATGCGGGTGGCCTCGACGCTGCGCAGCGCATCGATCTCGCGGGCCCGGTTGTCGGTGATCGTGCCGAGCGCGGCCACGTCACAGGAGTTGATGGCCCCGGCCAGTCCGGTGCGGTCGGCGGTAGCCTGGTCGAGCACCCCCTGGATCGACTGCACGACGGTTCCACCATCGGGGGTGACGCTGGGGCTGGCGCTGCTGGCCGAGCGGGACGGCGAGGCCGATGCCGACGATCCCGCGCTCGGCGACGCTGCGCCCGCGCTCGGCGAGGGCGTCGCGGCGGGGGCATTGAGCAGGCCGTGGATCCCGGTGCCGGGAATCCCGAAGCAGATGCCGGCCGCGATGAGCGCGACCACCACCACGTACACCACGATCACCCAGGGACGCCGGTACAGCGGTGTGCGCCCGTCGCCACCCGACGGGGCGGCGACCGGGGGAACCGGTTGGCCGGGCCACTGCGTGACCGGTGCCACCGCCGGGATGACCTGCGTGGGCTGCCCGCCGGTGGACGGCGCCACGGGCGTGGGCGGAACCGCAGTCGGCCGTACCGGTTGGACGGGCCGGTTGGGTTGGGCGGAGGGGTTGGGTTGGGCGGAGGGGTTGGGTTGGACAGGCTGGGTGGGTTGGAAGCCCTGCGCCGACCATGCGGTCCCCGGCGCGGCCGTCGGGATGATCTGGGTGGGCTCATCACCCACTGGGAGCTGCCCGGGAGTGGCGGGTTCGGCGGGCGCGGGAGGCCCCACCGGGAATCCGGCGGCGCGGGCGGCAGCGAACTCCTGCGTGGAGGGAAGGCGTCCCTGACTGGCCCGGAAGACGGCGAGCCAGCGGGCATCAGGGGTCTGGGATGGGGCCGGCGCCTGCGGTTGACCGGGTGCCTGGGGCTGCGCGGGGGCCTGCACCGGGAACCCGGCCTGCTGGGCGGTCAGGAACTCCTCGGGCGAGGGGTCCCTGCCCTGGGTCGCCCGGAACTGGCGCAGCCATTCGTCCCTCATCGATCTGCCTTCCTAGTCACCGAAGTGTCCCGGCGTCCACTTCTGCATGGTCTGATCGGGGGCCCCATGGCCCAATTGCACAGCAAAGCAGTTGTCGGAGTCGAAGCCCTTTGCATAGCACCAGCGGTTGGCGTCGGCGGCGTTCGTGAATGAGATGCCGGCCACCATGGTGACCCAGTCGTGGCCCGACAAGCCCAGGGTGCTCCAGTCGGCTGAGCGCAGCATCATGGCCGTGGAGTACTTCTGCTTGAAATCACGGAATTGGTTGGCAATGTCCTGGTTGCTCCAGGTCTTGCCCTGCCAGGAGACGCCGTCCCACTTGGCCGACAATTGGGGCGTCCACTGCCCCACCAGGTAGGCCCCGGCCAAGGGGGTGTCCTGCTTGATCTCGGCGTCCATCGTGGTGCGCGCATCCGTGTCGCTGGAGGCCTGCTGTGGCCCGTAGGCGTTGGTGACCCCGGTGCCCGGAAGGTAGCTGGACTGCGTGGGATAGGTCGTGGTGGTGGCGTGGGCAATACTGCTCACCGTGACCACCTGGGCGCCCTGGCAGATCGAGTAGGCGTCCATCGTGGCGCCACAGAACTTGCCCGACATGTTCAACACGCCGCCGCCGGCGTCGCTCGTGGAGCCGTTGCTGTAGACGAAGCTGGTGCCATTGCTCTGGTCGGCGCCGCAGGTGAACAGCCACTGGTTGCCCCACACGGACATCGAGAAGGGGTACGAACCACTGGGGCACGCGGTGACATGGCCACTGGGCACCGCGGTGAATCCGGAGCTCGAGCCGTTGTCCCATGCCTGGCTGGTGACATTCACCGTCGAAACGCCCGAGGCGGTCAGCTGAGTCAGGGAACCTGCGAAGGCGACGATCGCCGAGGCACCGCCATCAAAGTTCGCGACGTAGCCGCCGGTCGGACTCGTGGTGGCCCCATCGGTGGAGTAGCTCTGTGATCCGGCGGTGACATTCACATGGAAGGTGGACTTTCCGGCGGCCTTGCAGACCAGGGAGTTCCCGCCGTTCCAGGATGCCCAGGTGGTGGGCGTCCAACCGCGGGGGCATGAGGGCACCGAGGCGGGCATCGAGGCAACCCGCGCCGAGGCGTCACTGCCGGCGGCCGAGCCTGCGGCACCCGACGCGGAGCCGGAGGCGCCGGCTTCGGGCTTGTTCACCAGGCCGTGGATTCCGGTGCCGGGGATGCCGAAGCACACCGCGGCGGCGATGAGCGCCAACACCACCACATAGGCGACGATGGCCCACCAACGACGGTAGAGCGGCGGCTTGTCGCCGCTGCCGGACGGCGGGGCGGCCAGGGGTGGGATGGCGGGTGCCGGGGGTATGGGCGGAGCGGGTGGGAACGACGACGAGGCGCCCATCGGGGTGCCCGCCGTGGGAGCCGGGGTGGCCCCGGTGGTCGGGATGGCCCCATTGAATGCGGACCCGACCGAACGGGGAGTGGTCGGTGTCGGGGGTGTTGACTGCCCGGCCCCGCGGGGAAAGCCTGCGGCCTTCGCCGCGGCGAACTCCTGGGTGGTCGGCAGGCGGCCCGACTGCTCGCGGAAGTCGGCGAGCCATTGGGCGCTGCCGTCGAGCGCTGCGGGGTTTGCCCCAGGGACGGGATCGGCGTCCAGGGACCCGAAGCCGCCCTCACGGGCCCGGAGGAACTCCTCGGACGAGGGTTGGCGTCCGTAGACCGCCGTGAACTGCCTCAGCCATTCATCCTGTGACATCGCAATGCCTTCCCCGCTGGGAGATCAGTTGAACCAGGCCAACAGGATGATGATCCCCAGGAGCATGACCATCACCGTGTTGATCACCACCAGCCAGCCGTAGCGATCGACTTTCGAGCCGGGTGTGATCGCGGAGAGCCGATAGAAATAGACTCCCTGGATCATCACCGAGACGAGAACCGTGATGAGCGACGCGCCCAGGAGCACGAGTGTCGCGACCACGAAGAAGGAGCCTGCCGAGGAGAAGTCACTCAGCAGGTCTTCCAGGTCAGTGCTGGAACCATAGAAACTGCTGACGCGGGAGTTGAGCAGCATGTCATTGAGCATGAACAGGATCGTGATCGGCATCAGTGGAATGACCGACTGGGTGCCAAGCTTGAGCATGTCGGTGAAGGTGCATCGCACATTGAGCACAACACGCGTCAACGCCGCAGCCACCACAGTGAGCAGCAACGCCGCTCCGCCAAACAGGATGAGCGCCTTGAAGAAGTTCCCGACGCTGGTGAATTGGTAGGTCAGGGTGATCACGACGGCGGCCAGGATGATGCCATATGTGACCCAGGCATAGCCGTCCTTGATGGTCGCATCGATGGACGTCGGGTGCAGCCATGCCTGCTTCAGGTGTGCCCAGTAGCCCTTGCTGTGCGCCACGAAGGCGCTGTCAGCCGCGGGCTGGACGGGGGCGGTCATCATCAGTGGCTGACCAGCCATCTGGGGCTGCTGCCCGAAGAACTGTTGCTGGCTGGCGAATTGCTGGGCGCCCACGGGTTGTTGTTGACCGAAGGCTTGCTGTTGCCCGGGGGCGGCCGATGGCTGGCCCATCAGCGGCAGCTGGGGCATAGTCGCCTGCTGCGGCGGCACTGGCGAGGCTTGTCCACCCCCCTGGGGACCGGATTCCGTGAAGGTCGGGGCTGCCTGCAGCGGTCGAGCGGCACCATCGGCCACGGCGCGCTGGAACTCGGCCTCAGTGGGCGCACGGCCGTTGAGCAGCTGGAAGTAGTCCCTCCAGTCCTGGGCACTCACGGCCGGGGAGGTTGCCGGGCCGGACGCCTTGTCCCCCACCGGCGTCGTGGAGTCAGGGGAAGCGGCGACGGAAATGGTCGGCTCGGCATCCGGCGAGTCCGTCGTGGACGATGGGGCACCGGAGGACTGTGTGTCAGACGTCGGGGTCGGCGATGATGCCCCTGCCGCTGCCGTGTCGTTCCCGGCTCTGGGCAGGTTGGCCCTGCCCAGATCGGCTCCGCGCAGATCGACCCCGCAGACGGGGCACGTCACATCGTCGTCACTGACCGGCGACCCACAATTGGGACACACCAACACACGCCCGTTCGCCTCACTCATCAATCCAGCCTTCCCTGCGCACGCTCTTGATTCGGGGTACAGCGACGAAGGACCTGGTTCGCACACAGGCAAGGCTGTGAATGACAGCACGAATCTAGCTTTCGCCTGTGCGGAGACTATCAGGGGAAATAGGGGGAAAGCAGCGTTATCCGAGGGTTATCGCACGGTTGGTGGATCTGCTCGGCGCTGGCTGCGCAAGGGCATGCCGCCCCGTCGCGCACCCCTCCCCACGGGGTGGGGCGTGGCCCGGAACCGAATCGCGAAGCCGCGCAGGCCTGACGAACCAGCAGGACCAACCGGGACTCAGCGTTGGCCCGAGATCTCCGTGTGATGGCGCACGACCTCGGAGACGATGAACGCCAACAGCTTCTGGGCGAACTCCGGATCGAGATGGGATTCCTCCGCGAGGGCGCGCAGACGATCGATCTGCACCTGCTCGCGGGTCGGATCCGACGGCGGGAGTCCGAGCTCGGCCTTCAACTCCCCCACCTGTTGGGTGATCTTGAAGCGCTCGGCCATGATGTGGATGACGGCAGCGTCAAGGTTGTCGATGCTGTCGCGCATCCGTGCCAGCTCGGCTGGCACGGGCTTCGGCTCACCGGTCATGTCGTCACCGTCCGTGTGCTCACCCATGGGAAAAAGGTTACCGATCCGCCTCACCGGGTCAGCGGATGACCAGCTCGATGCGTTGGAACTCCTTGACGTCCTGATAGCCGGAGCTGGCCATCGAGCGACGCAACGCCCCCACGAGGTTCATCGTGCCGTCGGTCACCGAGCTGGGGCCGACCACGACCTCCTCCAGGCTGCCCACCGAATCGTAGTGCACGCGACGTCCGCGCGGCAGCGTCTGGTGCCAGGCCTCCGCGCCCCAGTGCCAGCCCTTGCCGGGAGCCTCCTTGGCGCGGGCGAGCGGGCCACCGATCATGGCGGCATCGGCGCCACAAGCCAGGGCCCTGGCGATATGGCCGGAGGTGCCCATGGCGCCGTCAGCGATCACGTGCACGTAGCGACCACCGGACTCGTCAAGGTAGTCGCGGCGCGCCTCGGCGACATCCGCGATGGCCGATGCCATCGGCACCTCGATGCCCAACACCTGGCGGGTGGTGGACGATGCCGCGCCCCCAAAGCCGACGAGCACGCCGGCTGCACCGGTGCGCATCAGGTGCAGGGCGGTCTGGTAGCTGGCACAACCGCCGACGATCACGGGCACGTCGAGGTTGTAGATGAACTTCTTGAGGTTGAGGGGCTCCCCCGAGCTGGCGACATGCTCGGCCGACACGGCCGTGCCACGGATCACGAAGAAGTCGACGTTGGCCTGCTCGACCACCGAGATGTATTCCTGCGTGCGCTGGGGCGACAGGGATCCGGCCACCGGCACCCCGGCCTCGCGCACCTGCGCCAGCCGCTCGGCGATCAGTTCGGGCTTGATCGGCTCGGAGTACATCTCCTGCATGCGACGCGTGGCGCGCACCTGGTCGGAGATCGTGGCAAGTTCCTCATACAGCGGGGTCGGATCGTCGTAGCGCGTCCACAGGCCCTCCAGGTTGAGCACCCCCAGACCACCGAGCTTGCCGAACGCAATGGCGGTCTCCGGGCTCATCACCGAGTCCATGGGCGCAGCCATCAGAGGGAAGTCGAATTCCACCGCATCGATCTTCCACGACAGGTTCACCAGCTCGGGATCGCGGGTGCGCCGCGAGGGCACGATCGCCACATCATCCAGCGAGAAGGCCTTGGCAGCACGCTTGCTGCGCCCGATGTCGTACATGAAGCTCTCCGATCCCGCGACGGGCCCGCCCCGGCGCAGCTCCTGAGTCTACTGGTGAAGGGCTGGGGCCGGCAGCAGCGCCCGAAGCAGCCCGGACGCATGAGTGCCCGGGACAATGTCCCGGGCACTCATGGCTATTCAGCTCAATGGGTTACTGGTGCGTCGAATAGTTCGGCGCCTCAACGGTCATCTGGATGTCATGCGGGTGGCTCTCGCGCAGGCCGGCAGAGGTGATGCGCACGAACTTGCCGCGCGACTGCAGCTCCTCGATGGTGCGGGCCCCCGAGTAGAACATCGACTGGTGCAGGCCACCGATCAGCTGGTACACCACCTGGCTGAGCGGACCGCGGTAGGGTACCTGACCCTCGACGCCCTCGGGCACGATCTTGTCGTTGCTGGTGACATCGGCCTGGAAGTAGCGGTCCTTCGAGTAGCTCATGTGGCGTCCTCGGGTGGCCATCGCGCCCAGCGAGCCCATGCCGCGGTACTGCTTGAACTGCTTGCCGTTGATGAAGACGAGCTCTCCGGGACTCTCGTCGCAACCGGCCAGCAGGGAACCGAGCATCACGGTGCCGGCACCTGCCACGATCGCCTTGGCGATATCACCCGAGTACTGCAGCCCGCCGTCACCGATCACCGGCACGCCGAAGGGGCGACAGGCCCTGGCCGAATCGTAGATCGCGGTCACCTGCGGCACGCCCACACCGGCCACGATGCGGGTGGTGCAGATGGAGCCCGGTCCCACGCCCACCTTCACGGCATCGACACCGGCCTCGCACAACGCCTTGGCGGCGTCATAGGTTGCCACATTGCCACCGATCACGTCGACGCCCGCAGCGGCCTTCTCGGCCTTGAGCTTGCGGATGAAGTCCATCTCGGCCTTCGAATGGCCGTGGGCGGTGTCGACGACGATCACGTCGACCCCCTCGTCCACCAGGGCCATCGCACGCTCCCAGGCATCACCGAAGACGCCCACGCCGGCACCGACCCGCAGGCGGCCCTGCGGGTCCTTCGCGGCCAGCGGGTATTGATCGGACTTCACGAAATCCTTCAGGGTGATGAGGCCCTTCAGGCGGCCCTGGTCGTCAACCAGGGGGAGCTTCTCGATCTTGTTGGTGGCCAACAGCTTGAGTGCGTCGTCGGGCTTGATGCCCACCGGGCCGGTGACCAGCGGCATCTTGGTCATGATCTCGCGCACCGGGCGCTTCGGATCGGTCTCGAAGCGCATATCGCGATTGGTGATGATGCCGAGCAGCTTGTCGTCGGCGTCGATCACGGGCACGCCGCTGATGTGGAAATTGCCACACAGTTCGTCGGCCTCGGCCAGCGTGGCTTCCGGGCCGATGGTGATGGGCTCAACCACCATGCCGGCCTCGGAGCGCTTCACCCGATCGACCATGTGCGCCTGGTCGTCGATCGACAGATTGCGGTGGATGATGCCCAGACCGCCCTCGCGCGCCATCGCGATGGCCATGCGGCTCTCGGTGACGGTGTCCATCGCGGCCGACAGCAGCGGCGTCTTCAGACGGATGTTGCGGGTGATCTGTGCGCTGGTGTCAACCTCGGAGGGAATCACATCGGACTCGCTGGGCTGAAGCAAGACATCATCGAAGGTAAGGCCAAGTGGAGCGAAGGGCTCCGGAGCTCCTGCTGCGTTCAGTCCATCTGCCATTGAATGAGCCCTTTCGTTTGACCTGAGGATGGACGCATTCTAGCTCGCCCCTGACAAGCACAAATGGGGCTCCCACAGGGAGCCCCATCCATGCCTTGCGATCACTGCGATCCTGAGGGTCTCAACGTCGCAGTGATCCGACGTGCCTACTTGGCGGCGTCGTCATCCTCTTCCGGCTTGTTCACCACGAGCGTCTCGGTGGTGAGCAGCAGGCTGGCGATCGATGCCGCATTGGCCAGCGCGGAGCGGGTGACCTTGACCGGGTCGATGACGCCCTGGTCGATGAGGTTCCCGTACTCGCCGGTCTTGGCGTTGAATCCCTCGTTGGCCTTCATCTCGGCCACGCGGGACACGATCACATAACCCTGCTCGCCACCGTTCTCGGCGATCCAACGGGCCGGCTCGACGACCGCGCGCTGCACGATCTGCGCGCCGACCTTCTCGTCGCCGGACACATCGAGATCCGACAGCGCATCGGCTGCGTGCACCAGGGCGGCACCGCCGCCTGCGACGATGCCCTCCTCGATGGCGGCACGCGTGGCGGACACGGCGTCCTCAATGCGGTGCTTCTTCTCGTTGAGCTCGACCTCGGTGGCTGCGCCAACCTTGATCACGCAGACGCCACCGGCGAGCTTCGCAACCCGCTCGGACAGCTTCTCGCGGTCCCAATCGGAGTCGGTGCGCTCGATCTCGGCATGCAGCTGCTTGACGCGGCCCTGCACATCGGAGTCCTTGCCGGCACCCTCGACGATCGTGGTGTCGTCCTTGGTGACCACCACGCGACGGGCGCGCCCGAGGTCCTCCAGGCTCACCTCGGCCAGCTTGAGGCCGACGGTCTCGGAGATCACCTGGCCACCGGTCAGGATGGCGATGTCCTCGAGGATCGCCTTGCGACGATCACCGAAGGCCGGGGCCTTGACGGCCACGGCATTGAAGGTGCCACGGATCTTGTTGACCACCAGGGTGGACAGTGCCTCGCCGTCGATGTCCTCGGCGATGATCACCAGCTGACCCTTGGCCGCGATGACCTTCTCGAGCACCGGCAGCAGGTCGTTCATCGAGGAGATCTTGCCGTCGTTGATGAGGATGTAGGGGTCGTCCATGACGGCCTCCATGCGATCCTGATCGGTGACGAAGTAGGGCGACACATAGCCCTTGTCGAACTGCATGCCCTCGGTGAATTCGAGCTCGGTGCCCAGGGTCTGCGATTCCTCGACGGTGATGACGCCGTCCTTGCCCACCTTGTCGAAGGCGTCGGCGATGATCTTGCCGATGCCCTGGTCGCGGGAGCTGATGGTGGCCACATTGGCCATGTCATCGGTGGTCTGCACCTCACGGGCGGCACTGTGCAGGGAATCGACCAGGGCCTTGACGGCCTTGTCGATGCCACGCTTCAGCCCCACGGGGTTGGTGCCCGACGCGACGGCGCGCAGGCCCTCGTGCACGAGCGCCTGGGCCAGCACGGTGGCGGTGGTGGTGCCATCGCCGGCCACGTCGTTGGTCTTGGTGGCGACTTCCTTGGCCAGCTGAGCACCCAGGTTCTCGAAGGGATCGGTGAGCTCAACCTCCTTGGCCACGGTCACACCATCGTTGGTGATGGTGGGAGCGCCCCAGCTCTTGTCAAGCACGACGTAGCGGCCCTTGGGGCCAAGCGTCACCTTGACGGTATTGGCGAGGACGTCCACGCCACGCTCGAGGGCGCGCCGTGCCTCCTCGTCGAATGCAAGTTCCTTAGCCATATAACTAATCCCGTCCCGGCGTTACTTGACGACGACCGCGAGGATGTCGCGGGCGTTGAGCAGCAGGTAGTCGGTGTTGTTGTACTTGACCTCGGTGCCGCCGTACTTGGAGAAGACGACGACGTCGCCCTCCTTGACGTCCATCGGCACGCGGACGCCCTTGTCGTCAACGCGGCCGGGCCCCACAGCGAGGACCTTGCCCTCCTGCGGCTTCTCCTTGGCGGTCTCGGGAATCACCAGGCCGGAAGCGGTGGTGGTTTCGGCTTCCAGCGGCTCTACGAGGACACGGTCCTCGAGCGGCTTGATCGTGGTTGCCACGTCAAACCCCTTTCTTCACTAGTCCAGCGCCGGGGTTGCCGGCGCACACGTTTATCTTGTCCTGACCAGTGGGACGTCGTCGCGGTGCCATCCCCTGGGTTGGCACTCCCCAGCGGAGAGCGCCAACTAACAAGTTATACCCCGCCTAGCACTCGATCAAGCCGAGTGCCAGAGATAGTTGAGCGCGGGAGGCTCATCCCTGCTGAAGCTCCCGCGCCCATCCGTCACCGTCGTGATCAGGATTTCGGCTTGGTAATGAATCCCTGGGCGATGAGCCAGTCATAGGCCACATCGGCCGGCTCGCGACCCTGCACGTCCACCTCGGCGTTCATCGCCAGCAACGCATCGTTGGTGAGGGCCTTGGAGACCGGGTCGAACAGCTCGCGGTACTGGTCGGCCGCCTTGTTGTAGGTCTTCTGGCGCATCACGGGCGACACATTGTAATTCGGGAAGAAGTGCCGGTCGTCCTCCAACACCGTGAGGTTGAGCGCCTTGATGCGCCCATCGGTGGTGAACACCTCGCCGAAGTTGCACAGCCCGTCGGCGGTGGCCGAATAGATGGCGCCGGTGTCGAGCACCTTGCGCTGCACCTGGCCCAGCGACAGGTCGTACTTGGCGGCCATCGGCTCGAAGCCGTCATTGCGGCTGTTGAGCTCGCTCTCGACGCAGAAGCTCAGCTCGGACGACGGCAGCGCCGCCAGGTCGGACAGCTTGCTGACGCCCAACCGGTCCTTGGTCTTCTGGGTGATCGCGAAGCCGTAGGTGTTGTTCATCGGCGCCGGGGGGAGCCAGACCATGTGGTTCTTCGCCAGGTCCTCGTCGCGCACCGCCACATACTGCTGTTCGGGATCGATGATCGGATCGGAATGGCCCAGGTAGCTGATCCACCCGGTGCCGGTGTACTCCCACTGGAAGTCGATCTGGCCGCTGAGCAGGGCCTGGCGTGCCGACGACGAGCCCGGGATATTGGTCAGGTCGTTCACATCGGCACCGGCCGACTTCAGTAGGATCACCGCGATCTTGCCGAGCACCAGCTGCTCGGTGAAGTTCTTCGAACCAACTGCGACGCTCTGGTCGCGCAGGCTGATGTCGGCCAGCGAACCGGCCAGCTTGCCCTTCGCCGACAGCCCGCCGCCGGTGCCCAGAGCACACGACGAGAACATCAGCGAACAGGCCACCACCAGCAGGATCATCAGCCGACGCGGCGAGGGACGCAGCCCCCGCGGCGTGCCGTCCACAACCCGGGATTCATGCACGTGCTTGCCCATTGCTCACAGTCCCTTCGGTTGCGTTGCCAGTTCGAGCACCTGGCCGGCCCACTCCACCAGCAGCGCCAACAGCGCCACCAGCACGGCTCCCGACACCAGGATGCGGAAGCGGAACAGGGTGATGCCCGTCTGGATCAGGGCCCCCAGGCCACCGGCATTGATGAAGGTGCCGAAGGCGGCGGTGCCCACCAGCAGCACCAGTGCGGTGCGCACACCCGACATGATCACCGGGACGGCGAGCGGCAGTTCGATGCGCCACAGCACCCCGAAGTCGGAGATTCCCATGCCGCGACCGGCCTCCACCAGCGTCGGATCGACGCCCTGCAGTCCGGTGATGGTGTTCTGCAGCACCGGCAGGAAGGCGTAGATGCTCAGGGCCACGACGGCCGTGGGCACGCCGAAGCCCATGGCCATGGCCAACAGGACGATGACGCCGATCACGGGAGCAGCCTGCCCGGCGTTCGCGACGGCAACCACCGCAGGGGCGGCACGCCGGAAGCGCGGACGGGTGAGCAGCACGCCGATCGGGATGGCGGTGACCAGCACCACCACGGTGCAGATCGCCGTGAGCACGATGTGTTGCACGAACAACTCGCCGATCGTGCCCCAGGCGAGCTGGCGGGCCTCGATGTCGTCGAGGGTTGCGGTGGCGCGCCAGATGAGCCACGCGATGAAGCCGACAAGCACCAGGATCGGGATCCCGATGACCTGACGGCTGGCGCCCTCAGGCTTCAACTTCACTTCGTGGCCCCCTCGGACTCGCCGGTGGCGGCCTGCGCCGCGGCGGCCTTCTCGGCGGCCTCGGCACGGGCGTCGGCCTCCTCGGCGACCCTCTCCTTCTCGGCGCGGGTCCGCGCGGCGCTGGCATTGATGTCGCGCACATGTTGGGTGATCTGGTCGAAGGTGGCGATGCCGAGCAGGTGGCCGTCGTCGTCGATCACCACGGCCCCCTCGTGCATCGAGGTGACCAGGGTGTCGAGCACCGTGTCGAGGGTGACGTCGCGGGTGAGCAGGATCGGCTGGCGTCCCGGGCGGGCATGCACCACCTTGCCGCGCAGGTTCGTCGTCCACAGCCAGTCGACGGGACGATCGTCCTCGTCGAGCACCACCACCTGATCGCGCTTCTGGTGACGCGCCTCGCGCAGGGCCGTGTGCACCGAGTCGCCGGCGTGCACGGTGGCGGCCTGCTCGAGCTGGATCGACGCCAGCGTCTGCAGGGAGAGCTGCTTGAGCGCCGAATCCTGGCCGACGAAATCGGCCACGAACTCATCGGCCGGATTGGCCAGGATGCGCTCGGCGGTGTCGTACTGGGCGATGTGGCCGTGGTCCTTCATCACCAGGATGCGATCGCCGAGCTTGATGGCCTCGTCGATGTCGTGGGTGACGATCACCATGGTCTTGTGCAGGGTGGCCTGCACGGCCAGCAACTCGTCCTGCAGGCGCGCCCGGGTGATCGGGTCGACGGCACCGAAGGGCTCGTCCATGAGCAGCACGGGCGGATCGGCGGCCAGCCCGCGGGCCACGCCGACGCGCTGCTGCTGCCCACCGGACAGTTCCTTGGGATAGCGCTCGCGGTATTCGGCCGGGTCGAGGCCGACCAGCACGAGCAATTCGTCGATGCGCTTGTTGATGCGCGCCTTCTTCCAGTTGAGCAGGCGCGGCACCACGGCGATGTTGTCGGCCACCGTCATGTGCGGGAACAGGCTGCCGCCCTGGATGACATAGCCGATCTGGGTGCGCAGCTTGTCGGGGTTCAGGTCGCGGGTATCGCGCCCCCCGATGGTGATGGCGCCGCTGGTCGGCTCGATGAGCCGGTTGATCATCTTGAGGCTGGTGGTCTTGCCCGAGCCGGACAGGCCGACGAAGGTGACGATCTCCCCGGCCGGAATGGTCAGGCTGAGGTGGTCGACCGCCGGGATGTCCTGGCCCGGATAGGCCTTCACGACGTCGTCGAAGACGATCTCGACGCCGGAGGTCTCGGAGGATCCCGCCGTGGGGACGGCCGGCGCGGGCGCGTCGTGGGGCTGCCGGGCAGTGGTCGAATTATCAGGCGTGCTGGATTCGCTGCTCATGCGCGGATTCCTTTCGAGATGGACAGACGGCCGATGAGCACCAGGACGGCATCCGCCACCAGGGCGATGACGACGATGCCGATGGTGCCGACCAGGGCGTAGTTCAAGGCGTTCTTGCCGCCGATCTGGGCCAGGCCGGTGAAGATATAGGAGCCCAGGCCGGGGCCCAGGGCGTAGGCGGCCACCGCGGCGATGCCCATGGACATCTGGGTGGAGACGCGCAGACCGGTGAGGATGATGGGCCAGGCCAGCGGCAGGCGCACCCGCCAGAAGATGGTCCAGGGTTTCATCCCCATTCCCACGGCGGACTCAATGAGCGTCTTGTCCACCCCCAACAGGCCCACCGTGGCATTTCGCAGAATCGGGAGCACCGCATAGAAGGCGACCAGGATCATCGAGGTCACAGCGCCGATTCCGGCCAGCGGAATGAGAATTCCGAGCAGCGCGAACGACGGAATGGTCAGGCCGATCGTCGAGATGGTATTGGCAATCGGCTCCAGTTTGGGGATGCTCGTGACGAGCACCGCGAGGGCGATGGCGATGACGGTGGCAATGAACACCGATTGGGTCACCAGGGACGCATGTTGATAGCTGCGGAAGACGATGTCCGTCCACCGCGAGGCAATGAAATCACCCATTGGCAAGCATCTCGGTTCCGATCTCCTGTCGATTTT
This sequence comes from Propionibacterium freudenreichii subsp. freudenreichii, assembly GCF_000940845.1. Classification (NCBI taxonomy): domain Bacteria; kingdom Bacillati; phylum Actinomycetota; class Actinomycetes; order Propionibacteriales; family Propionibacteriaceae; genus Propionibacterium; species Propionibacterium freudenreichii. Next base: position 709,366 of record NZ_CP010341.1, on the reverse strand, counting down.
TGGACGGCGCATCCCGGTATCGGTACGTCAATCCACAAGCACCCGCCGCACGGCCACATCACGGGGGGCCGGGCCGGTCAGACCAGCAGCCCTGGGCGGCAGGCATACCTCGGCAAGGATAGAGGGTCGGCCTTTGTATGCAACCCGGACCCCCGATTCAGCGCCCGATTCCGGGTGTCAATTCAGGGTTTTGCGCGGCTGTCACGCAGCCTTTGCACCACCAGTGCGGCCAGCCCATTCGTGGTGGGGGTGAGCAGCAGAGTTGCGGCATTCGGACCTTTTGGATGCAACTTCTTGCGCAGCGCGGCGGGGTCGATTTCGACGGCCCGCTTCTTGATCTCGAGTGTGCCAATTCGATGGGCCTTCACCCATGCCCGCAGTGCCGGCAGATGGTGGTCGATCACCTCGAGCACCTCGAAGGTGGTGGCCAGCGGGGTGGCGATGGGCTCATCGCCGGACAGATAGCCGACGCCGGGTGCCAGGCGCCAGATGTGCACCGGTGCACCGCCCGGTTGGCGGGTGCCCGACGACCCGGTTGCCGCCGGTTGGATCGCGAGCGCCCGGGAGGCGCCGGCCCGGCTCACGGCCGGGTCGGGCTCGTAGAGATAGCGTCCGGGCGCGCGGACCTCGAAGTCGGGGGCCCCGGGGTCGGCCCACGCCTGCACGCCGGAGGGCAACAACACCGCCGAGCGTGAACCCGGCACCGCGATGCGCCCGGTGCCGCCGGGGGCGCCGGGGTCCGGGACGTCGGGTGCACCATCCCCCGGCAGGTGCCACAGCCCGCATTCCACCAGGTCGCCGTGGTCGCTGACCCAGATGGCGGCGACGTCATCGGGCAACAGCTCGCGGGGGAATCCCGGACCGAGTTTCACGCAGGTGGCGTGGTCGGCCCGCAGTTGCGCCTCGACGAACGGCCACCCCGGGCTGAGGTCGTCGACCCGCCAGCTGCGTCCCCGGGAGGTACGCCGGGCCGGGTCGAGGTAGACGCAGACCCGTCTGGTGGCGCCCTGGATGAGGCCGGGCGCCAACTCCACACCATCACCGGCGATCACCACGGCCCGTGGGCCGGGACGCCTGGGGCCACCGGCGGCCGCGGGGCCGGGTGGATCGTCGGCGCCGGCATCCGCAGTCGACAGGTTGTGCCGGGCCAGCAGGGCGGTGGCGGGGTCTATCTCCACCCCGGTCACTGACAGCCCGGCGTCGAGGAAGGCCAGGGCATCGGCACCGGCTCCGCAGCCGATGTCGAGCACGGTGGTGATGCCGGCGGACACCAAGCGGCGGGCACGCCAAGCCGACACCGATGCCCTGGTGGCCTGCTCCACGCCATCGCTGGTCCACAACAGCAGGTCGGCGCGGGGTCCCAGCTTGGCCCGGGCCCGTCGCCGCAGCCCCATCTGGCTGAGCGCGGCGGCCGCCAGCTCGGGCGCGAACTCGCGGCGCATCCGCTCACCGGCCCCCAACGAATCCGGATCGGGCAGCCCGGTGGCGAGGGTGAGCGCGCGCTCGCCCTCCGGGGAGGTCAGCAGCTGGGCAGTGTGCAAGTCCACACCGTGAGCCTAGGGCCGGCCGGCTCAGGCAGAGACCGTGACCTCCACCGGCGTGGAGACCAGCTCGGGGGTGCGGTCGGGCCCGGAGGTCGCTTCGCTCCACTCCAGGGTGCGCACATCACGGGAGAACAGGGCCACGCCGGCGATGAGGAACATCAACACGCCACAACCGAAGGTGGCCGGGGCGGCCCCGACATGGGCCGCCAGGGGTCCGGCGATCAGCAGTCCGACCGGGCCGAGCATGAACGATCCCATCGCGTCGAACACCATGAAGGCCAGGCCCATCGGCGCGGACGCCACGATGATTGCCCACAGCGGTGCCGACAGGCCGAGCATCGTGAAGGGTGCCGGCATGGCGATCATGGTGATGATCAGGGGCTTGAGCAGCGGATGGCGCGGACGCCAACGCATCGCCACGAACACCGCGATCACCTCACCGACCGACTCGGCGGCGAGCACCCACGACCACGGTTCGGCCCCACCAAGTCGTTCCTTGGCGATCACCGGGCCCAGCACGGCATGGGCCGCGTTGAAGCACATGTTCAGCAGCGACCAGGCGGCCACGACCACCCACAGCCACTCCCGGCTGACGAACTCGCGCCACCCCTCCTTCATGTCGCTGACCAGCCCCGGCACCACGTCACGGGCACCGGTGTTGTAGCGCGGGTGCAGGCGCACCGCGGTGGCGGCGGTCAACGCGTACATCAGTGCGCTGACGCCCAGGCCACCAGCTCCGCCGATCACGGCCGTGACCACGCCACCGGCCACCACGCCGGCGATCCGCGCGACGGCGGCACCGAAGGACAGCAGGGCGTTGCCGGTCTGCAACCGGTCGGGTGCCACGATCTGCGGGATGAGCCCGGTGAAGGCGGGGAACCCCATGGCTGCGCCGACGCCCGACAACACGGCGGCCGCACACAGCGCATAGGCATTGGCCACGCCCAGGGCGATGAGGCTCGCCAGCGCGGTGTACGACACGGATGCCAGGACTTGGCTGGCCATGATCACGCGCTGACACGGCAGGCGATCGGCCAGGGCACCGCCGACGAGCAGGAAGAGCACCAGCGGAATCGACTCCGCGGCCAACACGATGGACAGCAGCGAGGCCGAACCGCCGGGCAGTCCGAGGATGCCGAAGGACAGCGCGACGGGCGCAAATGACATGCCGAGCGTGTTGAGGGTGCGTCCGGCGAACAGCAAGCCCACGCCCGGTTCACGCAGCAGGGAGAGGTCTTTTCGCCAAAAATTCACCGCAGAATGTTACGTGAGGCCGGCAGTGTTCTCAAAGCGTGGCCGCTCAACGCGAAAACTTGCACTCCGCAGGCCTCCACGCCGTGATTTGTTGCGTCGCATGGTGACTGGGCCGGGGCGCAGCTGGAGGCCGTGGCCGTGCGCTACAGCACCGACCAGCTGGCCGAGGTGGGGTGCCCGTCCTCGTAGGGGATCACCGCATGGAACTGGCTGATGCCCGAATCGAAGACCAGGGGCACGAAATAGCGGTCCCCCTCCCACATCGGCAGTTCCCCCAGGGCGTCGATGGGCTGCCAGCCCAGCGGACCCTCCTCGTTGGCCTCGGGGATGTCACCGTGCCAAGCATCGACCAGGAAGATGAACCCGAATTGGTCGGAGCCGTCTGGATTGAACCCGGGCCAGCTGACCGTGCCGCGCAGCTGCATCGAGTCGACCTCGAGATGGGCCTCCTCGCGCAGCTCGCGGCGCATGCCGGCCACCACGTCCTCATAGCGCTCGACCTTGCCGCCGAGCCCGTTGTACTTGCCCAGCTGGTCATCGTCCGAGCGGGCGATGCGATGCACCATCAGCACCTGACGCCGATCGGGGCTCAGGATGAACGCCAGGGTGGTGAGCGTGGGCGTGATCATGTCCGCGCTCCCCCGGCTCCGCCCCGACCCACGACGGGCGTGGCGATTCCCTGCTCAGGCAAGGGGATCCCAGCTCGGCAGGATCGTCGGTTCGGTGTCGAGCGCTGCGCGCACATCCTCCGGCAGGTCGGTGACCGGCACGACCACCTGGTAGACGTATTCGTCGAACCAGGAGTCGTTCATCGTCCAGTAGCCTTTCTCGCCCACGGTGTCGCCCCACGAGTTCTCGACGCGCCAGCGACGCGGCTCGCCGTCCACCAGGTCGACGCCGGTCAGGCACATGGCGTGCGTGGGGGCCGAACTGCGCGTGGTGAGCCGCTCGGCCTTGTCCATGGCCAGGTCCACGCCGTAGACGCCCTCGTAGTCGTGCAGGTGGGCGTCCCACACGCCCAGGTCCTTGTCGAACTGGGCCTTCACATCGCAGGCGAACCACACCGGCTGGCCGGCCTTCACAGCGGCGATGGCAGCGTCCTTGAGCACTTCGAGCTCGGCGGTCACGTGGTTGGCGGTGCGGGCCCCCACCGCACGATTGCTGCGGTCGATGCCGTACAGCGTGTGAAGGCTGATCTCGGGACGCGGATCATGCGCGACCACCGCCCACACATCGGGATCGGGCATGTACTTCTCGGCGAACTCCCGCGGGGTGAGCGTGCCGACGCGGGTGAAGTCGCCGTCCTTGTTGCGGTACTGCCAGACGAACTCGGTGGGCGGTACGCCGAGGTGGGTGGCCAGCATGCGGAAGGCGGCATCCATCGTCTCCAGGCGCACGGCATCGGGATCATCGTCCATCTCAATCGCCCGGCGCAGGCGCAGGGTCGCGCGCCGCAGGAGCTCCGAGAGGTGCTTGTTCATCGCCGCCGAATTCGCGGCCGAGTCGGTGTCGGGCATCGCGTACTTGGGCACCAGGCCGTACTTGGACACCAGGAAGGTGAACTCGGGCCACCAGCCCCCGTCACCGATCGGCGACGCGAGCAGTTCGGCCACCTCGCGGTCGTCGAGGCGACGATCCGCGTCGGCGATCATCTGGGCCAGGAACCAGTTGGCCTTCTCGAGCTTCGAGTAGAAGAAGATGAAGTTCTGGCTGAACTCGAAGTCGGGCACCTCCAGTTGCTTGATGGCCGCGGCGCGCAACACATTGAGTCCGGCGAACGCCCAGCACCGTCCGGAGCGCTTCTGGTCGGTGATCGCCGCGTCCTTGATGAGATCGCTCATCGACGAATCGATCGAGGTGACCACCGTGCGATCGAGCGAGAGCTTCTCCACGTCCGTGGTGGCCACGGCATTGCCCATCACGCGGGCCGCGCTGTGCCCCAGGAAGTCCTTGGCGGCCGTGTCGGCCCATGACGGATCGAGCACGCGGGCCTCATCGAGGGCGGCCAGTGAGCCCTCCACCGCAGTGGTGGCCAGCAATTCGTCGGCCTGCGACGGCTGCCCGGTCGGCTGGGCTGCGGCGCCCTTCGGCTTGGTGGTGGGCGTCTTCGCCCGATCGGTGTTCTCGCTCATGGGTCCTCATCACGTCGGTGCGTCACGCCGCGGAATCGCAGCGGCGTCGGCTCCAGCGGCCATCGCCGCGGATGATTCAACGGTAGCCGCCCACCGAACCGGCCACCGCAGGCCAAGGGGCCCCGGTAGGACCGGATGGTCCGGCCGGGGCTCCTTGGCACGGGCGCGTGCGCTGCGGGAGCGCTACTCCTCGGTGCGCCCGGACTGGCGACGCACGGCCAGTCCGGTGAACAGCATCTGGGTGGCCAGGCAGGCCCCCACTCCCTCACCGGCGCGCAAGCGCAGGCTGACCAGCGGTTCCAGGCCCAGGCGGGTGAGCACCGCGCCATGGGCGAACTCGCGGCTGACCTGCCCCGCGATGAGATAGGACTGCACGGCCGGGTTCACCTCGACCACGGCCAGGGCCGGCACGCTGCCCGCCAGCCCGTCGAGCACGACGGTGGAGCCGGCCTCCACGGCACCCAGGATGACGCCGGCGAGCACGGCGAATTCGGGGCCGCCAACCTCCGCCAGCGCGAGGGCCGGATCGGCACGCAGCGCGGTGATGTCGGTGCGGGCGAAGATCGCGCGCAGCACCTCGGCCTTGTGCTCCACCATCTTGGCGTCGGAGCCGGCACCGATCCCAGCGGCCTGCTCGGGTGTGATGCCGGTGAACACGCATGCCAGCGCGGAGGCGATCGTGGTGTTGCCGATGCCGATCTCGCCCAGACAGACCACACCGCGCTGCGCGGCGCGGGCACCGAGTTCACGTCCCCGGGTCACCAGGCGACGCACATCGGCGGTGGTCATGGCCGAGGTGTTCACCAGGTCGCCACGCACGTCCTCGGGACGGGCCAGTTCGCAACCAGCGACCGGGCCGCCGTCGATGCCGGCGTCGACCACCATCACGTCGAGTCCGGCGCTGCGAGCGGTGACCACGCCCACGGCGCGTCCTTCCAACGCGGCCTCCATCACCTGACGGCTGACTGACTGGTCGAAGGCCGACACCTTGTGAGCGTTCAGCGGGTGGTCGGCACCCACGAGCACCAGGGTGCCGCCGGTGACCTGGTCGCCGCTGGCAGCCACCAGGCGGTCAAGTGCCTGGTCGAGCTTGCCGAGCGATCCGGGTGGGGTGAGCAGCTTCTCGCCCTTGTCGCGCGCATCCACCACCTGTTGGGGGCTGGGCGCGTGCACATCGGACCACAGCACCGAGCTGGGATCGTCGGGGATGGGCCGGGTGATCAGTGATTCCACCGGCTCGGCCGGGGCCATGCCGGCCAGGGCGGACACCGGCGGCTCGGGGCCGTTGTCGGGCCAGCGGTCGGTCATCACCACCTGGTCGAGGGGCAGCTTGTGCGACCAGGCACGCCGCTCCAGCCCCGGGTAGGGCGGACGTTCGTTGGGCCAGCCCAGGCACAGCCAGCCGAGCGTCGTGACGCCCTCGGGGAGGTTCAGCAGGCCGGCCAGCTCGTCGGGCTGCATCAGCGTGACCCAGCCCATGCCGAGTCCCAGCGCACGGGCCGTGAGCCACATGTTCTCGATGGCCGCCGCGCAGCTCCACATGTCGGCGTCGTGGAAGGTGTTGCGGCCCAGCACCCCGGCAGCGGGGGCGCGACGATCGCAGGCCACCACGATGCCCAGGGGCGCCTCCCGGATGCCCTCGAGCTGCAGGTCGAGGAGCCGCTGGGAGCGTTCGGCGGTGAGCTGACGCGACTGGCGCATCCGCTCACGATCCGACATCAGCGCGGCACGCTCGCGAGTGCGACGATCCTTGACGATGATGAAGCGCCAGGGCTGCGACTGACCGACGCTGGGGCCACCATGGCCCGCATTGAGCACCTCGCGCACCAGCTCGTCCGACACGGGGTCGGGACGGAAGCGGCGAATATCGCGACGGGCACCGATCACCCGGTCGAGGGCCGCCTGGGTGGCCTGGTCGAAGGCCCAACCACTCACATCACGGTCGCGCTCGTTGACCGATGAGTCGTCGCCCACATTCGGGACGGGACGTTCGAACAGGTGGTCGCCCGGCAAGGGCTCGTCAGCGGGGTTTGTCGTCTCGGGATCACGCGCCTCATCACTCATGGCGAACAGCCTAGTGATGGGCGGCGTTCCGACGGTGACGACCCCCGCGTCCTGGGAGTCCGCCCCATGCGCCTCAGGCAGCGGGCGGCAGGACCACGGTCTCGACCGGCAAACCGGAATTGGCGGCGATCGTCAGCCCGCTGGGGGCCAGGCCGGCCTTCACCACCTGCGCGCCCAGACAGGCGATCATGGCCCCGTTGTCGGTGCACAGGGCCGGACGGGGACGCCGCAGCTCAATGCCTGCCGACGCGGTGCGGGCCGCCAGCAGGCCCCGCAGGCGCGAGTTGGCCGCCACGCCCCCACCGATGATCATGTGGGTGATGCCGTGGAACTGCGCCGCCGCCACCGCCTTGGCGGTGATCACATCGGCCACCGCCTCCTGGAAGCTGGCGGCCACGTCGTTGAGGGGCACCTCGTCCCCGGACAGGCGCCGGGTCTCCACCCAACGGGCCACGGCGGTCTTGAGGCCCGAGAAGCTGAAGTCGAAGCGATGCTTGACCATGTCATGACCGGCGGTGAGGCCCCGCGGGAAGCGGATGGCCTTCGGATCACCCTGCTGGGCGGCCCTGTCGATCACCGGGCCGCCGGGATAGGGCAATCCCAGCAGGCGCGCCACCTTGTCATAGGCCTCCCCCGCGGCATCGTCAATCGTGGTGCCCACCTCGGTAATTCCGCCGGTGATGTCGTCCACCTTGAGCAGCTGGGTGTGCCCACCGCTGACCAGCAGCGCTAGGCAGGGCTTGGCGATCGGACGTGCCGGCTCGTCGTCCGGATGGTCGAGCAGGTCGACCGCCACATGGCCCACCAGGTGGTTGAGCCCGTACAGTGGCTTGTTCAGGCAGGCGGCCAGCGCCTTGGCGGCCGCCACGCCCACCACCAGGGAGCCCATCAGTCCGGGCCCGGCGGTCACCGAGACGGCGTCGAGCTCGGAAAGGTCGATGTCGGCGGTCTCGATGGCGCGTCGCAGGGTGGGGCCGATCGCTTCGAGGTGTGCCCGCGAGGCCACCTCGGGCACCACGCCACCGAAGCGGGCGTGCAGTTCCACCGAACTGGCCACCTCATTGGCCAGCAGGTGTTCCCCCCGCACGATGCCGACGCTGGTTTCGTCACAGCTGGATTCGATGCCCAGCACCAATGGCTCGCTCATGGCGTGTCCTTCCTGGTGGCGTCGCCGGGTGCTCCGGTGACGCCGGGTTCAAGCGTGTGGACGAGCACCAGCGCGGTGGCATGGGGCCCGTAGTAGTTGCGACGTTCAGACATGCGCACGAAGCCGCCCCGCTGGTACAGGGCCAGCGCGCCGAGGTTGTCGTCGCGCACCTCGAGCAGCATCCGGGTGGCCCCGCGGCTGGTTGCCCATGCGGTGGCGGCGTCCAGCAGGCGCGCCGCGAAGTGCCGACGCCGGTGGGCGTGGGCCACGATGATCCGCAACAGTTCCGCATCAGGCGCCCAGGCGCTCACCAGGGCGGCACCGACGAGTCGTCCGTCGACGCGCAGCCCGAAGGCACACTGGTTGTCGCGGCACACCTCGGCACGCCAGGAGGCCTCGCTCCAGCGCTCATGGCCCAGGAAGCCCTCGAACTCCAGGGCCACCAGCTCGGGGAGGTCCCCCGCCCCGACCTCGACCAGCTCGGCATCATCCGGGGGCTCGGCGGGCGCGGCGGTCATGGCGTCCTTCGGACGGCCGGGCCCAGGCGGCGATGGCTGCCCGCCAGCGCCGACTTGCGGGCCGACGGCGGCTTCGCATCGGGTTCGCGCAGGTACATCGGCTCGCGACCGGCATCGGGCAGCTGCGACAGGTGCGCGGCCATGAAGCCGGCATCGATCGAGGTGGGTGCACCGGCCGGCATCCGCGACGTCAGCAGTTCTGCGAACACGGCGACGCCCGGTCCGGCGATCGGCAGGTCGGGCAGGGCGGTCGGAAGGGTGACCTGGGGCTCTCCCCTGCGACCCGTCTGGTCGTAGCGGGCCCAGTAGAGCTCCTTGCGGCGCGCATCGGAGGCGATCACGAATTCGTCGGGTGCCGGGGCGGTGGCGCGCCATTGCGCGGCCATCACGTCGAGGCTGCACACGCCCTTGACCGGCTTGTTGCCGGCCACCTCGAGGGTGAAGGCGGTGGCCATGCCCACGCGCAGGCCGGTGAAGGGTCCCGGCCCCGAACCCACGCCCACGCGATCGACCCGCGACAGGCCGATGCCGGCGTCGGCCAACAGGCCCATGATGGTGGGCATCAACAGTTCCACATGGGAGTGGTTGTCACCCACATGGGCACTGGCCACCACCTCGGAGTCCCGGGCCAGCCCGGCGCACACGTCGGTGGAGGTGTCGATACACAGGGTCCACGTGGTCATTCGGTCTCCTCGGACTGGTCTGCAACATGTGGCGCGGAGCGGTGCGGGGCGGTGCCCGGCACGAAGGATTCGCGCAGTGGATAGAGGTCTTCGGTGGCCCAGCGGGCACCGTGGCCGCGCAGGTAGACCACGCGAGTGTCGTCCGCAGGGTCGGCGCTGCGCACGATGTCGATGTCGAGGCGGTCGTCGGCCAGTCCCTCGGCCAGGCCCGCACCCCATTCGACCAGCGTCACCGAATCGGCCATCGACGAATCGAGGTCGATGTCCTCCAGCTCGGCCGCCGAGCCCATCCGATAGGCGTCCACGTGTACCAGGTCGGGCCCGCCCACCGACGAATGGTGGTTGCGGGCCAGCACGAAGGTCGGTGAGATCACCGGGCCGTCGACGCGCAGCCCGGCACCGAGCCCCTGGGCGAGCGTGGTCTTGCCCGCCCCGAGTTCCCCATTGGCCACGAGCAGGTCGCCCCCGCGCAGGTGGCCGGCGAGCAGCTCCCCCAGCCGACGCATGTCCTCGGGTGTGGGCACCGTGATGCTGACCGGCAGCCCGGCACCCAGGATGAATCCGCCGGGCACCTCGCGATCGACCTCGAAGCCGTGCAGCTGCCACCAGGTGACCAGCTCGGGAAAGTCGGCGCGGGCCATCAGCTCCACGCGTCGGAAACCGAGGTCGGCCCCGTATTCGGCCGCTGCGCGGGCCATGGCGGCGGCAATGCCCTCATGCTGGTGGGTGGGCAGCACGCTCACCCGCGACATCGTCAGCACCTGGTCGGGCTCGAAGCCCAGCAACAGGCACCCGGCATCCTCGCCGTTCACCGCGGCGATCACACCGGCACCCGCGGCAATGCGCCGTCGCACCGACTCGGTGGAATCACTCATCGCGGCGGGCGGCGTGGACGCGGGACGGCGCACGCCGAAGGCGCTGCGGATGATGGCCAGGAGGTCCGGCGCATCGTCAATGCCTGCCAGCCTCAGCTGTACCTCGTCAGTGGTCACGAACTGCCATTCTAGTAACCGCGTCCAGCCCGGCTTGTCAGGCGCCGAATCCCCGTGGACGCGATGGCCACGGCGCCCACCCCCTGCCCACACACACGGCCGAATCGAGGCCGCCGCATGACGCCGGCATCGGGACCCGGCGCCGCTGGGAACGGCAACCGGCCGGGTGCGGGAGATTGCTCCCCCACACCCGGCCGGCTGGTGACTGGGCAGATTGGTGACTGGGCTGGTCAGCCGCGCTTGTACGGACGACCCGACGACTTGCGTCGCTGCCAGGGCTTGCCCTTGTAATGGCCGCCCCCACGCTTCTTCACCGGGCGCGGCGGCGCGATGATCGCGCGGTACTGCTCCTCGCGCACCGGCTCGTCATGCGGCTCGGTGCCCCCGGTCAGCTCCTCGAGCCGGTCGCCGGGACGCATCGGATGCGGACGCTCATTGACCCCGGCATCACGCATGATGCGGGCCATGCGACCCCGCGCACGCGGCAGCACGAGGGTGGCCACGAGGCCATCCTCGCCGGCGCGCGCGGTGCGTCCGGCACGGTGCAGGTAGTCCTTCGAGTCATGCGGCGGGTCGGCCTGCAGCACCAACGAGACATCGTCCACGTCGATACCGCGGGCGGCCACGTCGGTGGCCACCAGCACGGGCACCCGGCCCTGGCGGAAGGCATACAGCACGCGGGCGCGCATGCCCTGGGGCAGGCCACCGTGCAGGGCCCCGGCCATCAGGCCGAGGTCGCGCAGCTGCTCGGCGGTGCGATCGGCGTCACGCTGGGTGCGCACGAACACCAGGGTGCGTCCGGGACGGTTCGCCGCCTGGGCGATGATCGCGGCCTTGTCGCGGGCGTTCACCGTCCACAATTCGTGGCGCATCGTCGTGACGGAGGCCTTCGCCGAATCGACGCCGTGCTCCACCGGATCGTGCATATAGCGACGCACGATGGTGTCGACCTGACGGTCGAGGGTGGCTGAGAACAGCAGGTGCTGGGCCTCGCGCGAGATCTCGTCGAGGATGCGGGTGACGTCGGGCATGAAGCCCATGTCGGCCATCTCGTCGGCCTCGTCGAGCACGACCTCCTGCACCTCGCCGAGCTTTGCGCTACCGCGCTCGATCAGGTCGATGAGGCGTCCGGGCGTGGCCACGACGATGTCGACGCCGCGCTCCAGGGCCCGAAGCTGCGGGGTGTAGCTCATGCCGCCGGCCACCAGGATGGTGCTGAGCCCCATGGCCTTCGCCAGCGGGAACAACACGTCGTTGACCTGCTGGGCGAGTTCGCGGGTGGGGGCCATCAGCAGGGCACGCGGCTGACGACCGTGGCCCGTGCCACTGGCTGCCAGGCGGGTGATCACCGGGATGCCGAAGGCGAGCGTCTTGCCCGAGCCGGTCTGTCCACGGCCGAGCACGTCGCGACCCGACAGCGCATCGGGAATGGCGGCCTGCTGGATCGGGAACGGCGCCAGGATGCCCTGCGAATCGAGCTCCTCGACGATCGGCTGGGGCACGCCCAGCTCACTGAAGCGGGTGCGTCCCTTCTGGCGGCGCACGGGCTCGACGCGGTCGTCATCGCGCTCCTCGCGACGCACGGCGCCATGGGGATGCTCGGTGCGGGCGTTGCTCTCGCGACGGCGGTTGGCCGTTGCGGGGGCATCATCGGGGCGTCCGGTCGCGGGCTCACTGGTGGTGGACTCGTCGATGGCGGGCTGGTCGGTGTTCTGGGTGACGGATGCCTGCTGCTCGGCAGCGGACTCGTCGGTCGCCTGCTCGGCGACGGATGTCTGGTTAACGATTTCCTCGTTCTCGGGGTTGGCGTGCTCTGGGTTGACGTTGTCGGAATTGGCCTGCTCGGAACTGGCTGCCGCGGAGGAGGCGGACTCATCGTCCGGCTGATCGTTGGTGGCCTGCGACGGCGTGGCCGGGGCCGACCCGGAATCCTCCGGGGTGGCGGCCTGCTGGTCGGCGGAAACCTCCGCCGGGGACGATGACCGGTCGGCGGAATCCTCCGCCGGGGATGATGACAGGTCGGCGGAGACCTCGGCCGGGGACGACGCCTGGTCGGCGGAATCCTGTGCCGGGGTCGACGACTCGCGGCTCTTCTGCTTGTCGGCCTCGAACTTCTCGCGCTTGGCAGCCTCCATGCGGCTGGTCAGGCCGTCGAGCACCTCGTCACCCTGCAGGGCAACGCTGGCGTCGGGCCGGTCCGCCGGCGTGTCGTGGGCAGACCGCTGGTCGCGGTCCTCGCGTCGATCCCACGAGCGGGAGCGGTCGTCACGGTTGCCCCGGCGATCGTCCGAGCGCGTGTCGCGGTCGTAGCGATTGCCACGGCGCTCGTCGCCGGACCGATCACGCTGGGCGCTGCGGTCGTCGCGGTCATAACGGTTCCCACGACGCTCATCATCGCGATTGTAGGAACGCGGACGATCATCGCGGTTGTAGCCGCGCGAGCGGTCGTCGCGCTGGCCAAAGGAACGCGCGCGGTCGTCGCGGTAGCCGTGCGAACGCGGACGGTCATCACGCGAGTCATAGCGGTCGCTGCGCGAGTCAAAGTGGTCGCTGCGCGAGGACGAGCGCGGACGCCCCCCACGGCTGCGATCACGATCATTGTCGTCACGCCAGCGGTCATCGCGACGTTGGCCGCCACGATAGGAATTTCCACGCGCAGAACTGCGCTGCCCACCACCACTGAAACGGTCGTCGCGACCCTCGCGCTTCCATGCGGCGCGCGAGCCGGTGCGGGACGTCCAATTGCTGCTGCGGCGCTCGCCACGGGCATCGGGGGCGTCATCACGGCCCCAGCCACGCGAACGATCACGATCCTCGCGCTCATCGCGACGCCACGGCTTGCGGTCGGAACCGTGATTGCGGTCGTCCCACTGCTTCCGGCGACGATCCGGCCCGCCACGACGGTCACGATTGTCGTCGTTCCATCGTCCACCGCGATTGTCGCGGTCATAGCGCCCGCCACGGGAATCGCGGCTGTCACGGGAGTCACCCTCGAAGCGGCGGCGACCCTCCTCGTTCCAGGCGTCATTGTCGTGGCGGCGCGAACGGCCCGCGGGACGGTAGCCCTCGGAGCCCCACTGCTGGCGGCTCGACCAGTCGCGCTTGCCGCGTGAGTCGTTCCAATCGCGCTTGCCGCGTGAGTCACTGCGCTCACGCGAATCGTTTCTGTCGCGTCCACCGCGCGAGTCATTCCAGTCGCGCTGACCGCGCGAGTCATTCCAGTCGCGCTGACCGCGCGAGGTTGATCCATCTCGGCCGCGTCCACCGGCACTTGACTTGCCACGCCCGCGTGCGGACGAGGGACGGCTCCACGCACCTGACGACTTGCGGTTCGGGCGCGCGGAATTATTGTTTTTTGGCATCGGCACTCTCATGAGGGGGATTAGAAGCCCCTACGACTAGATCCTGCTGATCTCAAGGGGCCGGAACATTGAACATCCCAAGGAATAACCCCCAGTCTAACGGGCCGAACGCATCGCCCCACCATCGATGCGCCGATGCGCCAGTCGCAGCCCCTCGTCACGAGCGGTTGTGAACCACCTGCACCGGAGCTGCACCCACCCCGGATCCAGCTGCCTGACGCCCCAATTCCCCGGGATGGCCAACTCCCCGGGATGCCCAACTGCCTAGGATGCGGGTGTGCGTGTGGCCATCGTGACGGAGAGCTTCCTGCCCCAGGTCAATGGCGTCACCAACTCCGTCCTGCGGGTGGTCGAGCAACTGCGCCACGACGGCCATGAGGTGCTCATCGTGGCTCCCGGCGATCCCGGCGGGGTTCCCGACGCCTACGCGGGAGCGCCGGTGATCACCGTGCCGTCGGTGTCCATGCCGCAGTATCCGGCCGTGCGCATCGCCACCGCCACCACCTCCAAGCTGGTGAAGCTGCTGGGCGACTTCGCCCCCGATGTGGCCCATATCGCGGCACCCCTGGTGCTCGGGCGCGCAGCCCTGCGGGCCACCCGACGCCTCGGCATACCAAGCGTCGCCCTGTTCCAGACCGATTTCCCCACCTACCTGGGCCGATACCTGCCCCGCGCCCTGTCCCCTGCCCGGGCCGAACCCTTGGCCTGGGGCATCATGCGCCGCGTCCACGCCCCGGCGACGCTCACCCTGGCGCCGTCCACCGCCACCCGGCAGGAACTGGTGCGCCACGGTTTCGGTCGGGTCGCCATCTGGGGACGCGGTGTCGACACCACGCGCTTCGCCCCCACGCGCCGCGACGAGGCCCTGCACCGTCGGTGGGCCCCCGGCGGTGAGTGCGTGGTCGGCTTCCTGGGCCGGCTGGCCCCCGAGAAGAACGTGGCTGATCTGTCGGCGCTCAGCACCCTGCCCGGCATCCGATGCGTCATCGTCGGGGACGGGCCCCTGCGGGACCAACTGGCCGCCCGCCTCCCCTCGGCCGTGTTCACCGGGGCCATGGAGGGCTCCGAGGTGGCCCGCCACATGGCCAGCTTCGACATCTTCGTCCATCCCGGTGAACTGGAGACCTTCGGCCAGACCCTGCAGGAGGCGGCGGCATGCGCCGTGCCGGTGATCGCGCCGCGTCGCGGCGGACCGATCGACATCGTGCGTGAAGCCAGCACCGGATTCCTGTATCCGCCCGGCGACCTGGCCGCGATGCGCTCACAGGTCGCACGCCTGGTCGCGGACGCGCCCCTGAGGCACCGGCTCGGCGACCAGGCCCACCGCGCCATGGCGACGCGCACCTGGCCACGACTCGTCGGACAGCTGGTGCAGCACTACCGCACGGCGATCCGGCTCACCGCGCAGGCCGAATCACGCTGACGGCGCAAGCCCCCCGGTCGCGGGCACCTCAGTCGCGGGCACCCGCGGCCCGGCCGGCCAGCTTGGCCAGCACGCCCGGCATCCGGTGCGCCAGCGCATCGGGCGGATAGGGTCCCGGCTTGGCGGCCGCGGTGAGCGCCTGGATCGAGGCCCCCAGCACGCCGGCCCACCGCGCCGACAGGCCCGCAGCGAGCAGGGTGCCGCAGATCCCGGCCAGGGTGTCACCCGAGCCGGCCTGGGCGGTCCACGCGGGCCCCTCCACGGCCAGGGTCACCCGGCCCGACGGCTCCGCGACATATTGCGTCGACCCCTTCAGCAACACGGTCGCGCCATAGCGGGCAGCCGCGGTGCGGGCCGCCGCCACCGGATCGGCCTCCACCTCGGCGCGATCCCGGCCGAGCAGGCGCGCCAGCTCGCCGGCGTGCGGAGTGAGCAGGCAGTTGCCGGGCACGGTGTCGGGCAGGTCGCGCAGGGCGTCGGCGTCCAGCACGGCGGGGACTCCTGTCGCAAGGCGTTCGGCGATCACCGATGCGGCGTCGTCGCGTGCTCCCCAGCCACATCCCAGCACCCATGCCTCGACGCGTCCGGGCCCGAAGGTGACCGACGGCATGGCCGCACCGACCAGCTCGGCCGAGCGCCGGGCCCCGCAGAAGCGGATCATGCCCGCGCCGCTGAACAGGGCACCGGTGGTCGACAGCACGCCAGCACCCGGATAGCGCTCGGAGCCGGTATCGAGCCCCACCACGCCGCGCGAGTACTTGTCAGAATCGACGCCGGGGAAGGGCCAGTGGGCGGCGATGTCCACCAATTCGGTGGCCCACATGCGCGGGGAGGGGATCTGGAGCCCGATCGGGGCCAGCTCCACGAGCCCGCAGGCCTGCCGGGCCGGATTGGCCAGCTGGCACAGCTTCAGGGCGCCGAAGGTGACCGTGCGGGTGGCCCGGAAGCTGATCGTGTCGCGCGCACCCACCGAATCCGCCGCCAGGCCCGAGGGCAGGTCGACGCTCAACACGGGCACCCCCACGTCGGCGCAGGCGCGGGCGAATTCCGCCACCGGCTCACGCAGGCCGGCCCGGCCGCCGATCCCCAGCACGGCGTCGATCACCAGGCTGGCCTCGGCCAGTCCCTCGACTGCTTCCCGGGCATCGGCGAACACGCAGCCGGCTGCCTCCGCGGCGGCGCGTCCGGCCTCGTGCCAACGGCTGCCCGTGCACCACACCGCGACATCGCAGCCGGCATTGGCCAGGTCACGGGCGGCGAACAGGCCATCTCCCCCGTTGTTCCCGGTGCCCACCACCACGAGCACGCGGGCATGGTCGCCCACCATCTGCAACGCGGTCGAGGCCACATGGGCCGACGCCTCCGCCATCAGGTCCTCGCCCGGATGGGCGTCGAACCAGGCCTGCTCGGCATCGCGGATCTGCTGCACCGTGGCAATGGCACGCATCTCAGTTGCGCCCCGGTTCGTCGCGTTCGGCCTCGTCGAGGTCTGCGCTGTTGCCCGGTTCGTTGCCCGGTTCGTCGCCTCCGGGCCCATCGCTTGCGGGTTCGTCGCGTTCGGCGATGACAATGGCCGTGGCGATGCCGCCGTCGTGGCTCAATGACAGGTGCACCCGGGTGATGCCGAGCTCAGCAGCACGTCGGGCCACCGAGCCGCGCATCTTCATGCTGGGACGATCGTTGTCGTCGGAGACCACCTCGGCGTCACGCCATGACAGGTTGCCCGGCGCACCGAGTGCCTTCGACAGCGCCTCCTTGGCGGCGAAGCGGGCCGACAGGGAGCGTCCCGAACGGGCCAGGCCACGCACCCTGGTCTCAGCAGGGTTGAACAATCGCTCGACGATTCCGGGGTGGCGTTCCAGCATGGCGTCGAAACGACTCACGCTGCAGACATCGATACCGACTCCGACAATCATTGCCCCGCCTCACGGGTGACAGCCCGGCACTGTTGGTGCGCTACTCGACGGTCACCGACTTGGCCAGATTACGCGGCTGGTCCACGTCGTTGCCCAGCAGTGTGGCGATTTCGCAGGCGAACAGCTGCAGGGGCACCACCGCCAGCACGGGCTGGAGCAGGGTGCTCACCTTCGGCAACGAGATCACCACTTCGGCGAACTGGTCCACCTCGTTGTCGTCCTGCTCGGCCACGGCGATGGTGCGGGCACCGCGGGCACGGACCTCCTGGATATTGCTGACCACCTTGTCGTGCAGCTGGTCACGGCCCTGCGGGGGCACCACGGCGAACACCGGCATGCCCGGGTTGATGATCGCAATGGGTCCGTGCTTCAGCTCGCCGGCGGCAAAGCCCTCGGCGTGCAGGTAGGCGATCTCCTTGAGCTTCAGCGCGCCCTCCAGGGCGATCGGATAGCCAACATGGCGTCCGATGAAGATGAAGTCCTCCTCGTCCTCCATGCCCTTGGCCAGCGTGTAGATCTGGTCGGCATGGTCGAGCACGGACTGCATCTTGGCCGGCATGGCCTCGAGCTCGTCCATGATCGTGCGGATCTCGTCGCCGAACTTCATGCCGCGCACCTGTGCGAGGTAGAGCCCGAGCAGGTAGCAGGCGATCAGCTGGGTGGTGAAGCCCTTGGTGGACGCCACCCCGATCTCGGGGCCGGCGTAGGTGTAGATCACGGCATCGGATTCGCGCGGAATCGTGGAGCCGTTGGTGTTGCAGATGGCGATCACCTTGGCGCCCTGTTCGCGGGCGTGGCGGATCGCCTGCAGGGTGTCGGCCGTCTCGCCCGACTGGCTGATCGCCACGCACAAGGTCTGCGAATCGACGATCGGATCGCGATAGCGGAATTCGCTGGCGAGCTCCACCTCACAGGGGATGCGCACCCAGTGCTCGATGGCGTACTTGGCCACCATGCCCGCGTAGTGGGCGGTGCCACAGCCCAGGATGATGATCTTGTTCACCCGACGCAGCGTCTCGGGGCTGATGTGGATCTCGTCGAGCGTGAGCTCACCCTGGGGCGAATAGCGTCCCAGCAGGGTGTCGGAGATGGCCTTCGGCTGCTCGAAGATCTCCTTGCGCATGAACCAGTCGTAGCCATCCTTCTCGGCTGCGGTGGTGTCCCAATCGACGTGATAGGCGCGGGTCTCGGCCGGGCCGCCGTCGAAGTCGGTCACGGTGATGTCGTTGGCGGTGATGGTCACCACCTGGTCCTGGCCCAGCTCGATGGCCTCGCGGGTGTGGTCGATGAACGCCGCGACGTCCGAAGCGACGAAGTTCTCGCCCTGCCCGACGCCGACCACCAGCGGTGAGTTGCGTCGTGCGGCCACGATCACATCGGGTTCCTGCGAGTCGATGGCCACCAGCGTGAAGGCACCGTGCAGTTGCTTGGAGACCTCGCGCATCGCCACGGTGAGGTCGTTGCCCCGGTTGACGGCCCTGCCCAGCAGGGCGGCCGCCACCTCGGTGTCGGTATCGGAGGTGAACTCGACGCCCTCGGCACCCAACTCGGCGCGCAGTGTGGCGAAGTTCTCGATGATGCCGTTGTGCACCACGGCCACCCGACCGTCATTCGACAGCTGGGGATGGGCATTGGCGTCGTTGGGAACGCCGTGGGTGGCCCACCGGGTGTGTCCGATACCGGCGTGTGATTCGGGCAGTGGACGCTCCGCGAGCTCCGCATCGAGGTTGGCCAGCTTGCCGGCCTTCTTGCGATATTCGAGCCGCCCGTTGTCCTGCACGGCGATGCCGGCCGAATCGTATCCGCGGTACTCCAGTCGCCGCAGTCCGTCGAGGATCACTCCGGTAGCCTGCTCAGGCCCGATATAGCCGATGATTCCGCACATGCCCATAAGAGTACGGACTCACTCAATTCCTTGGGTCACGGCACGCGTGGGCAGGCGCCGGCGGGGGGTGGATGTGCGCGGTGTTGCCGCGGACGGGCATGATTGACCCGGTCAGGCGGAAGCCAACCTAGGAGGTGACCCCCTCGGGGATCCCATGAGCAATCCTGACGGTGCCCCCGGCGCCGCGTCCGGAAGTCCCTTCCGCGCCGCCTATGCAACGGCCCATGAGCAGGCCCTGGCCAAGGCGCTTGCCGCCCGGGGGGTCGACGAACCCGATGTCACGGCGTCGCCCTCGCAGGGCACGACGCCCGACAGCCCGTGGATCGAGCTGCCGCGTGCGAAGTGGTCGCAGTTGGCCCATGACTCACATATCGCGCTGGACCAGGCGACCGTCGAGCGGCTGCGCAGCCGCCAGGACCCGACCGACGAGCGTGACGTCGAAGAGGTCTACCTGCCGCTGGCCCAGCTGATCTCGTTGCGGCTGAAGAACCGTGGCCGGTTGTTCTCCGCCCAGAACGACTTCCTGCAGCTCGACGCCGAGCGCACGCCGTTGATTGTCGGCGTGGCCGGCTCGGTGGCCGTGGGCAAGTCGACCGCCGCTCGCCTGCTGCAGGAGCTGTTGTCGCGCGACGCCGCCCACCCCAATGTGGCGCTGGTGCCCACCGATGGCTTCCTGTACCCCACCGCCGAGCTGGAGCGCCTCGGCCTGCTGGCCCGCAAGGGCTTCCCCGAGAGCTATGACCGCCGTGCCCTGCTCAAGTTCGTGGTGGACGTGAAGTCGGGCTGCCCCGACCTGTCGGTGCCGGTCTACTCGCAGGTGCTCTATGACATCGTTCCCGGAGAGCTGAACCGCATCCACAACCCCGACATCGTGATCCTCGAGGGCCTCAATGTGCTGCAGCCCGCAGTGGTGGGCCCCGACGGGCACACCGGCCTGACCGTCGGCGACTTCATGGACTTCTCGGTCTTCGTCGACGCCGACGAGGCCGACATCGAACGCTGGTTCGTCGAGCGTGCCGTGGCCTTCCGGGCCAGCGCCGACGACCCGGACAGCTTCTTCAAGACCTATGCCGGGCTCAGCGACGAGGAATACCGCTCCGAGGCGAGGAAGGTCTGGGAGGCGATCAACGGGCCGAACCTGCGCGACAACATCGCCCCCACCAAGCCACGGGCCACCGCCATCCTGCGCAAGGGCTCGGATCATCGCATCGAGAGCGTGCGCATCCGCAAGATCTGAGGCGCTCCGCACTCGGCAAGCACGAGACGGGAGGGGCCGACAGCTCACGCTGTCGGCCCCTCCCGTCTCTGCTGGTCCTGATGTGTGTGGGCCGGCGTCCGGCCGTCTGGTCCGGTCGCGTCCGGCTAGCTGGTCCGGCTAGCTCGCCCGGCCCGCCTTGCTCAGTCCCACCCGCTCGGCGACGACCTTGGCCAGGGCATTGGCGATCTCATCGGCCTCGTCCTGCGTGGCGGCCTCCACCATCACCCGCACCAGCGGCTCGGTACCGCTGGGACGCAACACGACGCGTCCGGAATTGCCGAGCTTCTTGTTGGCGGCATTCGCCTCCGACTGGATCACCGGGTCGAGGGCCGCACGCAACTTGTCCACATTCGGCACATTCACCAGTGCCTGGGGAAGGCGGTGCATCACTCCGGCGAGCTCGGCCAGGCTCTTGCCGGTCTGGGCAGCCCGGGACGCCACGTGCAGGGCGGTGAGCACGCCGTCGCCGGTGGTGGCGAACTCGCTCATGATCACATGGCCGGACTGTTCGCCGCCCAGGGAGAACCCATTGGCCACCATGTCCTCCAGCACATAGCGGTCACCGACCTTGGTCTGGTCAACCTTCACGCCGTGGGCGCGCATCGCCTGGATGAGCCCCAGGTTGCTCATGATGGTGGCCACCAGCGTGTCCTCGGCCAGGGAGTCCTCGTCCTTGAGGGCCAGCGCCAGGATGGCCATGATCTGGTCGCCGTCCACGACATGGCCGTCGGCGTCCACGGCCAGGCAGCGGTCGGCGTCCCCGTCGAAGGCGAAGCCCATGTCGGCCCCCTCGGCCACGACGCGCTTCTGCAGTCCCCCGATATGGGTCGAACCCGCATTCTCGTTGATGTTGAGCCCATTGGGCTGGCCGTTGATGGCCAGCACCTGTGCCCCGGTGGAGCTGAAGGCCGGCACCGCCGTCACCGACGACGAGCCATTGGCACAGTCGAGCACCACCGTGAGGCCCTTGAGGCTCACGCCGCGCAGGGAACCCACCAGGTGCGAGATATAGGTCTGGATGAGGCTGGAATCGGGCTTGATGCGTCCCACCGCGGCACCAACGGGACGCACCCAGTCCTCATCAAGGCGCTCCTGGATGACGTCCTCGATCTTGTCGTCGAGCTTGACGCCGCCGCGCTGGAAGAACTTCACGCCGTTGTCGGGCATCGGATTGTGGCTGGCCGACAGCATGACGCCCACGTCAACGCCCTGCGACTCCACCAGGTAGGCGAGGCCGGGGGTTGGGATGACACCCACATCGATGACGTCCACGCCGGCGCTGGCCAGGCCGCTCATCACGGAGGCCTGCAGCAACTCACCGGAGATCCGGGTGTCGCGTCCCACGATCGCCACGGCACGGCGCCCGTCGAAGGCACCTGCCTCACCCAGCACATGGGCCGCCGCCACGGACAGCTTGAAGGCCAGCTCTGGGGTCAGATCGTCGTTGGCGACACCGCGCACGCCGTCGGTTCCGAAAAGTCGAGACATGCGCCGAACTTTACGCTGACAGCGCCCCCTGCCGCGCGGGGGCAGGCCGTGACAAGGGGATATCCCCACAACGCCGAATGGCTCGGCCCCAGCGGGGTCGAGCCATTCGAAGTGGGCGCGTGGATCAGCGCTTGGAGTACTGCGGGGCCTTGCGGGCCTTCTTCAGGCCGGCCTTCTTGCGCTCGACGGCGCGCGAATCGCGGGTGAGCAGTCCGGCCTTCTTCAGCCCGGGACGGTTCACCTCTTCGTCGATCTGGTTGAGCGCACGGGCGATGCCCAGGCGCAGGGCGCCGGCCTGACCGGAGATGCCGCCACCAACGATGCGGGCCACGACGTCATAGGCGTCGGCGGAGCCGGACACCACGAAGGGCTCGTTGATCAGCTGCTGGTGCAGCTTGTTGGGGAAGTACGCCTCAAGGGTCTTGCCGTTGACGGTGTACTTGCCGGTGCCGGGAGTCAGTCGCACGCGGGCGACGGCTTCCTTGCGGCGACCCAGGCCGATTCCGGGAGCGATGACAGCCGAACGCGACGTTGAGGCGTTCGGAGCAGCTCCGGTGGAGTCAGCGCGATAGGCGATCTCGCGGTTGTTCTCGTCGGTGAACGGCGTCGTGCCGGTCTCGACGTCGTCATTGGTGGTCTGTGACACAGTCGAATCCTCGTTGGTCGGCGCGCTCACTGCGCAACCTGCTTGATTTCGTAGGGCTCAGGATTCTGAGCCTTGTGCGGGTTATCAGGCCCGGCGTAAACCTTCAGCTTCGACATCTGCTGACGGCTCAGCTTGTTCTTCGGCATCATGCCCCACACGGCGAGCTCGACGGCCTTGCGCGGATCGCTGTCGAGCAGCTCACCGATCGAGGTCGTGTGCAGGCCACCGGGACGGCCGGAGTGGCGGTGGCGCAGGGAACCCTCGCGCTTGTTGCCACTGATGGCGATCTTCGAGGCATTCACGATGACGACGAAATCGCCGGTATCCATATGAGGCGCATACGTCGGCTTGTGCTTGCCGCGCAGCAGAGTGGCAGCGGCCACGGCGAGATGTCCGAGCACGACATCCTCGGCATCGATGACATGCCAGGTCCTGGTGATGTCGCCAGGCTTCGGGCTGTAGGTTGACACGGTCGCAGACCATCTTCCACTAGGTTCACAACGAATTCTGAGAGCGCTCCGTCCGGCTCGCACGGCTTCGGGGTCACAAGAGTGAAACCCGAGCGCGACGTCACCCGACGCAGGGGCGCAACAGCTATCTAAGGTAGTCCGCCGGATGTACCCCGGTCAAACTCGCATAGCCGACTTTTCCCCGGTTCGGGGCCGTACATGCCCATGACAGGCGTAATAGGGCCTGCAGAATGTGCCAAAACCTTGCGCGTCGCGACGGGGTGCGGGCAATGTTGGGTCATGAGTTCAAAGGCGAACGCGATGAGAACCGTTTCCTCCCCCACCGACCTGCGCAATGTGGTGCTCGTCGGCTCCGCAGGGTCGGGCAAGACCACCCTGTTCGAGAACCTCCTGCGGGCCCGCATACCGGGCTATCGCGGCGAACGTGACGATGCCGAGCGCGCCTCGGCCCTGACGCTTGCCACGATCGGCAACCACAATGACACCGCCGGCTCCGATGTGGTGATCAACCTGCTGGACGCCCCCGGCCATCCCGACTTCTACGGCGACCTGCGTGCCGGGTTGAGGGCCGCCGATGGGGCCGTGTTCGTGGTGAGTGCCGCCGATGGCGCCGACCCCATCACGGCCGCCCTGTGGGCCGAGTGTGCCGAGGTGAACAAGCCGCGGGCGATCGTGGTGACCAAGCTCGACACCGACAAGGCCGACTTCTTCGCCACCACCGAGCTCATCCACGAGGCCTTCGGTGCCGGCACGCATCCGGCATACCTGCCCCTGCTGCGCGAGGAGGGCGGCGAGGTGATCGGCAACATCAGCCTGCTCACCGGCCATGTGCACGACTATTCGTCCGGCCAGCGCGTCACCCGCGACACCACCCCACTGGAACGCGCGGAGATGGATGCCTTCCGCGCCGACTACGTCGAGAGCATCATCACCGAGTCCGAGGATGAGGACCTGCTGGAGCGCTACTTCAACGGCGACGACCTCGAGACCGGCAAGGTCGTGGAGGCGCTGTTCCGGACGCTCTACCACGGCACCTTCTTCCCGGTGATCCCCGTGCTGATGGACGGCATCGGCGTGGAGGAACTGCTCGGCATGATCCATCGCGGCTTCCCGATGCCCAACCGTCGCGTGCTGCCCGCGATCACCACGGCCGGCAACGACCTGGTGGAACCCGAACTGGGCGATCCCGCCGGACCGCTCGTGGCGCAGGTGATCCGCACGGTGGCCGACCCCTACGCCGGGCGCCTGTCGATGGTGCGCATCTATTCGGGCACCCTGCGCACCGATGCCACGGTGCACGTGGCCGGGCACCGTGAGGCGATGACCGGCCGCGCCCTGGATCACCATCCCGACCACGATGACGAGGAGCGCGTCGGCCAGATCACCGTGCCGGTGGGCACCGACACCGCCGTGCAGGATGCCGCCATCGCCGGCCAGATCGTCTATGTGGCCCGGATGGCGCACGCGCAGACCTCCGACACGCTGTCGGACACCGACGCCCCCATGGTGGTGGAGCCCTGGCCGCTGCCCCGCCCCCTGTTGCCCCTGGCGCTGCATGCCACCAGCCGCAACGACGACGACAAGTTGTCCAATGCCCTGCAGCGACTGCTGGTGGAGGACCCCACCGTGAGCGTGGAACGGGACCCCGCCACCGACCAGCTGGTGCTGTGGACGATGGGCCAGGCCCACCTCGACCTGCTGCTGGCCCGCCTGACCGGCCGCTACGGCGTCAACGTCGAGCGCGAGGAGATCAAGATCCCCCTGCGCGAGACCTTCATCGCCGAGACGGTGGGCCATGGACGCCATGTGAAGCAGTCCGGCGGGCATGGGCAGTACGCCCTGGCGAACGTCCGCATCGAACCCGGTGAGCGCGGCTCGGGCTTCGTCTTCGCCGAGGAGGTGGTGGGTGGCTCGGTGCCCAGGCAGTTCATCCCGTCGGTCGAGAAGGGCGTGCGCACCCAGCTGGATCGCGGCGTGCTCAGCGGATACCCCGTGGTGGACGTGAAGGTCACCCTCACCGACGGCAAGGCGCATTCGGTGGACTCCTCCGACATGGCCTTCCAGGCGGCCGGGGCCGCGGCGCTGCGTGATGCGGCCAGCGCGGAGACGGTGGCGCTGCTGGAGCCCTTCGACGAGGTCACCGTGGTCTGCGGCAACGAATACGTCGGCGCGGTGATGACTGACCTCGGCTCACGGCGCGGACGCGTGACCGGCCAGCACGGCGGTGACGACGGGCGCACCACCGTGACGGCACTGGTACCCGCCAGCGAGCTGACCCGCTATGCCATTGACCTGCGGGGCCTTTCGCACGGCACCGGACGCTTCGAACGCGAGCCGGCCGGCTATGAACTGATGCCGCCCGAGCTGGCGCAGCAGGTGCTGGACGAGCGGGGCTGAGCCCCGGCTCACGCGTCCCATGGGGAGGGTCCCCCGGGCGGGGACCCTCCCCATGGGACCTGATGCGGTGCCACGGCGACGGGCGACCGCCGGTCCGGCCCTCTGCAGTCCGAACCCCAGCAGCCCGACAGTCAGCGGTTCGAGGTCGTGCTGACGATCTGCTTGCCGAAGGGCATCACGCTGATCGGGATCATCTTGAGGGACACCACCGCGTTGGCGATGCCCACGATCGTGACGGCCTGGGCCAGGGCACTGATGATGTGCAGCAGGGCGAGCCACCAGCCGGCGACGATCATCCAGATGACGTTCATCGCGGCGGTGCCCGCACCGGCACCCGGCTTGGGCACGACGGTGCGCCCGAAGGGCCACAGCACATAGCGGGCCATGCGCAAGGATGCGATGCCGGCGGGAATGGTGACGATGAGCACGCAACCGATCACCCCGGCCACCACATATCCCAGCGCGAGCCAGACGCCGCCCAGGACGAGCCAGATGACATTGAGCAGTGTGGCCAGTGGTTTGGGCATCGTTCCTCCATGGGTCGGGGCGCCTCCCGCAGGCCCTGTGTGCCCACGGATCGAACACTTCTTGTGAGCCTAGGTCCCCCATGCCCCCTTTTCAGCCGACGCGTCCGGGGCCGTCCACGGCATGTCGGGCGCGGGCAAAGTAGGCTGCTATCCCGTGTCGGACAACGCGCGCGTGCACCATGCCATGGCAGACGGCTCTGCTGGCGGCCGGTTCGGCCCCGGTGGAACCAGCTCCGACCCCTCCGGCACCAGTCACTCAAGCGTCGATCCCATCAATGGGCGCCGCGGCGTGGTCTCCTTCGTACGACGCAGCCCGCGGATGAACGAATCCCAGCGCCAGGCCCTGGCCAGCCACAGCAGCGAATACCTGGTGGAGGTGCCCCACGACCGGCTGTCCACCTCGGTGCGCCACGGCGCCACCATGAGCTGGCCGCAGGTCTTCGGGCGACAAGCTCCCCTGGTCGCCGAGATCGGCTCGGGGGTCGGTGACTCCTTGGTGGCCATGGCGGGTGCCCGCCCCAGTGACAATGTGATCGCCTTCGAGGTGTACCTGACCGCCGTCGCCTCGACGATGGGCAAGCTCGCCCGCGCCGATGTGCACAATGTGCGCTTGGTCGTCGCCGATGGTGGCGAGGGCCTGCGCGAACTGGTCCGGCCCGGTGAGCTGAGCGAATTGTGGACCTTTTTCCCCGATCCGTGGCCGAAGAAGCGCCACCACAAGCGACGCCTGGTGCAGCCGGGCTTCGCGGCGCTGGTGGCCGACCGGCTGGCACCCGGGGGGTTGTGGCGACTGGCCACCGACTGGGCCGACTATGCCGACCAGATGCGTGAGGTGCTCGACGCCGAGCCCGGCTTGACCAATGTCTACTCTGATCGTCCCGGCGGCTGGGCGCCACGCCCGGACCGCCCCTTCACCCGCTTCGAGAAGCGTGGGCTGGACGCCGGGCGCGAGGTGCGCGATCTGGCCTACCGTCGCGTCCACCCCGAGGGGGATGGCGAGAATGGGTGATCGCCGCTTCCGCCTTGACCTCAGCTATGACGGCAGCCACTTCCATGGCTGGGCGATGCAGCCGGGCCAACGCACGGTGGAGGGTGAGCTGGCCACCTGGCTCACCCGCATCGCCGGCACCGCACAACCCGTCCGGCTCGTCGTGGCGGGGCGCACCGACGCCGGCGTCCACGCGCGCGGCCAGGTGGCCCACGCCGACCTGCCCGCCACGATGGACGCCGCGGAACTGAAGCGCCGACTCCTGCGGGCCCTGCCCCCCGACATCGTGGTGCGTCGCCTCACCGTGGCGCCGCCCGGTTTCGACGCCCGGTTCGCGGCGATCTGGCGGCGCTATGTCTACCGGCTGTGGGACCTCTCCTCGCATCCCGATCCCCTGCTGCGCGGCATGGTCACCACCAAGTCGCTGGACCTCGACCCGGAACTGATGACCGCCGCCGGGTCGCGGCTGCTGGGCCTGCGTGATTTCGCGCCGTTCTGCCGTCGCCGCGAGGGCGCCACCACCATCCGCACGCTGTTGCAGTGCGAGGCGCACCGGGTGGCGGACGGGTGCGGCACAATCGAGCTCACCGTGCGGGCCGACGCCTTCTGCCACTCCATGGTGCGTTCGCTGACCGGCGCGCTGGTGGCGGTCGGCTCCGGCACCCAATCCATGGACTGGCTCGACGAGGTGGCCGCCGGCCCAACGCGCGCCGGGTCGGTCACCGTCATGCCGGCCCGCGGCCTGTGCCTCGAGCAGGTCGCCTACGCCCCCGACCACGAACTGGCCCAGCGGGCACGGGCGGCGCATGCGCGACGCTCCCTGCCTGCTGGCCCGGAAACCACCGGCCCCGTCGACAGCGACGACTGCGGCTGCGGATTCGAGGGATGAGCCGATCATGGACATCCGCCACGATGAGGAGCCACAGATGACCCAGTACTTCGTCAACCCCGAGGGCCCGGCCAAGTACCACCAGCTGCACGCCACCATCTGGGGACATGACTACGAGTTCCGCAGCTCCAATGGCGTCTTCAGCCAGTACCGCCTGGACCTGGGCACCTCGGTGCTGCTGCGCACCCTGGATCCGCCGGCGGACCGTCCGGCGCGCTTCCTCGATCTCGGCTGCGGCTTCGGACCGATCGCCGTCGCCCTTGCCACCGAGTGCCCCCGGGCCCGGGTGGACGCCATCGACGTGAACGAGCGTGCGGTGGAACTCACCGCCATGAACGCGAAGGCCCTGGGGGTGGCGAGTCGGGTGAGCGCGTCGGCCCCCGATCAGGTGCCCGCCGACGTGCGCTACGACGAAATCTGGTCGAACCCGCCGATCCGCATCGGCAAGGCCGCGCTGCACGAGCTGTTGGACACCTGGCTGAACCGCCTCACCGAGGATGGTGTCGCCCACCTGGTGGTGGCCCACAACCTCGGCTCGGACTCGCTGGCGAAATGGCTGACCGGCCAGGGCTGGCAGGTCGATCGCCTCGGCTCAGCGAAGGGCTATCGGGTGTTCGACGTCACGCGCCGGCACTGAGCAAGCACAAACCCTCGCCTCGCGGCGTCCCTGCTGGGCTAGATTGTGCTGCGTGACCCGATGAGGGAAAGCCGGTGTGAAACCGGAGCTGTCCCGCAACCGTGAGCCGCCTGCGCGGCAAGCCGGAGCACCTCATGGGGTCCGTACTCCGTACCGTCGAGGCAACGGCCGAGGAGTAGCCGCTTCCCCCGGGCGCGCTCCTCTCCGGAGCCCCGTGAAAGCCGGCGGGTTCCGTACCGCCGCCCAGGAAAGCCGGCGGGCTCCGGTCCGCCGCCCATGAAAGGAAGCACCATGAAGTCCTCACCCACCCTTGCCGTCGCAGCCCTCGGACTGTGCGCCATCACCGCCCTGGCGGGCTGTTCCTCGTCGACGTCAGGCTCGTCGAGCTCACCGTCGAACACCGCCACGGCGCTGTCGATGAAGGACTGCACCAGCCAGGGCAAGGTGTGGCTCGTCGTGCAGACCGACCAGGACAAGACGCTTGCCAACCAGTGCGTCGGTACGCCAAGCACCGGCACCGCCGCCCTGGAGGCCGCCAATGTGGCGATCGGACGCAGCTCCGACGGCAAGATGATCTGCACCCTGGGCGACTACCCCAACCCGTGCCCGGCCACCTTCACCGGCGCCTACTGGCAGTACTACACGGCCACGCCCAACGGCAGCTGGACCTATTCCGACAAGGGCGCCGACGACTCATCGCCCAAGGCCGGCTCGATCGAGGGCTGGTGCTACGGCACCACCTGCACGCCCAAGCTCGACGGCGTGTCCGCTGCGGCGAGTGCAAGCCAGAGCGCCGAGGCCAGCTCCGCCACGAGCTCCGTCTCCGGTTCCTGATCGGCCCCTCGCGTGAGCAGGCTCCTGCCGCGGCTTGCGGCACCGGTGGTCGCCGCCCCGGCCAGCGTCCACCGCATGGCGCGTCGCAGCACCCACCCCTGGGCATGGTGGTGCTGGGCGATCGGTGCCGCCGCGGCAGTGAGCCTCACCCACAACCTGGCGCTCATCGTGCTGGTCTGCGCCGCCGTGATCACGGTGGTGATGGTGCGCCGCAGCGACGCGCCGTGGGCCCGCGCCATGGGCCTCTACATCACCCTGGCGCTGGTGATCGTCACCATCCGAATGCTCTTCCAGATCACCATCGGTGGCATCCGGTACGGCAGGGTGCTCTTCACGCTGCCCCAGCTGCAATTGCCCGGCTGGATGGCCGGCATCAGGCTGGGCGGCCCGGTGACGCTGGAGGGCCTGGTGTACACCGCCGCCGATGCGGGACGGCTCGGCGCCATGATCATCTGCCTGGGTGCGGCGAATGCACTGGCGAATCCCAAGAGGGCCCTGCGTTCGGTGCCCTCCGCGCTCTATGAGGTGTCCACGGCGCTGGTGATCGCCATGTCGGTGGCACCCCAACTGGTCGAGTCGCTGCTGCGCATCCGCCGGGCACGTCGGCTACGCGGTGGCACCGTGCGGGGGCTACGTGGCCTGGGCGCGCTCATCATCCCCGTGCTGCAGGACTCCATCGAACGCTCGATGAGCCTGGCCGCGTCCATGGAATCGCGCGGCTACGGCTCCACCCGCGACAAGGCCCGCGTGGGACGGGGCGCCGGATTCGCGATGCTCGCCTCCCTGGCGTTGCTGTGTTTCGGTGCCTTCTCGCTACTGTCGCTGGCCAACGGCGCGGCGCTGGGCATTTCGACGCTCGGCGCCGGAGTGGTGGCCGCCGTGATCGCGTTGCGCTCGTCGGGCCGGCAACTCGCGGTCACCCACTACCGCCCCGACCCCTGGCGGGCCCGTGAATCCATCACGGCCCTGTGTGGCCTGGCCGTGATCGGCATCACGGTGCAGCTCGGCATCATCGCGCCGAAGGTGCTCACCCCGCCGGCCCAGCCCGCCACCTGGCCGGCCCTTGACCCTCTGATGATCGTGATCATCGGGCTGATCCTGGCCCCGATTGCGGCCACCACCACTCCCCCGGCAGGCGAGGCATGATCGAATTCCGCGATGTCAGTTTCACCTACACCGGCGCCAGCGATCCGGTGCTGCACGATGTCAGCTTCCAGATCCCCGAGGGCGACCTGTGCCTGCTGGTGGGACGCACCGGCACCGGCAAGTCAACGTTGCTGCGCTCGATCAACGGCCTGGTTCCCTGGTTCGACGGCGGCCGCCTGACCGGCACGGTGCAGGTCGACACGATGGTCACCAGCCAACACCGCCCCCGCGACCTGGCGCGCGTGGTGGGAAGCGTCGGCCAAAACCCACTGGCCGGTTTCGTCACCGACAAGGTTGAGGACGAGATCGCCTACGGGATGGAACAGTTGGGGGTGGCCCAGCCGGCCATGCGACGTCGGGTGGAGGACACACTCGACCTGATGGGCATCGCGGACCTGCGTCATCGGCCCCTGGCCGACCTGTCCGGCGGCCAACAGCAGCGCGTGGCGATCGCCGCGGTGTTGGCGGCCCAGCCGCGCGTGGTGGTCCTCGACGAACCGACCAGTGCGCTGGATCCCACGGCCGCCCAGGATGTGTTGTCGTCCATCACCACCCTGGTGCACGAGGTGGGGCTGACCGTCGTGGTGGCCGAGCACCGTCTGGAACGCGTCATGGCCTTCGCCGACTCGGTGGCATGGCTGCCCGGTGACGGGTCGGTGCAGGTGGGCCCCGCCGGAGACGTCCTGGCCCGCGCCGATGTACGTCCGCCCCTGGTGGGCCTGGCACAGGCGCTGGGTTGGAGCACCGTGCCGCTCACCGTGCGCGATGCGCGCCGACGCGTCAAGGCCGAGCACATCGTGCTCACCGACCCACCGCAGGCACCCGCGCCTGACGGGCCCGTGGTGCTGACCGCCACCAAGCTGGTCGTCGACTACGGCGAGACGCGGGCGGTCAATGCGGTGACCACGGCTTTCCGCGCCGGTGAGATCACCGCCCTGATGGGACGCAATGGTGCTGGCAAGAGCTCGCTGATGTGGGCGATGCAGGGGGCCGTCGCGAGTTCCGGCACCCTGGAGGTGGCCGGAGCCGATCCCCGCACTGTCAGCGTCGAGAAGGCCCGTGAACTGGTCACCCTGGTGCCGCAGACGGCGGCGGACCTGCTCTACCTGCCCAGCGTGGGCGATGAATGCCGCCAGGCCGACAAGGAGAGCGGCCGCGACGAGGGCACCACTGCCGGCCTGCTGTCCGAGCTGGGCGTGGCACTGGACATGGGCCGCGACCCGCACGACCTGTCCGAGGGACAGCGCCTGGCGCTGGTGTTGGCGATCCAACTGTCCTCGCGGCCGCGGGTGGTGCTGCTGGACGAACCCACGCGCGGCCTGGACTACACGACGAAGGCCCACCTGGCCACGATGGTGCGCACCCTGGCCTCCCGCGGTGTGTGCATCGTGGTGGCCACCCACGATGTCGAGTTCGCCGCCGCCAGCACCGACCGCACGATCGTGATGGCCGAGGGCGACATCATCGCCGACGACACCACCCGCGAGGCATGCACCGCCTCCCCGACCTTCTCCCCGCAGCTGGCCAAGGTGTTCTGGCCGCAGCCGATCCTGACGGTGGCCGATGTGCGTCGTGGACGCCGTCAGCAGGCAGACGGGGCGATACGGCCATGAACCTGCTGACGCGCCACCGCGAGCCGGCGACGGCCGGTGGCTATCTGATGCCCCTGGAGCCACGCAAGCGGCTGTCCGCCCGCACCTCGGTGATGCTCGCCGTCACCGCCGTGCTGGGGTTGGTGGCCTTCTGCTGGCCGCTGTTCGTGCGTCCCGGAGCCGTGTTGGGCTCCGACTCCTCCGGACGCACCGCCACCCCCTTCGTGATGGGCGCCATCATGGCCGTGGTGCTGGCCCTGCTGATTGCCGAGCTGTCCAATGAGGACCTGGACGTGAAGGCCCTGGCGATGCTGGGCGTGCTGGCCGCCGTGGGCACTGCGGTGCGGCCGGTGAGCGCGGGCACCGCCGGCATCGAAACCGTCTTCGTGCTCCTGATCCTGGCCGGGCGCGTCTTCGGCCCGAGCTTCGGATTCATGCTGGGCATCCTCACGATGTTCTCCTCGGCGCTCCTGACCGGCGGGGTGGGCACCTGGTTGCCCTATCAGATGCTCGGGGCCGGTTTCGTGGGGCTGCTGCCCGGCCTGTTGCCCCGCCGCCGGCCGCGTCCCGGGTCGGTCGGTGAGATCGTGGTGCTGTGCCTCTACGGCTTCGTCGCCGGTTTCGGCTACGGATATCTGCTGGACTTCGCGTTCTGGCCCTTCACCACCGGCCTGGGCATGGGCGCACCCGGCTTCGATCCCGAGGCAAGTCCCTGGCGCAACCTGCACACCTTCTTCGTGCTCGACACGGTCACCTCGGCCGGCTGGAACATGGGCCGTGCCCTGACCAATGCCGTACTCATCGCCCTGTTGGGCAGACCCCTGATGCGCATCCTGCGGCGCACCTCGCGCCAGGCCCGGTTCGACTAGCGTCCCGCATCGGCTCAGGCGTGGGTCTCCTTCACCTTGTTGAGCACCTCGGGCCAGTGCTTGTCCAGATGGCGTCCGCCCAGCCGCACGCCGGCCCAGCAGGCCAGCGAGCCGATGACCAGGCCCACCACGATGGCGGCCCACCCGGCCCACGGCTTCCACCACGAGACGATCGCCAACGCCAGGCTGGGTGCAGTGAGCACGATCGGCGCGATCATGGCAACCATCGAGCCGAGGAAGTTCTCGGCGGTGGTTCCCGAGCCGCGCGAGAAGACATTGCCGCCGGGCGCGGGCATCGCCTGTTGCCACAGGGCGCCCACGAGCGAGCCGACACCCAGGGATGATCCGAAGGCGGCGATCAACGCCCCGATCAGGCCGGGCAGCAACTGCCAGTCACCGGTGAGGAACAGCGAGCCGAACAGCACCACCAACAAATAGGGCGCGGTGACGATGGTGACGCTCCAGCAGCGTCCGATCCGGTCCTCGCGTCCGGTGACGCCGCTGAGCACCTGCATCCACAGGGCGGAGCCGTCATAGCTGATGCTCCAGGCCAGCGTGGAGGCCACGATCACGCCGCCGAGCACCGCGGCGAAGTCCACCGCGAAGTTGGAACCCTGCGACATCCCCTGGGCCAGTCCGGGCGCGAACATGAACACCGGCACCACGATCACGGCCAGCAGCTGGATGAGCCGGCGCGGGTCGCGTCGCCAATACCGCAGGTCGCGGCGCGCCACGGCACCGATCGGGCCACGCGGGGCCAGGAAGTCGAAGCGTCCGGACTTCACGGTGCCGCCGACGGCGGCGCTGTCGAGCGGTGAGACCAGGGCCCGGG
The DNA here is from genome assembly GCF_000940845.1 of Propionibacterium freudenreichii subsp. freudenreichii. Taxonomy (NCBI): domain Bacteria; kingdom Bacillati; phylum Actinomycetota; class Actinomycetes; order Propionibacteriales; family Propionibacteriaceae; genus Propionibacterium; species Propionibacterium freudenreichii. The sequence continues at coordinate 675,873 of NZ_CP010341.1, read as the reverse complement.
CCAGGCTGCGTTCCCACAGCCGCAGCAGCGCCCAGACCAGTGCCGCAGCAAGCACCAGGTGCGCCGCCGCGGGCAACCATGCCCCCTGCGCGACGTCCCAGGGCAGCGCCCACGCCCAGCCGAAGGGGGTCCACGAGGTGATCCGCGCCGCGATGAAGATGACGTCCTGCGGGGCACCCGAGTCGGCGAAGATCCGCGATCCGAATTGCATGCCGAAGCTCACCGCCATGATCACGGCGAAGAAGGCCACGCCCCCGACGTCACGGAAGCGGCGCGAGGCCAGCACCCGCGACATGAGCGCGGTGAGGGCACGGGCGCTGATCACGCAGGTGGCGACGCCGAGCACCGCACCCACTGCGGCGGCCACGGCGGTGCCGAGCCCGCCCGACCAGCTAATGACGGTGCCCAGCGCCAGCAGTGCCGTATCGAGGGCGCCGGCGCCGAGCATGGCCGCCGCGAACAGGCCGGGGATGAGCTGGCGGGCGGTCACCGGGAACAGGGCGAAGCGTCCGGGATCGAGCAGTTCGTTGCTGCCGGCGGTGAACATGGTGATCAGCGGCCAGCCCAGGGTGACCAGGCCGAAGGCCAGGGTGAGCACCGGCCCGCGCCAGGCGTCCATTGCGGGGGTGCGCATCATCACCAGGCCGAAGACCAGCAATGCCGTCAGCCCGAGCCCGTAGATGCCCATGATGACGGTGCCGATGATGCGCCCCGTGCTGGAGCGGACGCCCCGCCAGGCGAGCGTCAGTTGGAGCTTTGCGAGCGTCCCAACCATGAAAGGCCACCTCCCTCGAGGTGATGGGCCCCGACGAGCTCGAGGAAGCGCTGCTGCAGGGGCTTGCCCTGGCGCACGTCGTCGGTGTCGCCGATCGCCAGCAGGCGTCCGGCCGCCATCACCGCAACGGCGTCACACAGTGTCTCCACCAGTTCCATCACATGGCTTGACAGCACGACGGTGCCGCCGCCGGCGACGAAATCGTGCAGGATCTCGCGGATGGTCTCGCCCGACACCGGATCGACTGATTCGAAGGGCTCGTCGAGCACCAGCAGGCGCGGGCGGTGGATCAGCGCGCAGGCCAGGCCGATCTTCTTGGTCATGCCGGCCGAATAGTCGGCCACCATCGTGTTGGCGTCCTCGGACAGGCCCAGGGTCGACAGGAGTTGGTTGCTGCGATCGGTGATGGTGGCCTCGTCCATGCGGCGCATCTGGCCGACGAACTTGAGCAGCTCGCGTCCGCTGAGGCGGTCGAACAGGCGCAGGCCGTCGGGCAGCACGCCCATCAGGGCCTTGGCGCGGGCCGGGTCGGCCCAGACGTCGACATCGCCCACCAGCACCTGCCCGGCGTCGGGGCGCAGCAATCCGGTGGCCATCGACAGGGTGGTGGTCTTGCCGGCACCGTTGGGGCCGACGAGTCCGAACATGCAGCCCCGCGGCACGGCCATGGACAGGTCGGCGACGGCGAGCTTGGCCCCGAAGGCCTTGCGCAATCCGACGATGCTCAGTGCGGGCGGGCCGGGAGGGCGCACGGGACGGGTCCGTCCCGGCGCGACCGAGGTGGGCACCGGTTCATCCAGCGACGGGTCGTCGCCGATGATCCCCGCCGCAGTGGGCGCGGGCATCGGCGGTGGTGGAGCGAATCCTGGCATGGGCACGGGGGTGGGGATGTGGGCCCCCGATGGCGTCGTGGCGCTCTCCTGGGGTTCGGTGAAGGCACTGATCACCGGCTCTTCGCGCGCAGGGTCCGGACCGGATGTGCCGCCCGGGGGCGGTGTCTGTTCGCTCACGGACCTTTCCTACCATTGGATCAAGTTCGGCCTTTCCCTGCCCGCGAAACTGGCGGGCCCGGGAATAATCCCCCATCGACAGGAGGTTGCTCCAAGTGAAGGGCGCGTCACCCCAGTGTTGGAGGGACCCGGTTCCGGGCCCGCGGCGCGCCACGCAAGACCAGGTACGTAAGGCAACGCAACTGAAAGAGGACAACATGGCTGTTTACACTCTGCCGGAACTTCCCTACGACTACTCGGCCCTGGAGCCGTACATCTCGGGTGAGATCATGGAGCTCCACCATGACAAGCACCACAAGGCCTACGTCGACGGCGCCAACACGGCACTCGACAAGCTGGCCGAGGCCCGCGACAAGGCCGACTTCGGTGCCATCAACAAGCTTGAGAAGGACCTGGCGTTCAACCTCGCCGGCCACGTGAACCACTCGGTGTTCTGGAAGAACATGGCCCCCAAGGGCTCGGCCCCCGAGCGTCCCACCGACGAGCTGGGCGCCGCGATCGATGAGTTCTTCGGCTCCTTCGACAACATGAAGGCCCAGTTCACCGCTGCCGCCACCGGCATCCAGGGCTCCGGTTGGGCCTCGCTGGTGTGGGATCCGCTGGGCAAGCGCATCAACACCCTGCAGTTCTACGATCACCAGAACAACCTGCCGGCCGGCTCCATCCCGCTGCTGCAGCTCGACATGTGGGAGCACGCCTTCTACCTGCAGTACAAGAACGTCAAGGGTGACTACGTGAAGAGCTGGTGGAATGTCGTCAACTGGGACGACGTCGCCCTGCGCTTCTCCGAGGCACGCGTTGCCTGAGCACACCGCATCGCCTGAACAACCCGCATCGACTGGGCAGCCCGTGTGCCCAGTCCGCTGGTGACCGGCGGCGCACCGGGGAACGGCCCCGCATCCCTCGTGGATGCGGGGCCGTTCCGTGTCTGCTGAGGAATCTCAGACCCAAGCCCGTGCGCCCTCCCCGACACGCCACGGGGCCGGTTAACTTAGAAACTCTTTGTTTTCTCTCAGCTATTCGCTAGAGTGTTGCTCGGTCCTGGCACGCTCCCCTCGCGCCGAACCCCACAGATATTGTCAACTGCCGGGAGACAGCACGTGAAGAACGGTCTCAAGACCCTGCTCATTGGTGGAGTCGGCATCGCGACCCTTGCGGTCGGCGGCGTCGGAACTGCCATCGCAGACAATGAGGTATCGCTCAACGTCGATGGACAGCAGAAGACCGTCCATCATTTTGGCGGAACCATCGCCGACATGCTCGACAAGCAGGGCATCCAGCTCGGCGATCACGACCAGGTGATTCCCGATGCATCGCAGAAGCTGCATGACGGGGAGAACGTGACGGTGCGCTTCGGCCGCCAGATCACGGTGACCTTCAACGGCCAGACGCACACCCTGTGGACCACTTCCACCAACCTGGCCGAGATCCTGGCCCAGCTCGGTGTGAGTGACGACGCGAAGCTGTCGGTCGATCGTTCGATGAACGTCGGACGCGAGGGCCTGACCTTCACCGCGGTCACGCCGCGGCACGTGAAGGTGATTGCCGACGGCAGGACCGTCGAGGTCTCCAGCACCGATCCCACCGTGGGCGGCCTGCTGAAGGGCCTGGGCATCGAGGTGGGTGGCGATGACGTCACCAGCGCCCCGCTGGAGTCCCTGCCCGTCGAGGGCATGACGCTCACGGTGCAGCGTGGCCATGTCGATGAGAAGACGGTTGACGAGCCGATCGACTACGACACCGTGCGTCAGGAAGATCCCAGCATCCCCTCGGGCACCACGAAGGTGAAGACCGCGGGTGTCGAGGGCGCCCGGACGGTCACCTACCGCATCAAGACACTGGACGGCAAGGAAGCACAGCGCGATGTGCTGTCGCAGACCGTCCACAAGCAGCCCGTCAGCAAGGTCGTGCTCGTGGGCACGGGCCAGGCTGCCTCGGGTGGCGCCACCGACACGGCCAACTCGGGCATCTGGGATCGCATTGCCCAGTGCGAGTCGGGCGGCAACTGGTCGATCAACACCGGCAACGGCTACTACGGCGGCCTGCAGTTCGCGGCCAGCACGTGGGCTGCCTACGGCGGCACGGCCTATGCCCCCACGGCCAACCTCGCGACCCGCGACCAGCAGATCACCATCGCCAACAAGGTCTACGCAGCCAGCGGCCTGTCGGCCTGGGGTTGCGCCTGATCAGGGCCGAAGGCCTGAACTGAGTCTTTGGTGTGTGGGGCCCCTGCCCGTGCGCAGTCCGCGATCTCGCGGATGGCGCCGGGTGGGGGCCTCACCCTTTATTGACGTCTTATTGACGTCCCCCATCCCCCAGCGTCTCCTGGTGCACCTGCAGCATGCGGTGGGCACAATCCTGCCAGCTGAACTGCTCGGCACGTTGGCGTGCCGCCCGACGCATCCCGGGTCCCAGTCGACCGATCAGCTGCTCGATCGCCTCGGCCAGTGCGGTCGGACGCGACGGCGCCCACGCGCCCCAGGGAACATGGCCGCTGGCAGGCTCGTCCACCACGCCGGCTCCCGGAGTGATGATCTCGCGCGCTCCCCCGCGGTTGGAGGTGAGCACCGGCGTCCCGCTGGCCAACGCCTCGAGCACCACGAGTCCAAAGGTCTCCTTCGGTGAGACGGACAGGGACAGGTCGGCCGCACCCAGCCGGGCCGACAGCTCGCCGCGATCGGCGATGAAGCCGTGGAAGGTGATGGGTCCGCCGCGGGCCCGGCTGCGCAGGGCCTCCTCGTCGGGCCCACTGCCGAAGACGTCCAGGCGCACCGGCACGCCGCGTCGATGGAGCTCCAGCACCGCATCAATGGCCAGTTGCGGATCCTTCTCACGCGACAAGCGTGACACGAGCACCAACCTGAGGGCGGCTCCGGCGTCGCGGGGCGTCCGCGGCAGCGGGCGGAACTCGCTGAGGTCCACGCCCAGCGGCACCACGCGCACGCGCGGCGACCATGCCGCGAACTCCTCGGCCGCATATTGGGAGGCCACGACGACCCGATCAAAGCGGGGCACGATCCGGCGGTCGAGGAACCCCACCATCCGTCGCATGGGGCGGCGCGTCCGCAGCCAGCCGGCCAACATGTCGTCGAGGCGCTCGTGGCTGAACAGCACCGACCCCACCCCGTGGTGGGTCGCCCACCGGCCGGTCCAGGCCAGCGTCCACTTATCAGAGCACTCCACGTTCGTCGGCCGGAAGCGGCGCAGGGCGCGACGCACGGCGCCCGGGCGCACGATCATCCGATAGGTGCCCGACACCCGGGGCGAAGCGATCTGGCAGACGACGCCCGAGGCGGTTTCCACCTCCGCGTCCCGCAGGCCGGGCACGATGAGGATCCGTTCATGGCCCGCGGCCACGTATTCGCGTCCCAGCCCGTCCAGGGCCACCCGCATTCCGCCCGAGTGGGGCGCCACGAAATTGGCAAGCTGGGCAATCCTCATGGGCCCATTGTGGTCGCCCGGGCGCAGGCCCGCCACGTAGGCACCACCGGCGGCGCCCGGCCCGGGACGTGAAAAGACCCGGTCGGTGCCCCGCACGGGGCCCTGACCGGGTCAGTTCAGTGCTTGGTGTTCAAGCTCACTCGTGGTCGGACTTCTCCACGGACTCCTGAACGGTGCGCTCCGCCTTCTTGGCTTCCTTCACCTCGGCACTCTTGGCCTTGGCCTCCTCGGCCTTCTCCTCCACCGCTTCAACCTTCTCGGAGGAGGCCTCGTTGGCCTTGTCGGCCTTCTTCTCGGCCTTGGTCTCGATGTCGGCCTTCACGTCGGCAGCCTTGTCGGCGGCCTTGGGAGCTGCCTTCACAGAGGGCTTCTCGGTGATCAGTTCGATCACGGCCATGGGGGCGTTGTCGCCCTTGCGGTTGCCGATCTTGGTGACGCGCGTGTAGCCACCCTCGCGCTCAGCCATCGTGGGGGCGATCTCGTCGAAGAGACGGTGCAGCACGAACTTGTCCTTGACGGTCTTCGCCGCCAGGCGACGCGAGTGCAGGTCGCCGCGCTTGGCCTTGGTGATCAGCTGCTCAGCGAACGGCTGCACCCGACGAGCCTTCGTCTGGGTGGTCGTGATCTTGCCGTGCTCGAACAGCTGCGTGGCCAGGTTGGCCAGGATGATCCGCTGATGCGACGGGCTTCCGCCGAGACGGGGACCCTTTGTGGGCTTTGGCATGTCTTAATCTCCAAATGTTGGGAGCGCCGGAGGGCGCACCAGATCAGTACTGTTCGGTTTCGGCGTAGTCCGCGCCGTCGTCCTCGTCCTCAAAGCGATCGGCAGCGGCCAGCGGGTCGAAGCCCGGGGTGCTGTCCTTCAGCGTGAGGCCCAGGTCGCCGAGCTTCTCCTTGACTTCGTCGATCGACTTGGATCCGAAGTTGCGGATGTCGAGCAGATCCTGCTCGGAACGGCTCACCAGTTCACCCACCGTGTGGATGCCCTCGCGCTTGAGGCAGTTGTACGAGCGCACCGACAGGTTGAGGTCCTCAACCGGCAGCGCCATGTCGGCGGCCAGCTGCTCATCAACCGGGCTCGGGCCCATCTCGACGCCTTCGGCCTCGACATTGAGCTCGCGGAACAGGCCGAACAACTCAACCAGCGTCTTGCCGGCCGACGCCACCGCGTCATGCGGACGGATCGACGGCTTGGTCTCCACGTCGACGATCAGGCGATCGAAGTCAGTGCGGGTTTCCACGCGGGTGGCCTCGACCTTGTAGCTCACGGTGAGCACCGGCGAATACAGCGAGTCGACGGCAATGCGGCCGATCTCTGCATCCGGGTTGTTGTTCAGCGTGCTGGACACATAGCCGCGGCCGCGCTCGACGACCAGCTCCATCTCGATGGAACCATCATCGGCCAGGGTGGCGATGTGCAGGTCGGGGTTGTAGATCTCAACGCCGGTGGGCACCGCGATATCGGCGGCGGTCACCTCGCCTGCACCCGACTTGCGCAGGTACATGGCCACGGGCTCATCCTCTTCGCTCGAGAGCACCAGGCCCTTGAGGTTGAGGATGATCTCGGTGACGTCTTCGACAACACCGGGCAGGGTGCTGAACTCGTGCTGGTTCCCCTCGATCTTGATCGAGGTGATGGAGGCTCCGGGAATGGAGCTCAGCAGGGTGCGACGCAGTGAATTTCCCAGGGTGTACCCGAAACCGGGCTCCAGGGGCTCGATGACGAACCGTGAGCGGAAGTCGTTGACGACTTCTTCCGACAACGTCGGACGCTGGGCAATGAGCATGTTTTCGTTTCCTTTCGGCCTCGACCGCTATATGACGAGGCGACAGGTGGGTTCCGGGAGATCCCGGATATTTCGGCGAAGCAGCCGGTGGCCGGCGCCGCAGGGCGACACCGGCCAGAGCGACCTACCTCGAGTAGAGCTCGACGATTTCCTGCTCGTTCACGTCCAGGACGATCTGTTCGCGAGTGGGCAGCTGGTGCACGAGCACGCGCATCTTGTTCGGCTTGACGGTCAGCCAGCCGGGCACGTCGCGCTCGCCGAAGGTCTCGCGGGCGATGACGAAGGGGGTCATCTCCTGGCTCTTGGCGCGCACGTCGATGATGTCGAGCGGAGTCACGCGGAAGCTGGGGATGTTCACCTTCTTGCCATTCACGAGGATGTGACCGTGGCTCACCATCTGGCGGGCCTGGCGACGCGTGGAGGCGAAGCCGGCGCGATACACGACGTTGTCGAGGCGCGATTCCAGGATCTGCAGCAGCAGGTCACCGGTGCGGCCGGGACGACGCGAGGCCTCTTCGTAGTAGCGGTGGAACTGCTTCTCGAGCACACCGTAGGCGTAACGAGCCTTCTGCTTCTCCTTGAGCTGCAGCGAGTACTCGGAATCCTTCGTACGGCCGCGACCGTGCACACCGGGTGCATAGGGGCGACGCTCGAAAGCCTTGTCATTGCCAACCAGGTCCGTCCCGAAGCGACGGGACTTCTTGGTCATGGGGCCGGTATAACGGGCCATTGTTCTTCAGTCCTTTTCAGTCGGTTCGGATCAGACGCGGCGGCGCTTGGGTGGGCGGCAGCCGTTGTGGGGCACGGGCGTGACGTCGGAGATCGTGCCGACCTCCAGGCCGATGGCGCCCAGCGAGCGGATCGCGGTCTCGCGACCGGAGCCGGGGCCCTTGACGAAGACGTCAACGCGCTTCATGCCGTGATCCATCGCGCGACGTCCGGCTGCCTCGGCAGCCATCTGGGCAGCGAACGGGGTGGACTTGCGCGAGCCCTTGAAGCCGACGGTGCCGGCGGAGGCCCAGGCAATCACCGCGCCATTGGGATCGGAGATCGCAATGATCGTGTTGTTGAACGTGCTCTTGATGTGGGCCTCACCGGTCACCACATTCTTCTTGACCTTGCGCCGCACCTTGGTCTTCGAGGCGGCTTTACGACTAGTTGTTGCCATGAATCCTGTTCTCCTGGAGTCCTAGTTCCGCGTCCCTGCGGGGGATCAGCGGGCCTTCTTCTTGCCGGCGACGGCCTTCTTGCGGCCCTTGCGGGTGCGCGCATTGGTGCGGGTGCGCTGTCCACGCACGGGCAGGCCAGCGCGATGGCGACGGCCCTGGTAGGTGCCGATTTCGATCTTGCGTCGAATGTCGGCGTCCACGGAGCGGCGCAGATCGCCTTCGACTTCGTAGTTGGCGTCGATGAAGTCACGCAGTTCGACCAGCTGGGCATCCGTGACGTCCTTCACGCGGATGTCGGGGCTGATTCCAGTGGCTTCCAGGATTGCATCGGCTCGGGTCTTCCCGATGCCGAAGATATAGGTCAGTGCGACTTCCAGGCGCTTTTCGCGTGGGAGGTCTACACCTTGGAGGCGTGCCATCAGGCGGTACCTTTCTTGGTTTTCAGCCGGTCCCCCGGCTGCGAAGGTGTACGGCGTGAGGCGTTCCCGTCGGCCTCCCGGCAATACTCACCGGCAGCGGGCCCCGGCCTTCGCCCGGGGGTTCGACCACTAGTTTCCTGCGGCCTTGCTCTCACGTTGTGTTGTGTTGTTTCCGCCCGCCGGATGATTGGTCCAGCGGGTGGACCGGCCTTGCGGCCGGGTTGTTCAATTGTCCAGACGGACTGCGCGTGCTCAGCCCTGACGCTGCTTGTGGCGCGGGTTGGTGCAAATTACCCGCACGACACCGCGGCGACGGATCACCTTGCAGTGCTCGCACATCCTCTTGACGCTCGGACGAACCTTCATCGAGCCTCTCCTCTGCTCAACCTCGGGGCACAGGCCCCTTGGTCATGGATGTATTTGCCAAATCGCGTGATCTTCGATCGCGTGATCGTTGATCACTTATGCCGGTAGACGATGCGCCCACGGGTCAGATCGTAGGGGGACAGCTCCACGACCACACGGTCCTGGGGCAGGATGCGGATGTAGTGCTGACGCATCTTCCCGCTGATCGTCGAGAGCACCTTGTGGCCGTTGTCCAGCTCAACGCGGAACATCGCATTGGGCAGAGCCTCAACCACGGTGCCCTCCAACTCGAGGGCTCCCTCTTTCTTCGCCATTAACTCTCAATCTCTTGATCGCCGTCGCGCACAGTGCGTACCGTGTCCCACGAGCAGAAAACTGCGGTGTGGGATTACGAGCACGCGAACGCGTTCGGACACGAGTGACCGACGGTCCACTATACGTCGCCCGGCAACCACGCTCAAATCTCCCGGCGTGGCCCCTGATGGGTGCCCTCCACCGCCCCATCCATGGCCCTGCTCGCCCTGCCCACTGATCCGTCCCGCCATGCGCCCCCGCCTGTGCCCGACCCGGCAACTCACTGCGCCATTGCCGGCGCAGACCGGTAGTCTGACGGGCACCAACACCGCCGTTGGAGACAACGGCCACCACGCATCGAGCTGCTGGAGGCAACCCATGGCTTTCTTCGCCGTGAACTACACCTACGATCCCGCCAAGGACGTCGAGGCAGTACGCCCCCGACACCGTGAGTTCCTGCGCGGACTGGCCGAGCGCGGCGTGCTGCGCGCCTCGGGGCCGTTCCCCGGCCTGGAGCCCCAGCGGGCCCTGCTGATCTTCGAGGCCGACAGCGCGGAGGAAGTGGCCACCTTGTTGGACCAGGACCCGATGCACACCGAGGACATCCTCAAGGTGCGCGAGATCCTCGAGTGGAACCCGGTGATCGGAATCTTCGCGGTCTGAGCGCCCCCCCAGGCAGGGCGCGATGCCCGGCTAGAGCGCGACGCCGATCACGATCGCCACCACGATGATGGCCAGTACGGCAGCGATGCCGATGCCGACCTTCGCCATCGGCAGGCTCAGATCGGCGCGTTTGCGCGACTGGTTCACCTCGCCGGGCGCGAGGTTCGTGTCCACCTCGGCCCCCTGCGGGGCCGAGGGCACCCGGTACTGCGCGGGAAGTGCCTGCACCACCGGCACCAAATCGCCGGTGGTGTGCGCCTCGAAGAGCTGCGCGAGCAGGCCCTGATAGTCCTCCAGGGACAGGTCACCGCGCTCGTAGGCGGTGTTGAGCCGCTGGGTGAGGTCGTCACGCTGGGCATCGGCCACCGGCCGTTGGGGATCGCGGGGCGGCCGTGATCCGATCGGCAATTGGCTCATGGGCCCAGCCTATGTCAGGCGGATGTCAGTCGAGGCCGGCATAGCTGGCGCCATGGGCCTCCAGCTGCGCGCGGCCCCCGTCCGGCTCGGTCAGCACCCACAGTCCATTGGGAAGCACTGCGGTAGTGTTCTCCCAGTGCGCCGCACGCGACGAATCAACCGTGACCACGGTCCACTCGTCGTCGAGCACCGCCGTGTCATCCATGCCCAGGGTGACCATCGGCTCGACGCACAGGCACATGCCGGGGCCGATCTTCGGACCCCGGTGGGCCTTGCCGTAGTTCGGGATATCGGGCGCCTGGTGCATGGCGGTACCGATGCCATGGCCGGTGTAGTCGCGGATGATGCCGAAGTCACGTCCGTGGGAGTCAATCGACTCCTCCACGGCGTGCGAGACGTCGCCGATGCGCCGTCCGGTGCCGATGGTGGAGATACCGGCCCACATGGATTCACGGGTCACATCGCTGAGCAGCTGTGAGTCGGAGTCGATCTCGCCCACGGCAAAGGTGCGGGCAGCATCGCCGTGCCAGCCATTGACGATGGCGCCGTAGTCAATGGAGACGATGTCGCCGGGCTGCAATACGCGGCTTCCGGGGATGCCGTGCACCACCACCTCGTTGACGCTGATGCAGGCGACCCCGGGATAGGGCGGCAGGCCCCATTCGGTGCCATAGCCCAGGAAATTGCTGGTGGCGCCATGCGCAGCCAGCACGTCCCGGCCGATCTGGTCGATCTCGCCGGTGGTGATGCCGGGACGCACCGCGTCGCCCATCGCCGCCAGCCCCTCGGCCACGACCAGGCCGGCCACGCGCATGGCCTTGATCTGGTCGAGGCTCTTGACCTCAATGCGTTCCACGTGCAACGGGCTCAACGCCCGACCTTGGCATCGACGGCGGCGGCGATCCGGGCGCCCACCTCGTCGACCGTGCCGTTGCCATCGACGGCCACGAGCAGGCCGCGTGACTTGTAGGCGTCGAGCAGGGGCGCAGTGCTGGAGGTGTAGACCTCCATGCGGTGCCGGATGGTCTCCTCATTGTCGTCGGCGCGACCCTCGAGCTCGGCCCGCTTGAGCAGGCGCGCGATGAGGTCCTCGGGATCGACGTCCAGGCTGATCACCGCGTCGAGGGAGTGCCCATGCTTGTCGAGGTAGTCATCCAGCGCGTCCACCTGGTGCATGGTGCGCGGAAAGCCGTCGAGCAGGAAGCCACCCTGGGCGTCCGGCTGGTCAAGTCGATCCGCCACGATCTGCTCGGTGAGCTCGTCGGGCACGAAGTCGCCGGCCTTCATGATGGCGTCCACCTGCTTGCCCAGCGGGGTGCCATTCTTCACATTGTCGCGGAACATGTCTCCGGTTGAGATCGCTGGCACACCGTAGTGCTTGGCGATGCCCACTGCCTGCGTGCCCTTGCCGGCGCCGGGGGCGCCCATGATGAGCAGTCTCACTTGAGGAACCCTTCGTAGTTGCGTTGATGAAGTTGGGAATCGATCTGTTTGACGGTGTCAAGCCCCACGCCCACCATGATGAGCAGGCTCGTGCCGCCGAATGGGAAGTTCTGGTCGGCGCCCAGCAGCACGATGGCCACCGTGGGTATCAGCGAAATCAGCGCCAGGTACAACGAACCGGGCGCGGTGAGGCGACTGAGCACATAGGCCAGGTAGTCCTCGGTCGGCTTGCCGGCACGGATGCCCGGGATGAACCCACCGAACTTCCTCATGTTGTCGCTCACCTCCACCGGATCGAAGGTGATCGAGACGTAGAAGAAGGTGAAGAAGATGATCATCGCGACGTAGATGACGTTGTACCAGACGGTGTCGCCGCGACCATTGAGGTTGGTGGCGATCCACGTGGCCGCCGCACCCTCGGGGCGGAACATGGCATACAACATCGGTAGGTACAGCATGGAGGCCGCGAAGATCACGGGGATCACGCCGGCCTGGTTGACCTTCATCGGGATATAGGTCGTCGATCCGCCCATCAGGCGGTTGCCGACCATGCGTTTGGCGTACTGCACCGGGATGCGGCGCTGCGCCTGCTCCACGAAGACCACGCCGGCCATCACCAGCAGGCCCACCGCGACCACCAACACCAGCAGCAGCCAGCCCTGGTTGCCCTGGTGGGCGGTCTTGATCGACCACATCGACGAAGGGAAGCGCGCGGCGATCTGGGTGAAGATCAGGATCGACATGCCGTTGCCAACGCCGCGGTCGGTGATGAGCTCGCCCATCCACATGATCAGCGAGGTGCCGGCGGTCATCGTCAGGATCATCACGATGATCGGGAAGACGCCATCGGAGTAGACCACCGACTCGGTGCAGGTGCGGTAGAGCTGCCCGGACACGGCCATCATGGTGAAGCTGGTGGCCTGCAGCACGCCGAGCACGATGGTGAGCCAACGTGTGTACTTGGTGATCGTCTCCTGACCGGTGGCACCCTCCTTCTTGAGGGCCTCCAGTCGGGGAATCACCACGGTGAGCAGCTGCAGGATGATCGATGCGGTGATGTAGGGCATGATGCCCAGCGCGAAGATCGCCAGGTGCAACAGGGCGCCGCCACTGAACAGGTTGATCATCGCGTAGACGCCGGCCTGTTCACCGGTGGTGGCATCCGTGGCGCACTTCTGGATTGCTGCGATGTTGACATTGGGCGCAGGGATCGTCGAGCCGATGCGGAAGATCACCAGGATGAACAAGGTGAACAGCATCTTCTTTCGAAGATCCGGCGTGCGGAAGGCATTGAGGAAACCCGAAATCACATCTGCACTCTCTGTTGATGGCCATGCTGTTGGCGCCGCGGGCACACGCAAGCGCACGGGCAACCCTGTCATGCTAACGCCCAAGGGGGGTCTGGCCTAGCCAAACCCCGCGCGCACATCCTCCCAGAGGAGGTGCTACAAACTTGCGGAAGCGTCGCCGTACCGCATCGAGCCTTGCCGGACGCGGCGTTTTATCAGTAAGTTGTCAGCGCGAGCCGGCCACAACAGTGGTTGTGCGCACAGCGTCCCATGACGGTGCGCATCCGGTACAAGAGGCCACAGCGGCGTCCCAGAATGTCATGACGCCTACAAGGGGGTTGGCAGACAATGCAACCGAGTAACTGTTCAGCTGGTGGGTTCGGGGGTCTGGCGGGGTGTGCGGCGTGTCGCGTCGCTGGTCCGGGGGCTGGAGGTGGAGTATTCGGGGCATGCCGCGGTCGCGTAAACCCACCTATGACGAGCTGGTCGGGCTGGTGGCCGCCCAGGCG